>NZ_FOIH01000009.1:0-317127 GCF_900111535.1 Pseudomonas sp. NFR09
CTTGCGCGCAGATATTCAAACGCCTGGCGACCTCGTGGACGGGCTCATCACGAAACAAAGCCATGCCCAGAACCAGCCAAAGAACTTGGTCACTCGGCAAGCGGCGCCGCCGTATGGTGGCTTGCACCGAAAGGTTCAGCGCACTCGCTACCCACTCGATTGGGATGTTCTGAGTGAAGGTGCTCAGGTCAGAAAAGTTGAAGAGATCGCCGAGGTCGAGCAACTGCTGCTGAATGGGCATAAAAAAATCCGATGCCAGGAGTCTGACATCGGATTCTCTATAAAGCCCGGCCGGGACTCAAATGCTTAAGTGAACAGCATTACGGTCATGTGCCGGGGTTTTGTGCTTTTGGTGTTTGTTTACCGCCGCGCAATATCCGAAAAATAAAACTTATCCAACGTATGCCGCGACTCGGTGTACTCGAACTGCCGCCCGTCCTGCAAAAACGTCTGGTTGCTCACCACGATCACATGGCTCTGACCCTCAAGGTCCAGGTGCGTCTGGTCGTCCTTGCTGCGCGGCAGGGCTTCGATGGTGCGTTGGGCGTAGGCGATTTGCAGTTGCAGGGTCTGTTCGATAAACGCGTAGATCGACTGCTCGGCAATCGAGCGGTCCAGGCCGGGGATCACGTCGGCCACGAAGTGGTTGATGTCGAGGATCACCCGTTTGCCACCGATGCGCCGTACCCGTTTGATGCGGGTGATCAGGGTGCCGGGTTCGGCTTCGATGTGTTGCAGCAGTGAGCCTTCCAGTGGGAACTGAGTGAATTCGACCACTTCGGTGCGTACGTCGTCGCCCAGGTCGGCGTGGGTTTCGTGGAAGCTGACGATGCCGCCCAATTGGAACTCGATCGGGTTGGGCGACAACACGAACGTGCCCTTGCCGTGGATCTTTTGCGCAAACCCGCGCTCCTGCAACTGCTCGATGGCGCGACGCACGGTGCCTCGGCTGGCCTGGTAGCTGTCCATCAGTTCGGTTTCGGAGGGGAGGCGCGTGCCGCGTTGCAGGCGTTCAGTGGTGATGCTGGCAAGCAGATCCGTATAGATCTGGTTGTATTTGCTCATGGGGATGGCTCTTTGCCGGGGTTGCGGTCAAGGCAGGAACCTTAGTGGCAGAGAGGCGGTTTGTCCATTAGACCCTTGGTTCATGCGGCTTGCAGCGACGCGCTGTCCTACAAAAAATAAACAATATGTAACTCGTACAGACGAGTTGTTGCTTTAACTCGTACAGACGAGTACTTTTGCCCTCGGCGTGCTGCCAATGACTGCCCCCAATAAAAAAAACCAAAGTGGAACCCAAGCATGAGCCACGACTATTCCAATATCGCCCGCGAGATTCTCGAGAACCTCGGGGGCAGCGACAACCTTGAGCAAGCTGCCCACTGTGTGACCCGTCTGCGCCTGGCGCTCAAGGACCCGAGCCTGGTCAACAGCAGCGCGCTGAACCAGGTGGATCTGGTCAAGGGCTCGTTCTTTACCGGCGGTCTGTTCCAGGTGGTGATCGGCCCCGGCGAAGTGGAGAAGGTCTACGCCGCCCTGCGTGAACAGACCGGCCTCGCCGCCGCGACCATCGCCGACGTGAAGAAGAAGGGCGCCGACAAGACCAACGCCATGCAGCGCCTGGTGCGGGTGTTCTCCGATGTGTTCATGCCGATTCTGCCCGCGCTGATCATCGCCGGCCTGTTGATGGGCGTGAACAACCTGATGGGCGCCAAGGGCATGTTCATCGAGGGCAAGACGCTGCTGGAGGCTTATCCGGACCTGGATGGCCTGTGGAGCCTGATCAACCTGATGGCCAACACCTCGTTTGTGTTCCTGCCGGCCCTGGTGGGCTGGTCGGCGGCCAAGCGGTTTGGCGGCAGCGAAATCCTCGGCATCGTGCTCGGCCTGATGCTGGTGCACCCGGACCTGCTCAACGCCTGGAACTACGGCAAGGCGGTGGCTGGTCTCGACGGCCAGAGCCTGCCGTACTTCGATATCTTCGGTTGGTTCAAGATTGAAAAAGTCGGTTACCAGGGGCAGATCCTGCCGATCCTGATGGCGGCCTACGTGATGAGCGTCATCGAGAAATGGCTGCGGGCGCGGGTGCCCAACGCGATTCAACTGCTGGTCGTGCCGATCACCACCATCGTTGTGACCGGCGTGCTGGCCCTGGCCATCATCGGCCCGGTGACCCGTCACCTCGGCATCCTGATCACCGAAGGCGTGGTCACCCTGTTTGACCTGGCGCCGATGGTCGGCGGGGCGATTTTCGGCCTGCTGTATGCGCCGCTGGTGATCACCGGCATGCACCACATGTTCCTCGCCGTGGACCTGCAACTGATCTCCACCCAGGGCGGCACTTTCATCTGGCCGATGATCGTCATGTCCAACCTGGCCCAGGGCAGCGCCGCGCTCGCGGTGTTCTACACCACCCGTAATGCACGGGACAAAAGCATGGCCTCGACCTCGGCAATTTCCGCGTACTTCGGCATCACTGAACCTGCGATGTTTGGCGTGAACCTGCGCTTCAAGTTCCCGTTCTATGCAGCGCTGCTCGGCTCGGCGCTGGGTAGCATTTTCCTGTCGCTGAACAAGGTGCAGGCGTCGGCCATCGGCGTCGGTGGCTTGCCTGGATTCATTTCGATCATTCCGCAGTACATCCCCAGCTTTGTTATCGGGATGGTCATCGCGATCGTCGTGCCGTTTGTCCTGACCTGTGCGTTGAGCATGAAAATTGTTCGGCCTGGATATCGCGTCGCCTGAACCATCGCAATCGGGGCAAGCCCCCTCCCACATTGAAACGCATTTCAAATGTGGGAGGGGACTTGCCCCCGATGAGGCCCGAAAGGCCTGCACAGCAATCAACTGAAGGAACCCACCATGCAAGACTGGCAACACTCGGTGATCTACCAGATCTACCCCAAAAGCTTCCACAGCCACGCGGGTAACGCCACCGGTGACCTGCTGGGCATCGTGGACAAGCTCGACTACCTCAAATGGCTGGGCGTGGACTGCCTGTGGATCACCCCATTCCTGCGCTCGCCGCAACGCGACAACGGCTACGACATCAGCGACTACTACGCCATCGACCCCAGCTACGGGACCATGGCCGACTGCGACCTGCTGATCAGCGAAGCGGCCAAGCGCGGCATCAAGCTGATGCTCGACATCGTGGTCAACCACACCTCCATCGAGCACGAATGGTTCCAGCAGGCACGCAGCAGCCTGGACAATCCGTACCGCGACTTCTACATCTGGCGCGACCAGCCGAACAACTGGGAGTCCAAGTTCGGCGGCTCGGCCTGGGAATACGAGGCGCAAACCGGCCAGTACTTCCTGCACCTGTTCGACCACACCCAGGCCGACCTGAATTGGGACAACCCCAAGGTGCGCGCCGAGGTGTTCAAGCTGATGCGCTTCTGGCGCGACAAGGGCGTGGGCGGTTTCCGCCTGGATGTGATCAACCTGATCTCCAAGCCCGCCGATTTCCCCGAGGACACCAGCGACGGCCGCCGTTTCTACACCGACGGCCCGAACGTGCATGAATACCTGCAGGAAATGCACCGCGAAGTCTTCGAGGGACATGACCTGATCAATGTCGGCGAGATGTCGTCCACCAGCCTCGAGCACTGCATTCGCTACTCCAATCCCGCGTCGAAAGAACTGTCGATGACCTTCAACTTTCATCACCTGAAAGTCGATTACCCGAACCTGCAGAAGTGGGTGAAGGCTGACTTCGACTTCCTGCAGCTCAAGCAGATCTTCTCTGACTGGCAGCTGGGCATGCAGGCCGGTGGCGGCTGGAACGCGCTGTTCTGGTGCAACCACGACCAGCCGCGGGTGGTCTCGCGTTTCGGCAATGACGGTGAACATCGCGTGGTCTCGGCCAAGATGCTCGCCACCGCGCTGCACTTTCTCCAGGGCACGCCGTATGTGTACCAGGGCGAAGAACTGGGCATGACCAATCCGGGCTTTGACCGGATCGAACAGTACCGCGATGTGGAGACCCTGAACATCTTCCGACTCAAGCGTGATGCGGGGGAATCCGAGGCGTCGAGCATGGCGGCGATCATGCAGAAGTCCCGCGATAACGGCCGTACGCCGATGCAGTGGAATGCCGACAGGAATGCCGGTTTCAGCAGCGGAGAACCCTGGATCGGCATTCCGGCCAATGCCTCCATCATCAACGTCGAAAGCCAACGGGATGACCCCGAGTCCGTGCTGCATCACTACCGCGCATTGATTGCGTTGCGCCGTCATGAACCGCTGATCCAGGAAGGTATTTATCGCGAGCTGCTGCAAGGCCACTCGCAAGTCTGGGCGTACCTGCGCGAAGGCCATGGCGAACGCCTGCTGGTGCTGAACAACTTCTACGGCACGCCCTGCGAAATCCAACTGCCGGACAACGTGATCAACCAGGCGACTGAACAACGCCTGCTGATCAGTAACTACCCCGACTGCCCGGCGCGAACGGGCACGGTTGCATTACGCCCTTACGAATCGTTCGTGCTGCACCTCAAGGACTGAGACCCGCTGTAACCCCGTGTGGGAGCACGGGGCGCTGCAAAAAACATAATAAAAATATCGGAGTGCTTTATGAAAACAACAATAAAGCTGGGCCTCGTTGCGTCTTGTCTAAGCCTGCCTCTTGGCGTTCAAGCCTTGGAATTTGCGGGTTACGTGCGCAGTGGCGCGGGGACGTCGACGGGCAGTGGCCCACAGCAGTGTTTCCAATTACCCGGGGCGCAAACCAAATACCGTCTGGGCAACGAGTGCGAGCAGTACGCCGAACTGGAGTTGCGCCAGGACCTGCTCACCCTCGACGACGGCTCGGTGCTCAGCGTCGATGCCATGGCATCGCTCTACAACAAGTACGACCGCGCGCTGAAGTTCCAGGGCGAAAACAACGGCACCGCGCGCATGCCGCAGATGTATGCGCAGTGGTCCAACCTGCCAGCCCTTAATGGCGGTTCGCTGTGGGCCGGCCGGCGTTACTACAAACGTAACGACATCCATATCTCCGACTTCTACTACTGGAACCAGAGCGCCACGGGCGGTGGTATCGAGGACGTGCTGATCGGCGACCTCAAGTACAGCTATGCCATTTCCCGCAAGGACAACCTGTACCAGAAGGAATACGCCACCCGTCACGACTTCAACGTCGCGGGCTTCAAGACCAACCCCGGCGGCGAGCTGGAACTGGGCCTGAGCTACATCGAAAAAGCCGGCGGGCGCGACACCAACAGCGGTTGGGCGCTCACCGCGCAGCACGTGCAAAAACCTTTCCTGGGCGGCAAGAACAAGTTCGCCTTGCAGTACGGCGAAGGCCCCGGCACCGGCCTGGGTTACACCGGCAATACCTTGCTGGACAACAGCAGCAAAAGTTACCGCGCCGTGGAGTTTTTCGATTGGCAGGTGACCCCGCGTTTCGGTGGGCAGATCGAAGCGGTGTACCAGAAGGATATTCGTCCGGGCAGCCAGGACCAGACCTGGATGTCCCTCGGTGTGCGTCCGGCGTACGCCATCAGCGAACAGTTCAAACTGGTCGCCGAGCTTGGGCATGATCAGGTCGAGGCTACGGGCGGGACGCGCAAACTGAGCAAATTCACCTTCGCTCCGACCTGGTCGCCCAAAGGCCCGGATTTCTGGGCGCGGCCGGAGGTGCGCTTGTACTACACCTATGCCACCTGGAACGAAGCGGCCAAACGTGCGGCGAATGAATTGGCGGCGGGGTCGGCGTTGTCCGATACCGGCTCGTATGGCACGGCGCGGCATGGGTCGAACGTTGGTGTGCAGGTTGAGTATTGGTGGAAGTGACCCTTCCTCCGCTCAATGATATCTACGGAACAAAACAACAGGTGAAGTCATGACCACAACTCAACCCCTGGAATTACTGGCGCCCTTGTCGGGTGTGCTGCTGGCGCTGGACAAGGTGCCCGACCCGGTCTTCTCCAGCCGCCTGATCGGCGATGGCCTGTGCATCGACCCCACGTCGCAGACCCTCTGCGCGCCATTGGCCGGGACGATCAGCAATATCCAGGACAGTGGTCATGCCGTCAGCATCACCGACGACAACGGCGTCCAGGTGCTCATGCACATTGGCCTGGACACCGTGAACCTGGCGGGCAAGGGCTTCACCCGGTTGGTGCAGGAAGGCCAGCGGGTGGAGACCGGGCAGCCGTTGATCGAATTCGATGCCGACTACGTGGCGCTCCATGCGCGCAGTCTGCTGACCTTGATGCTGGTGGTCAGCGGCGAGCCGTTCAGCGTGTTGGCCACCGATGGTGTGGAGGTCGGCCAGCCGTTGCTGCAGTTATCCCCCGGTGAAGCCGTTGGCGCAGTGGACGAGGAGGAGGGCGATGCGCTGTTCTCCAAGCCGTTGACCTTACCCAATGCCAACGGTTTGCACGCCCGGCCGGCGGCGGTGTTCGCCCAGGCGGCGAAGGGGTTCAAGGCGAGCATCTACCTGCACAAGCAAACCCAGAGCGCTAACGCCAAGTCGCTGGTGGCAATCATGGCGTTGCAAACGGTACGGGGCGACAGCTTGCAGGTGAGCGCAGCAGGGCAAGATGCCGAAGAGGCGATCAAGGCGCTGGTGGCCTTGTTGGCTGAAGGTTGTGGCGAGGTAATTGCGAGCGTTGCCGAGCCCGTCGAAATTCAGTCGTCGGCGACCGTGCTGCGGGGCGTGTGTGCATCGCCGGGTTCGGCGTTTGGCCAGGTTGTTCAAGTGACTGAGCCTGAACTGACCATCACTGAGCAAGGCACGGGGGAAGCCACCGAACGTGCTGCCTTGGCGCGTGGCCTGCTGGCTGCCACTGAGGCATTGCAGGCGTTACGGGACAAGGCTGCCGGCAGTGCCCAGGCCGAGATTTTCCGCGCTCACCAAGAATTGCTCGAAGACCCGACCTTGCTGGAACAAGCCCACCGTTTGTTGGCGGAGGGCAAGAGCGCCGCGTTTGCCTGGAACAGTGCCACGCTCGCGACCGTCAAGCTATTCCAGGGGCTGGGCAACGCGCTGATCGCCGAGCGCGCGGCAGACCTGGCCGATGTCGGCAAGCGTGTGCTGAAACTGATCCTGGGTATTCAGGACAACGCCTGGGACTTGCCGGAGCGCGCGATCCTGATCGCCGAGCAATTGACCCCTTCGCAGACGGCCAGCCTGGATACCCGCAAAGTGCTGGGGTTCGTCACCGTTGGCGGCGGCGCGACCAGTCATGTCGCCATCCTTGCCCGCGCCCTCGGCCTACCGGCCATTTGCGGTGTTCCAACCGAGGTACTGGGGCTGGCCAATGGCAAACAGGTGTTGCTCGACGCCGACAAGGGCGAGCTGCACCTGGAGCCGGACCTGGCCGAAATCGAGCAACTGGACATTGCGCGCAAGCAACAGGCGCTCCGCCATCAGCGCGATGTGGCACAGGCGTCTTTGTCCGCCACAACCCGCGATGGCCATCACGTCGAAGTCACCGCCAACGTGGCCTCGTTGCAGGAGGTGGAGCAATCCCTGACCCTGGGTGGCGAAGGTGTCGGCCTTCTGCGCTCGGAATTCCTCTACCTGGATCGCAACCGTGCGCCAGGCCCCGATGAACAAGCGGCCACCTACACCGCCATCGCCCGTGCCCTGGGCACCGAGCGCAACCTGGTGGTGCGCACCCTGGACGTCGGCGGCGACAAGCCGTTGGCCTATGTGCCGATGGACGCCGAAACCAACCCGTTCCTCGGCCTGCGCGGTATCCGCCTGTGCCTGGAGCGTCCTGAGCTGCTGCGCGAACAATTCCGTGCGATCCTCGCCAGCGCAGGCTTTGCGCGGCTGCACATCATGTTGCCGATGGTCAGCCTGCTGTCGGAGCTGCACCTGGCCCGCAGGATGCTTGAAGAGGAAGCACTGGCGCTGGGGCTTACCGAGCTGCCGAAGCTGGGCATCATGATAGAAGTGCCGTCCGCCGCGCTGATGGCGGATGTGTTCGCGCCCCATGTGGACTTTTTCTCCATCGGCACCAACGACCTGACCCAATACACCCTGGCCATGGACCGCGACCACCCGCGCCTGGCCAACCAGGCCGATAGTTTCCACCCGGCGGTGCTGCGCCTGATCGCCACCACGGTCAAGGCCGCCCATGCCCATGGCAAGTGGGTGGGGGTGTGCGGTGCGCTGGCTTCCGAAGTGCTGGCCGTGCCGGTGCTGATCGGGCTGGGCGTGGACGAGTTGTCGGTCAGCGTGCCGTTGATCCCCACCATCAAGGCCACCGTGCGCGAACTGGACCTGGCCGACTGCCAGATCATCGCCCGTCAGGTACTGGGCCTGGAAGAAGCCGCCCAGGTGCGTGAGGCCTTGCGCCAATATCACGCAGCCACCGTTGAAACCTCACCTGTCATGGAGCTTTGAGCATGTTCGAGAAATTACAGCGGGCGTTCTGGAAAGCCCTGACGCCGGATTTGATTGCCGAGACCGTAGCAACACCGACGCAGAGTCTATTGCCGGCCGAAGTAATCAGCGCGTTGGGCGGCGCGGACAACCTCAAAACGCAGCAGCGTGTGGCGCTGACGCGGGTGCGGGTGCAGTTGCAGGATGCGGGGCGGTTGGATGAGGTGGCGTTGAAGGCGGCCGGTGTCGCAGGGGTGATGGTGTTAACAGGCGGCGTAGTCCATCTGCTCACCGGTCTCTAATCCAAATAGAGATCAAAATGTGGGAGGGGGCTTGCCCCCGATTGCAATGTATCTGTCAGCTTATTTGTAGCTGACACACCGCTATCGGGGTGCAAGCCCCCTCCCACTGGGTTTTGCTGTGTTCTTACAACTGTGGGTTGTCTTCCGGCGGCTTGGTCTTGTCGATACCCGGCACATGCAAGTTGCCTTCGACCACCTGGTTGCCCTCCAGCTGCGGCTGGGTCACCCAGGTGAGGATGTCGTAGTAACGCCGGATGTTTGCCACAAAGTGCACCGGCTCACCGCCTCGCGCATAGCCGTAGCGGGTCTTGCTGTACCACTGCTTCTGCGACAGGCGCGGCAGCATCTTTTTCACATCCAGCCACTTGTTCGGGTTCAGGCCTTCGCGCTTGGCCAGCGTGCGCGCATCCTCCAGGTGGCCGGTGCCAACGTTGTAGGCGGCGAGGGCGAACCAGGTGCGATCCGGTTCGGCGATGCTGTCGTCCAGTTCACCCTTGATCTTGGCCAGGTATTTGGCGCCGCCCATGATGCTTTGCTTGGGATCCAGGCGGTTGGACACGCCCATGGCCTGGGCGGTGTTCTGGGTCAGCATCATCAGGCCACGCACGCCGGTCTTGGAGGTGACGGCCGGCTGCCACAGCGATTCCTGATAGCCGATGGCGGCCAGCAGGCGCCAATCGACCTTTTCTTCCTTGGCATAGGCGCGGAAGTGTTTCTCGTACTTGGGTAAACGCTGCTGCAGATGCTGGGCGAAGGTGTAGGCACCCACATAGCCGAGCACGTCGACGTGCCCGTAGTAGCGGTCTTTCAGACGCTGCAACGTGCCGTTCTTCTCGACTTTATCCAGGTAACTGTTGATCTCGTTGAGCAGGCTGTTGTCATCACCGGCAGCGACAGCCCAGCTCTGGTTGCTGGCGTCGCCCAGGTCGAACGCCACGCGTACGTTGGGGAAGTACACCTGGTTCATCGCCACTTCGTTGGAGTCCACCAGGGTCAGATCGATTTGCCCCTCGTCCACCATGCGCAGCAGGTCGACTACCTCAACGGCGTCGGATTCTTCGTATTCAATTGCAGGATTCTGCTTCTTCAGCGCCGCCAATTGTTCGGCGTGGGTGCTGCCCTTGAGCACCATGATCTTCTTGCCCACCAGGTCCGCCGCGTTCGTCGGGCGGGACTGGCCATTGCGGTAGATGATCTGCGGAGTGACTTCCAGGTAAGGGTGGGAGAAACGTACCTGCGCCTTGCGCTGTTCGCTGCTGACCAGGCCGGCGGCGGCGAGGACCGGGCCGTTGGGTTTGCCCAACTGGCCGAACAGGTCGTCGAGGTTGTCGGCGGTCTCGATCTCCAGCTTCACGCCCAGGTCGTCGGCGAAGCGCTTGACCAGTTCGTACTCGAAACCGGTTTCACCGTTGCGGTCCTGGAAATAAGTCGCCGGGCTGTTCCGGGTGATCACCCGCAAGACGCCATCCTCCTTGATTCGCTCGAGCGTGCTGGGTTTATCAACACAGGCGCTGAGCATCAGGAAGAGTCCGGTGGCGATGAGCCATTTGGCGCATCGCGGTCGCAAAGCCGTTGGGGAGAACATCTGCGCAGTATACGCAAACGGCCCACGGCGCCATATCTCGACAGCGTGGGCGTTGTCTGCTAGCGCCGGCAAAACTGTGCTGCAACCCGCAGAAACGCGGCTTGGCGAGGGATTGTGACGGTTAAAATAACTGCGCCGAATGCCCCTCATGACCCGGCGAAAGGGGTGCAATCCGGCCAACTGACGTTCGGCGGCAGCCACCGGTAGCGTTTCGGGTGCCGTTGGCGGCGGTTTACGCTAGAATGCACGGCCTCAAAGCACACCCCCTTCCCGAGGCTGTCCCGAAGATGTTGATCCTGCGCGGCGCTCCTGCCCTTTCTGCCTTTCGCCACAGCAAGCTCCTTGAGCAACTGAGCCAGAAGGTTCCAGCTGTTACAGGCCTGTACGCTGAATTTGCTCACTTCGCCGACGTTACCGGCGTGTTGAACGCCGACGAACAGCAAGTGCTCGCACGCCTTCTGAAGTACGGCCCAAGCGTTCCGGTCCAAGAGCCTGATGGCCGCTTGTTCCTGGTGCTGCCACGGTTCGGCACCATCTCGCCCTGGTCGAGCAAGGCCAGCGATATCGCCCGTAACTGCGGCCTGGAGAAAATCCAGCGTCTGGAGCGTGGTATCGCTTTCTACGTCGCGGGCCAGTTCAGCGATGCCGACGCCGAGCTGATCGCCAGCAGCCTGCACGACCGCATGACCCAGATCATCGTCAGCCAGCTGGAACAGGCTGCCGGCCTGTTCAGCCATGCCGAGCCCAAGCCGCTGACCGCGATTGACGTGCTCGGCGGTGGCCGCGCCGCCCTCGAGAAGGCCAACACCGAGCTGGGCCTGGCCCTGGCCGAAGACGAGATCGACTACCTGGTCAACGCCTTCAACGGCTTGAAGCGCAACCCGCACGACATCGAACTGATGATGTTCGCCCAGGCCAACTCCGAGCACTGCCGTCACAAGATCTTCAACGCCAGCTGGGACATCGACGGCGAAAGCCAGGAAAAAAGCCTGTTCGGCATGATCAAGAACACCTACGTGATGCACAGCGAAGGGGTTCTTTCTGCTTATAAGGACAACGCCTCGGTGATCGTCGGCTCCGTCGCCGGCCGTTTCTTCCCGGACCCTGAGACCCGCCAGTACGGCGCGGTCCAGGAGCCGGTGCACATCCTGATGAAGGTCGAGACCCACAACCACCCGACCGCGATTGCCCCGTTCCCGGGCGCAGCCACCGGTTCCGGCGGCGAAATTCGCGACGAAGGTGCTACCGGTCGCGGCGCCAAGCCCAAGGCGGGCCTCACCGGTTTCACCGTGTCCAACCTGCAGATCCCGGGTTTCGAACAGCCGTGGGAAGTGCCGTACGGCAAGCCTGAGCGCATCGTCACCGCGCTGGACATCATGATCGAAGGCCCGCTGGGCGGCGCTGCGTTCAACAACGAATTCGGGCGTCCGGCGCTGACCGGTTACTTCCGGACCTTCGAACAATCCATCACCACCCCGCGTGGCGATGAAGTGCGCGGCTACCACAAGCCGATCATGTTGGCCGGCGGCATGGGCAACATCCGTGAAGAACACGTCAAGAAAGGCGAGATCCTGGTCGGCTCCAAGCTGATCGTGCTCGGCGGCCCGGCGATGCTGATCGGCCTCGGCGGCGGCGCGGCGTCCTCCATGGCCACCGGCACCAGCTCGGCAGACCTGGACTTCGCTTCGGTACAGCGCGAAAACCCGGAGATGGAACGCCGCTGCCAGGAAGTCATCGACCGTTGCTGGCAGTTGGGTGACAAGAACCCGATCAGCTTCATCCACGACGTCGGCGCGGGCGGTTTGTCCAATGCCTTCCCGGAACTGGTCAACGATGGCGACCGGGGTGGCCGCTTCGAACTGCGCAACATTCCAAACGACGAGCCGGGCATGGCCCCGCACGAAATCTGGAGCAACGAATCCCAGGAACGCTACGTACTGGCGGTTGGCACAGAAGACTTCGCGCGCTTCCAGGCCATCTGCGAACGCGAGCGCTGCCCGTTTGCCGTGGTCGGCGAAGCCACTGCCGAACCGCAGCTTACCGTCACCGACAGCCACTTCGGCAACAGCCCGGTGGACATGCCGCTTGAAGTGCTGCTGGGCAAAGCCCCGCGCATGCACCGTTCGGCGGTACGTGAAGCCGAGCTGGGCGATGACTTCGACCCAAGCCAACTTGAACTGGCCGACAGCATCGAACGCGTGCTGCACCACCCGGCCGTGGCGAGCAAGAGCTTCCTGATCACCATCGGCGACCGCACCATCACCGGCCTTGTGGCACGTGACCAGATGGTCGGCCCGTGGCAAGTGCCGGTGGCTGACGTTGCCGTCACCGCCACCAGCTTCGACGTCTACACCGGTGAAGCCATGGCCATGGGCGAACGTACGCCGCTGGCCCTGCTGGATGCGCCGGCGTCAGGCCGCATGGCAATCGGTGAAACCCTCACTAACATCGCGGCGTCGCGCATCGGCAAGCTGTCCGACATCAAGCTGTCGGCCAACTGGATGTCCGCTGCCGGCCACCCGGGTGAAGATGCGCGCCTGTACGACACCGTCAAGGCGGTCGGCATGGAACTGTGCCCTGAGCTGGGCATCACCATTCCGGTGGGCAAGGACTCCATGTCCATGGCCACCCGTTGGAACGAAGACGGCGTCGACAAGACAGTCACCTCGCCGCTGTCGCTGATCGTCACCGGTTTTGCACCGGTTACCGACATCCGCCAGACCCTGACCCCGCAACTGCGCATGGACAAGGGCACCACCGACCTGATCCTGATCGACCTGGGCCGTGGCCAGAACCGCATGGGCGCGTCGATCCTGGCGCAGACCCATGGCAAGCTCGGCAAGCAGGCTCCGGACGTCGATGACGCCGAAGACCTCAAAGCCTTTTTTGCCGTGATCCAGGGCCTCAACGCCGACGGTCACCTGCTGGCTTACCACGACCGTTCCGATGGTGGCTTGCTGACCAGCGTTGTCGAGATGGCCTTCGCCGGTCACTGCGGCCTGAATATCGTGCTCGACAGCGTTGCCGAGGATGCGTCCGAGATCAACGGCATCCTGTTCAACGAAGAGCTGGGCGCAGTGATCCAGGTTCGCCAGGACGCGACCCCGGACGTACTCGCCCAATTCAGCGCCGCTGGCCTGGACGACTGCGTGGCGGTGATCGGCCAGCCGATCAACAACGGCGAGATCAACATCTCGTTCAATGGCGACACGGTGTTTGCCGGCCAGCGCCGCTTGCTGCAACGCCAGTGGGCCGAGACCAGCTACCAGATCCAACGCCTGCGTGACAACGCCGACTGCGCCGAGCAGGAATTCGACGTGATCCTGGAAGAAGACAACCCGGGCCTGAGCACCAAGCTCAGCTTCGACGTCAACCAGGACATCGCCGCGCCTTACATCAAGAAAGGCATTCGTCCACAAGTTGCCGTACTGCGTGAGCAGGGCGTCAACGGCCAGGTGGAAATGGCGGCGGCGTTCGATCGCGCTGGCTTCAATGCGATCGACGTGCACATGAGCGACATCCTCGCCGGTCGCGTTGACCTCAACGAGTTCAAGGGCCTGGTGGCCTGCGGCGGTTTCTCCTACGGCGACGTGCTGGGTGCCGGTGAAGGCTGGGCCAAGTCGGCCCTGTTCAACAGCCGTGCGCGCGATGCGTTCCAGGGCTTCTTCGAGCGCAACGACAGCTTCACCCTGGGTGTGTGCAACGGTTGCCAGATGATGTCCAACCTCAGCGAACTGATCCCAGGCAGCGAGTTCTGGCCGCACTTTGTACGCAACCGTTCCGAGCAGTTCGAAGCCCGTGTTGCCATGGTGCAGGTGCAGGAGTCCAACTCGATCTTCCTGCAAGGCATGGCCGGTTCGCGCATGCCGATCGCCATTGCCCACGGTGAAGGCCATGCCGAGTTCGCCAGTGAAGAAGCGTTGCTTGAAGCTGACCTGTCCGGCACCGTCGCCCTGCGTTTCGTCGACAACCACGGCAAGGTCACCGAGACCTACCCGGCCAACCCGAACGGCTCGCCGCGCGGGATCACCGGCCTTACCAGCCGCGACGGTCGCGTGACCATCATGATGCCGCACCCGGAGCGTGTATTCCGCGCCGTGCAGAACTCATGGCGTCCGGAAGAGTGGAACGAAGACGGCGCCTGGATGCGCATGTTCCGCAACGCGCGCGTGTGGGTGAACTAAGGCCGTGTACAAGCTCAGCTTCTTCGTGCCCGACAGCCACGTGGAGACGGTGAAAACCGCTGTCTTCGCAGCGGGTGGCGGGCGCATCGGCAACTACGACAGCTGCGCCTGGCAAGTGCTGGGCCAGGGCCAATTCCGCGCGTTGGACGGCAGTCAGCCGTTTATCGGGCAGGTGGGCCAGGTTGAAGTGGTTGAAGAGTGGAAGGTTGAGCTGGTGGTGGCGGATGAGTTGATTGTGGCGGTTGTGGCTGCGTTGAAACTTAGTCACCCCTACGAGACACCGGCGTATGAGGTGTGGCAGTTGGCGGATTTTTGATTCGCACGCTGCAAAAACAAGAAACCCGCTGGGCCAGTTTGGCCAGCGGGTTTTTTGTCGGCTGTCAGGGCCTCATCGCGGGCAAGCCCGGCTCCCACATCTTGAATGTATTCACAGATAAAAATGTGGGAGCCGGGCTTGCCCGCGATGGGGGCTGTTCAGGCCAAGATTTGTTAGGCCCCAGCCCCAATCTGGCGACCGCTGACCAACCGCTCCAACGCGTCACCCAAGCCCGACGCTTTGTCACCAATCAACAAATGCCAAACACCGCTTTCCAGCTGGCTCACACCCTGGCAACCCAGAGCAGTCAGGTCAGCTTCAGACAACTCCGAGTCATCCCCTAACTCCACTCGCAACCGCGTCATCGCCACCGCTTCCAACTGGCGAACATTACCTCGGCCACCCAAGGCATTCAGCCATTTCTCAGCCTCTTGCACATTCACTGCTACGGGCTTATCCACAGGCGCCGGTTGCACGGGCACACTGGCAACAAACGAAGGCATGGCCAAGCGAATCTCATCGGCAATGCTGTCTGCCATCGGCCCGACCACCACCTGCAAACTGCCGCCGTTACCTGGCCGGACGACCGCCATGGCACCCAGCGCTTTCAACTCCGCATCCACCGCCTTGTTGCGATCCACCATGTCCAACCGTAAGCGCGTGGTGCAGGCGCCGACACTCAGCAAATTCTGTGCACCGCCCAAGGCCTGGATGTAGGCCGTGGCGCGCTGGTTATCTGTCATCACCTCAGCCTGCACCACCTGGATATCCTCACGCCCCGGCGTCTTCAGGTTGAACCGGCGAATGCAGTAGCTGAACACGCTGTAATAGACCAGCGCATACGCCAGGCCTACCGGGAACACCAGCCAGCCATTGGTGGACTTGCCCCAGCCCAGCACCATGTCGATAAACCCACCGGAGAAGGTAAAGCCCAGGTGGATATTCAGCATATTGGTGACCGCCATCGACAGGCCGGTCAGCACCGCATGGATCAGGTACAAAAACGGCGCGAGGAACATGAAGGCGAATTCAATCGGCTCGGTCACCCCGGTCAGAAACGACGTCAGCGCCATCGACAGGAAAATCCCGCCCATCACTTTGCGCCGTTCCGGCAGCGCATTGCGGTACATCGCCAGACACGCCGCTGGCAGCCCGAACAGCATCACCGGGAACATGCCGGTCATGAACTGGCCGCCTTTGGGGTCGCCAGCAAAGTAACGGGTCAGGTCGCCGGTCACCACGGCACCGGTCACCGGGTCGGTAAAGGTGCCGAACACGAACCACGCCATGTTGTTGAGGATATGGTGCAGGCCGGTGACGATCAGCAGGCGGTTGAACACGCCAAACACGAACGCGCCCAGGCTGCCGCTTTCCATCAGCAGCACACCGAAGCTGTTGATGCCGTGCTGGATCGGCGGCCAGATCAGGCCAAAGATCACGCCCAGCGCCACCGCCGAAAACCCCGTGACAATCGGCACGAACCGTCGCCCACCAAAGAACGCGAGGTACTCCGGCAGCTTGATGTCCTTGAAGCGGTTATACAGCGCGCCTGCCATCAAACCACTGGCGATACCGGCAAGCATGCCCATGTTGATGGTCGAGTCCATCACCTTGAGCGTGGAAACCATCACCAGGTAACCAATCGCACCCGCCAAACCCGCCGTGCCGTTGTTGTCGCGGGCGAAACCCACGGCGATGCCGATGGCGAAGATCAGCGCCAGGTTGGCGAAGATCGCCTGCCCGGCGTCGTGCATCACCGCGATGTTCAAAAGATCGGTGTCGCCCAGGCGCAGCAACAGGCCGGCGATCGGCAGGATCGCGATCGGTAGCATCAGTGCACGGCCCAGGCGTTGCAGGCCTTCGATGAAATGTTGGTACATGGCGAGTCTCCTTTTTTCTTGTTGTTGTCAGCTCAGCGGCCAGTGGTGTTGACAGGCTTGGCGAACGGCCTGGGCGCTGCTCAGGTTGAGCAGGCCCTGGCTCAGTTGCCGGCATTGCGCCGCGTCCAGGTGGCGGACGCGGTCCTTGATTTCTCCGATCTGCGGCGGGCTCACCGACAGCTCGCTGACCCCCAGGCCGACCAGTACCGGCGTGGCCAGCGGGTCGGAGGCGAGGGCGCCGCAGACCCCAACCCAGCGCCCGTGTTGCGCCGCGCCTGCGCAGGTCTGGGCGATCAGCCGCAGCAGCGCCGGGTGTAGCGCATCAACGCGCGCGGCGAGGCCGGCGTGGTCGCGGTCCATGGCCAGGGTGTACTGGGACAGGTCATTGGTGCCGATGGACAGGAAGTCGGCATGTTTGGCCAACTGCTCGGCCATCAGCGCGGCGGCGGGCACTTCGATCATCACGCCCAGTTCGGGACGCTGGGTCAGTTCCAACTCAGCGCACAACTCGTCCAGGCGCTGGCGAATCTGCAACAACTCATCCACCTCGCTGACCATCGGCAGCAGGATGCGGCAGCGCTCCAGCGGGCTGACTTGCAGCAGCGCCCGCAGTTGCTGGTCGAGCAGTTCCGGGCGTACCTGGGCCATGCGGATACCGCGCAGGCCCAGCACCGGGTTGGCCTCGACCGGCAGTGGCAGGTAGTCGAGTTGCTTGTCGCCGCCCACGTCGATGGTGCGGATGATCACCGACTTGTCGCCCATGGCATCCAGCACGGCCTGGTAGGCCTGGCGTTGTTCCTGTTCGTCCGGCGCGGTGCGGCGGTCGACGAAGAGAAACTCGGTGCGCAGCAGGCCGACGCCATCGGCGCCATTTTCAAACGCCACCAAGGCTTCGGCGCTGGAGGCAACATTCGCGGCAACTTCGATGCTCACGCCATCGGCGGTGCGTGCCGGCTGCCGGGCTTGGGCCTGTTGTTGCTGGCGCCGCAGTTTCTGCGTATCGCGAATCTGGTGTACTTCGGCGTGGCGCGCATCGCTGGGCGCCAGTTCCAGCCTGCCGTTGGCGGCGTCGAGGACCACGCGTTGGCCCTGGGGCACATCGAGGACTTCGGCGCCCAGCGCGACCACACAGGGCAAGCCTTTACCACGGGCCAAAATAGCCACATGGGAGGTGGCACCGCCTTCGGCCATGCAGATGCCTGCGGCATTTTGCGCGCTCAGTTGCAGCAGGTCGGACGGGGTCAGTTCGTGGGCGCTGACAATCGCCCCTGCGGGCAATTCGAAGTGCCAGGCTTCACCCAGCAATGCGCGCATTACCCGTTGCTGCAAATCCCGCAGATCATTGGCACGTTCGGCAAACAGCGGTTTGCCCAGGGCCAGCAACACGGCGCATTGCGCCTGGATCGCGTCGCGCCAGGCATGGGTGGCGGCACTGCCGTGCTCGATGGCGCCGGTGGCGGCGTCCAGCAGGGTCGGGTCTTCCAGCAGGGCGAGGTGGGCGGCGAAGATGTCTTCTTCCTCGACGTTCTTGCGTTGGCGCGCATGATCCAGGGTGCTGCGGATTTCGCTGCGCACCTGCTCCAGGGCGGCATCCAGGCGTTGCAGTTGCTCGTCGGCAGCATGCTTGCCGGTGTCTGCCGGCAGTTCGATACCGGTCAGGCGGAACAATGGCCCGCAGACCAGGCCCGGCGCGGCACACACGCCTTGCAACACACCCACTTCGGTATTGACCCGACGGGGCGCGGCTGCCACCGGGGTGTGGTGTTCTTCCTTGACGACGGCTGACAAGGCCGCGATCACTGCCTGCACCGCCGCTTCGGCATCCTTGCCGCGACAGCTCACACGCACCTCATCCCCTTCACCGATACCCAGGCCCAGTAAACCGATCAGGCTGTCACACGAGGCGGTTTTATTGCCAAAGTGCAGCGAGGCCTGGCTGCTGAAACCCTGCGCAGCCTTGCGCACCAACGCCGCCGGGCGGGCATGTAAACCACCGCGATGGGTGATGCGTACGCGGGCGCTGGCTTCACCCGCCGAGTTATCCACAGGCGTCGACACCGACGCTGCCGAACGCGCCACGATCTGCAACAACGGCTCGCCGACCTTGACCGTTCTAGCCGCCACCGAGCGCAACTCGAAGCGCTCGCCATTGGTCAGGATGATCAGGCTGACCAGGCTCTTGCACTGGCGTGCAATGCGGTCCAGCTCAAACTGCACCAGCGCCTGGCCCTTGCTTACCCGCGCGCCATCCTTCACCAGCAAGGCGAAGCCTTCGCCGTTCAGTTCCACCGTATCGATGCCCACATGCATCAACACCTCGGCACCGTTGTCAGCGCGGATCGTCAGTGCATGCCCGGTGCGGGCGACGTGGATGATCACGCCGTCACAGGGTGCATGCAGGCAGTCATTCAACGGGTCGATGGCAATGCCGTCGCCCATGGCGCCGCTGGCGAACACTTCGTCGGGAACGTTGCCCAGGGCCAGCACCGGTCCGCTGAGGGGGGCGCTGAGGGTCAGGTCATTATTGTTGTTGGACATGGGCACGGTACTCATCAGGAAAACGCGACTCAGTGAGTGCGGGTAACTTTGCTCAGGTGACGCGGCTGGTCCGGGTCCATGCCCCGGGCTTCGGCCAAACCTGCCGCCATCACGTAGAAACTCTGGATCGCCAGGATCGGGTCCAGGGTCGGATGTTCGGCGCGGCTCAGGGTCAGGTCACGCTCGGCGATATCGTCCGGCGCAGCCAGCAACACGCGGGCACCGCGTTGACGCATGTCGGCGGCCAGGCTCAACAGGCCGGCTTGCTCGGCGCCGCGCGGGGCGAACACCAGCAGGGGGTAGTTGTCGCCAATCAGTGCCATCGGCCCGTGACGTACCTCGGCGCTGCTGAAGGCTTCGGCCTGGATCGCCGAGGTTTCCTTGAGCTTGAGCGCCGCTTCCTGAGCGATGGCAAAACCGGCGCCTCGACCGATCACCATCAGTTGCTGGCAGTCGCGCAGGGCGTCGATGGCGACCGTCCAGTCCTGCCTGGCGGCGGCACGCAGTTCGTCCGGCAAGGCGCGGCAGGCTTGCAGCAAGTCGGCTTCCTGGTTCCAGTGGCCGATCAGCAGCGCGCTGGCACTCAGTGTGGCGATAAAACTTTTGGTGGCGGCGACGCTTTGCTCCGGCCCGGCGCAGAGCGGCACGTGGAATTCGCAGGCGGCTTCCAGCGGTGAGTCTTCAGCGTTGACCAGCGAAATGCTCAGGGCGCCGCGTTTGCGCAGCAGGCGCAAGCTGTTGACCAGGTCCGGGCTTTGCCCCGACTGCGAGAAACCGAACGCCACTTGGCCGCTGACTTTCAACGGGGCTTGCAGCAGGGTCACCACCGACATTGGCAACGACGCCACCGGGATGCCCACGTGCTGCATGGCCAGGTAGGCGAAGTAGCTGGCGGCGTGATCCGAGCTGCCGCGGGCGATGGTCATCGCCACTTGCGGCGGCTGGCGGCGCAGGCGGCCGGCGACTTCTTCCAGCAGTGGGTCCAGGCGTTGCAATTGCGCCGACACGGCGTCGCAGGAGGCCAGGGCCTCTTCAAGCATTTTTGAAGTCAATGGTTTCTCCTTCGACCATTACGTCGGTGAGTGTCAGGGAGCGGTCCAGGCGCACGCAGTCGGCAAAACTGCCGGGTTGCAGGCGGCCGCGCTCTTCCAGGCCCAGGTAGTCCGCAGGAAATTGCGACAGGCGTTGTGAGGCTTCGCTGACGGGCAGGCCGATCTTCACCAGGTTGCGCAGCGCCTGGTCCATGGTCAGCGTGCTGCCGGCCAGGGTGCCGTCGGCCAGGCGCACGCCGCCCAGGCATTTGGTCACGGTGTGGCTGCCCAGCTTGTATTCGCCATCCGGCATGCCGGCGGCGGCAGTGGAGTCGGTGACGCAGTACAGGCATGGGATCGAACGCAGCGCCACGCGCATGGCGCCGGGGTGCACATGCAGCAAATCCGGGATCAATTCGGCGTACTTGGCGTGGGCCAGTGCGGCGCCGACGATGCCGGGCTCGCGGTGATGCAGCGGGCTCATGGCGTTGTACAAATGGGTGAAGCTGGTGGCGCCGGCAGCGAGGGCGGCGACGCCTTCTTCATAGCTGCCCAGGGTATGGCCGATCTGCATGCGCACGCCGCGTTCGCTGAGGGCGCGGATCAGGCCGTCATGCCCGGCGATTTCCGGGGCGATGGTGATCACGCGGATCGGCGCCAGGCGCAGATAGGCTTCCACTTCGGCCATCAATGCGGTGTGGGCAAAGTTGGGTTGGGCGCCGAGTTTTCCCGGATTGATGTAAGGCCCTTCCAGGTGCACACCCAGTACGCGGGCGCTGCCCTTCGGACGCCGTTCGCAGAAGGTGCCGAGCTGACCGAGTACGCTTGAGATTTCATCCACCGGCGCAGTCATGGTCGTAGCCAGCAGAGAAGTCGTACCGAAACGCACGTGGGTGCGGGTGATGGTCTCGAAGGCATCGCTGCCTTCCATGATGTCCTTGCCACCGCCGCCGTGGACGTGCAGGTCGATAAAACCCGGCAGCAGGTAGGGCAGGTCGTTGTCAGTCGGGTCGCAAGGGGTGCCTTCGATGGCGATCACCTTGCCGTGCTGATGCACCAGGCGGCCGCGAATCCAGCCGCTGGGCGTGAGGATGTTGTCTTCGGACATGGGCAGTTCTCTAGAGTCGCAGTTCAGCGGAGTAGTCATGGCGGCGCAGCTCTGCGACGAAGTCGTAGTAGTCGTTGCGGCAGTAGGTGTCGGTGATTTCGATCGGTGTGTTGTCGGCGGTGTAGCCGACCCGGGTCATCAGCAGCATCGCGGTGCCGGGGGCGATGCCCACCAGCGCGGCGAACTCGTCGGAAGCGTTGATCGCCTGCACATGCTGCAGGGCGCGCACGATGGGTTTGCCGATGCTTTCGAGGTATTCGTACAGCGAATTGCCAATGCCTTGCGGGTGCGGCAGTACCGAGGCGGGCAGGGTGCTCATTTCAATCGCCATCACCGTGTCATCCGCCTTACGCAAGCGTTTGAGGCGTGCCACTTTATCGGCGGGCGAAAGGCCCAGGCGGATCATCTCTTCGTGGGTCGGCTGGGTCAGTTCTCGTTCCAGCCATTGGGAGCTGGGCACGAAACCCTTGAGCCGCAGCATCTCGCTGAACCCCGAAAGGCGCGACAGCGGCTGTTCCAAGCGTGGCGATATATAGGTGCCGGAGCCTTGATTACGGCGGATCAGCCCTTGGGCAAACAACACTTCCAGCGCCTTGCGAGCGGTGACTCGCGAGATGCTCAATTGCTCGCTGAGGACGCGCTCCGAGGGCAGGGCCTGTTCGGAGGTCCACTGGCCGGCATGGATCGCTGCTTCCAGTTTGCGCGCCAATTGCAGGTACAGCGGCGTGGATTGTTTATCGTCGGGGCGCAGGGCCAGGATGGGGTTCATCTGTCAGGTTTCCGATGCGGTTATTGGAGTGTTGTCGCCCGGTATTGGCCGGAAATTAATACCACTTAAATACCATGTCAATGCAGCTAAAACGGTGCAAGCAGCGGTTTAAAGGCTCCACAATGAGGCCTGGTATGAAGTGGTATTAGAGAGGTCTTTATCGCGCACAGAACGGCGCAGCCCGCAGGGGTGAACTGGTATTCACCGGCGGGCACAGAGGGGGGGCGGGATTTTTTTCGAATTATTTTACGAACGGTACGAGATTACGGACGAATCTCGATCAGGGTGCCGTCCTTGACCAGGTTCCACACTTCGCGCATGTCCACGTTGCGCATGCCGATGCAGCCGTCGGTCCAGTCCAGGGTATGGAACCACTGTTCCGGGTACTCTTCGCTGTCGGGCGTGCCGTGGATCATGATCATGCTGCCGGGCTTCACGCCTTCGCGGCGGGCGCGGGCGGCGTCGCTGATATTGGGGTAGGAGATGTGCATGGCCAGGTTGAAGCGGTCGCTGGTCTTGCGCCAGTCGATCCAGTACAGGCCCTCTGGCGTGCGGCGGTCACCCTCGATCAGCTTGTGGCCCTTGGGGTTCTTGCCCAGGGAAATGCGGTAGGTCTTGAGCGGCTTGCCGTCGTTGATCAACTGCAACTGATGGGCGGACTTGAGCACCAGGACCTTTTCGACGGTCTTGCCGCCCAGGGTTTCCACGGTCGAGGCTGATGACAGGGTCGCGAACGACAGGCAGATAAGGGCAAGCAACCAACGCATTAAAACGGTATCCCTAGTCATGGAGCGGGCAACACCCGCGGCTCTACAGCCTCGCTGCGCACCGGGAAGGCCTGCTGCCGACGGTCAGAAAAAAAGTATTCGAGGGTACGCCCGACCGTGCGGAACGCCAGCTCGGACCAAGGGACGTCGGCTTCGTCGAACAACTGCACTTCCAGGCTTTCGGGGCCGGCGGCGAAGTCCAGGTCAAGCAGGTCGGCGCGGTAGAAAATATGCACCTGATTGATATGCGGCACGTCGATCAGGGTGTAGATGCTCAGGTTGTGCACGCGGGCGCAGGCTTCTTCCAGGGTTTCGCGCATGGCGGCCTGTTCCACGGTCTCGCCGTTTTCCATGAAGCCGGCGGGCAGCGTCCAGTAGCCCAGGCGCGGCTCGATGGCGCGGCGGCACAGCAGCACTTTATCGCCCCATACCGGCACGGTGCCGGCGACGATATTGGGGTTCTGGTAGTGGATGGTCGAGCAGTGATCACACACAAAGCGCAGGCGGCCGTCGCCTTCGGGGATGCGTTGGGTAACCGGTTTACCGCACTGGCTGCAGAAATTCATGCTGGGGTTCCTGGAAAGTGCGTCTATCTTGGCGTGACGGGCAGGGCGCTGCAACAAGTTGTCGTTTAGCGACACCGGGCGGGTTTTGGGGTTGGGCACCCGCGAGCTTTGGTGCATGATGCAAGGTAGCCAACAGACCGAGATGACTCATGCTGGACGAGCTACTTCGCCGGGTAAGCAACCACACCCCCCACACGCTTGAAACCGACGGGCGTTTCCCCGAGGCTGCGGTGCTGGTGCCGATTACCCGCAGTGACGAACCTGAGCTGATCCTGACCCTGCGCGCCAGTGGCCTGTCGACCCATGGTGGCGAAGTGGCCTTTCCGGGCGGGCGGCGCGACCCCGAAGACCCGGACCTGATCTTCACCGCGCTGCGCGAGGCCGAAGAAGAAATCGGCCTGCCGCCCGGGCTGGTCGAAGTGATCGGCCCGCTGAGCCCCTTGATCTCGCTGCATGGCATTCGGGTCACGCCGTATGTCGGCGTGATCCCCGATTACGTCGAGTACTTGGCCAACGATGCCGAGATTGCCGCGGTTTTCAGCGTGCCCTTGGACTTCTTCCGACAAGACCCACGCGAACATACCCACCGGATCGATTACCAGGGCCGCAGTTGGTACGTGCCCAGCTATCGGTTTGGCGAATACAAGATCTGGGGGCTGACGGCCATCATGATCGTCGAGCTGATCAATCTGCTCTATGACGATGCCAAGATCAGCCTGCACCAGCCACCCAAGAGCTTCATCAATACTTGAGCCATCGCTTGAATGGCAACGCCGTGAGGAAAAACCATGAAATACCGCCTGGGCGACGCCCGCGTCGAGACTCATCCACAGAGCTGGGTGGCACCCAATGCCACGCTGGTGGGCAAGGTCAAGCTGGAGGAGGGCGCCAACGTGTGGTTCAACGCGGTGTTGCGCGGTGACAACGAACTGATCCTGATCGGCAAGAACAGCAACGTGCAGGATGGCAGCGTGATGCACACCGACATGGGCTACCCGTTGACCCTGGGCACCGGCGTGACCATTGGGCATAACGCCATGTTGCACGGCTGCACGGTGGACGATTACAGCCTGATCGGCATCAATGCGGTGATCCTCAACGGCGCCAAGATCGGCAAGCACTGCATCATCGGCGCCAATTCGCTGATCGGCGAAGGCAAGGAAATCCCCGATGGTTCGCTGGTGATGGGCTCGCCGGGCAAGGTGGTGCGTGAACTGACCGACGCGCAGAAACGCATGCTCGAAGCCAGCGCCGCGCACTATGTGCACAACGCACAGCGTTATGCGCGGGATCTGGTCGAGCAGGAAGAATGAATCCGATTGAACGCCCCGTTGCGTCGCCGTGCGTGAGCATTTGCGCGCTGGACGATGACGATATTTGCACCGGCTGCCAGCGTACGGTGGATGAGATAACGCGTTGGAGCCGCATGGATAACGCCGAGCGCCGGGTGGTGCTGGGGTTGTGTCATGAGCGGGCGGTGGCGAGTGGATTGGTGTTTATGGCCTCTAATAAATCCGGCGCCTGAACCAACGCTATCGGGGGCAAGCCCCCTCCCACAGTTGGCCGCGTTCAGTCTGTAGGAATGCAGTCAAAATGTGGGAGGGGGCTTGCCCCCGATAGGGCCATCCCAGACGACATATTTCAAAATGTGAAGTACCCTGTGCCCCTTGTTCACAGGTCCATCCCCATGCTCTTCCTGATCGCCTACATCAGCAGCGTCGTGCTGATCAACTTCGCCTTCTCCACCGCCCCGCACCTGGATGTCATCTGGTCCGCCTGGGGTGGCCTGGTCTTTATCCTGCGCGACATGGTGCAAACCCGCTTCGGCCATGGCGCAATCATCGCCATGCTGGCCGCGCTGGTGCTGTCGTATGTCACGTCCGACCCGGCCATCGCCCTGGCCAGCGCCACCGCGTTCGCGGTGTCCGAGTGCATCGACTGGCTGGTGTTCAGCATCACCAAGCGTCCGCTGCACGACCGCCTGTGGATCAGTTCGGCGCTGAGCATTCCCCTCGACACCTTTATCTTCTTCGGCCTGATCGGCGCGCTCACGCCGGCGGTAGTGGGTACTGCACTGGCGTCGAAGTTCGCCGGGGTCACGGTGGTGTGGCTGATCATGGCCTGGCGCATCCGCAAGCGGGCTGTCGCCAACTGAGGCCTATTCCTGCAGTTCATGTAAAATGCCGGCCTTTCTCCCAATGATCCGCTCCCCTGAGGACCTGAGATGACCCGAATCGGAACTCCATTGTCGCCAACCGCGACCCGCGTTTTGCTGTGTGGCTGCGGTGAGCTGGGCAAGGAAGTGGTAATCGAGCTGCAACGCCTGGGCGTTGAAGTGATTGCCGTGGATCGCTACGCCAACGCGCCGGCCATGCAGGTTGCGCACCGTAGCCACGTGATCAACATGCTCGACGGCACCGCCCTGCGAGCGGTGATCGAGGCGGAAAAACCGCACTTCATCGTGCCGGAAATCGAAGCCATCGCGACCGCCACCCTGGTGGAACTGGAAGCCGAAGGCTTCACCGTGATCCCGACCGCACGCGCCACCTCGCTGACCATGAACCGCGAAGGCATCCGCCGCCTGGCCGCCGAAGAGTTGGACCTGCCAACCTCGCCGTACCACTTCGCCGATACCTTCGAAGACTACAGCAAGGCCGTGCAGGACCTTGGCTTCCCGTGCGTGGTCAAGCCGGTGATGAGTTCGTCGGGCAAGGGCCAGAGCCTGCTGCGCAGCGTCGAGGACGTGCAGAAAGCCTGGGACTACGCCCAGGAAGGCGGCCGTGCAGGTAAAGGCCGTGTGATCATCGAAGGCTTTATCGACTTCGATTACGAAATCACCCTGCTGACCGTGCGTCACATCGGCGGCACCACCTTCTGCGCGCCCGTCGGCCATCGTCAGGAGAAGGGCGACTACCAGGAATCCTGGCAGCCACAGGCCATGAGTCCGATTGCCCTGGCGGAATCCGAGCGCGTTGCCAAGGCGGTGACCGAGGCCCTGGGTGGCCGTGGCCTGTTTGGCGTGGAGTTGTTCATCAAGGGGGATCAGGTGTGGTTCAGCGAAGTGTCGCCGCGCCCGCATGACACCGGTTTGGTGACCCTGATTTCCCAGGACCTGTCGCAGTTTGCGCTGCACGCGCGCGCCATCCTGGGCCTGCCGATCCCGTTGATCCGTCAGTTCGGGCCTTCGGCCTCGGCGGTGATCCTGGTGGAAGGGCAGTCGACCCAGACGGCGTTCGCCAACCTCGGCGCCGCGTTGAGCGAACCTGATACCGCGCTGCGCCTGTTCGGCAAGCCCGAAGTGAATGGCCAGCGCCGCATGGGCGTGGCGTTGGCGCGGGATGAGTCGATTGAAGCAGCCCGTACCAAGGCGACCCGGGCTTCCCAGGCAGTGGTGGTAGAGCTCTGAAAGCATCGGGGGCAAGCCCCTTCCCACACTTGATCCAGTTCACAGAGTTAGATTTGTGAATACATTCAATGTGGGAGGGGGCTTGCCCCCGATAGCGGTCTATCAGCCCACGCGATTCAAATCATTATCCCGCGTCTCTTTCAGGCACAGCACCGCAATCAAGCTCAGCAACGCTGCCGCCGACACATACCCACCGACATAACTCAGCCCACCCATCGCCACCAGCTTGGTCGCGAAGAACGGCGCGGCAGATGCCCCGACAATCCCACCCAGGTTATACGCCGCCGAAGCGCCGGTATAACGCACGCGGGTCGGGAACAGTTCCGGCAGCATGGCGCCCATCGGCGCGAAGGTCACGCCCATCAAGAACAGCTCCAACGCCAGGAACAACGCCACGGCCCAGGTTGAACCATGGGTCAGCAACGGCTCCATGGTAAAACCCGACAGAATCGCCAGGACTGCACCAGCAATCAGCACCGGTTTACGCCCATAACGATCACTGGCCAGCGCCGCCAGCGGCGTTGCCAAGCCCATGAACAGTACCGCGAAGCACAGCAGGCCGAGGAAGGTTTCACGGCTGTAGCCCAAGGTCGACACGCCATAGCTCAGGGAAAACGCCGTGGTGATATAGAACAGCGCGTAGCACACCACCATCGACGCAGCGCCCAGCAACACCGGCAGCCAGTGCTGGCTGAACAGCTCCACCAACGGCACTTTGACCGGCGCGTGCTGGGCGACGGCGTTGGCGAACACCGGCGTTTCGTGCAGCTTCAGCCGCGCGTACAGGCCTACCATCACCAGCGCCGCGCTGAGGATGAACGGGATGCGCCAGCCCCAACTGCGGAATTGCTCATCGCTGAGACTCATGGCCAGGATCAGGAACAAGCCGTTGGCTGCCAGGAATCCGATCGAAGGGCCGAGTTGCGGGAACATGCCGAACCAGGCGCGTTTGCCCTTGGGCGCATTCTCGGTCGCCAACAGCGCCGCGCCGCCCCATTCGCCGCCCAGGCCCAGGCCCTGGCCGAAACGCAGTACACACAACAGGATCGGCGCCCAGGCGCCGATGCTGTCATAACCGGGCAGCAAGCCGATCAGCGTGGTGCACACGCCCATCAGCAGCAGCGAGGCCACCAGGGTCGATTTGCGCCCGATACGGTCGCCAAAGTGGCCGAACAGCGCCGACCCCAGTGGGCGGGCGATGAAGGCGATACCGAAGGTCAGGAATGACGCCAGCATCTGCGCGGTGCCGGAGGTCTGCGGGAAGAACACCGGGCCGATCACCAGCGCAGCAGCCGTGGCGTAGATATAGAAGTCGTAGAACTCGATGGCGGTGCCGACGATGCTCGCCGTGGCGACCCGTGCGGTCGAGTTGGTCGGGGCGGCAGCAGGTGCGGCCTCGTTGTAGGTGGTGCTCATGGCGATATCCCTGACGGTCAGTGCGCGTTTGGACGCGGATTATTATTGGTCGAACACCCATGGATCAGGGTTGTGCGCGGGGCGGCTCGGGATGGGAGCGAACACCGGTCAGACACTGTAAAGCGGTGCCTGGACGCGTTCAGTGCGGGTAGCACGCAGTCGGGCGGGGCTCTGGTAAGCCGTCCCGATTATAGGAAGGGGTTTGAACACACAACAAGTCAAAATGTGGGAAGGGCAAGCCCCTCCCACATTATGTGGTTGTGTTTTGTCTGGGAACTAAGCGGCGACCGGCATCCGGCTGGTATGCCAGATCAGCACCTTGCTCACCCGGTTGTCCTCGGTCTCGAGGATTTCCAGGCGGTAGCGGCCTATTTTCAGGCACACCGCGCAATCCGGAATGGTCTCCAGCGCCTCGGTGACCAGGCCGTTGAGTGTCTTGGGGCCGTCGCTGGGCAGGTGCCAGTTCAGGCTCTTGTTCAATTCGCGGATCGAGGCGGCGCCGTCGATGATGTAGCGGCCATCCGGTTGCGCTTCGATATGCGGGTTGTCCGCACTCTGTTCGCTTTCGAATTCACCGACGATTTCTTCGAGGATATCTTCCAGGGTCACGATGCCGAGTACTTCGCCGTATTCATCCACCACCATGCCCAGGCGACGCTGCTGTTTGTGGAAATTCAGCAGTTGCAGTTGCAGCGGAGTGCTTTCCGGGACGAAGTAGGGCTCGTGGCAGGCCGCGAGCAACGCCTCTTTGGTCAGGCTCGCGTCGGGCAACAGGTGCTGGATCTGCCGCGTGTTGAGCACGGCTTCGACCTGGTTGATATCACTGTGGAACACCGGCAGGCGCGTGCGCTGGGAGGTGCGCAGCTGCTCGATGATCTCCTCGATCGAGTCATCCAGGTTGATGCCGTCCACTTCGCTGCGGGGCACCAGGATGTCGTTGACGGTGATGTTGTCCAGAGCGTGGATGCCCGGCATGCCGGGGGTACGGCCTTCGGCGATCTCGGGTTCGGGTTCGTCATCATGGTCAGGCAGCGGTTCGTCGCTCTTCTTCACCACGCCGGTCTTGCGCGCGAACGGGCGCAGCAGCAACAGACTGATACCATTGAGCAGCCAGGCCAGGGGGTAGACGATTTTGAGTGGCACGCCCAGCAGCGTATTGCCGAAGCCCAGTACCGCTTGCGGATAGCGGGTGGCCAGGGCGCGGGGCAGGTAGTCGGCCAGGATCAACAGGGTCGCGCAGGAGATCAGCCAGCCGAGCCACGGCCCGTTCTGCGCCCAGGCGTATATGGCCAGCAGCGTGCACAGGATGACCACGGCGGCGCGACACAGGCTGTTGCACAGGATCAGGCTGTTACGCGGAAAGCTCAGGCGGGTGGCGGCCTTGTCGCCCTGGCGTGTTCCGGGGCGCAGGGCCAGCAAGTGTTGCTGGGCGGCTTCGATGGCAGTAAACAGCGCGGCCCATAACACCAGCAGGGCGATTACCGCGAGCATCGGCTCCAGGGGCAAGTTGTCCATGATCGCCGCCCGTCAGATATGCAGGATGTATTCGCGAACCAGCTTGCTGCCGAAATAGGCCAGCATCAGCAGGCAGAAACCGGCCAGGGTCCAGCGGATCGCCTTGTGCCCGCGCCAGCCGAGGCGGTTGCGGCCCCACAGCAGGACGCTGAACACGATCCAGGCCAGGCAGGCCAGCAGGGTCTTGTGCACCAGGTGCTGGGCGAACAGGTTTTCGAAGAACAGCCAGCCGGAGATCAGCGACAGCGAGAGCAAGGTCCAGCCGGCCCACAGGAAGCCGAACAGCAGGCTTTCCATGGTTTGCAGCGGCGGGAAGTTCTTGATCAGCCCGGACGGGTGCTTGTGCTTGAGCTGGTGGTCCTGCAGCAGCAGGAGCAAGGCCTGGAACACTGCGATGGTGAACATGCCATAGGCCAGGATCGACAGCAGGATGTGGGCAAGGATGCCTGGCTCTTCATCGATCACCGGCACCGTACCGGTAGGCGCGAATTGCGCCAGCAGCACCGTCAGCATGCCCAGCGGGAAGAGCAGTACCAGCAGGTTCTCGACCGGGATCCGGTAGCAGGCCATCAGTGTCAGCGCGATAACGGCTGCGGCGATCAGGCTGGCGGCGCTGAAAAAGTCCAAGGCCAGGCCGACCGGCGTCATCAAGTGCGTGAACAGGCTCGCGGCATGGGCGAGCAAGGCGAGGACGCCAAGGCCTACCAACAGGCGTTTGTCCGCCTTGGTGCCCTGGGCCAGACGAGTGCCCTGATAGACGGTCGCAGCGGCGTACAAGATGGCGGCGGCGAGGCTGGGTAGCAAACTGGGTGACAAAGGGAGCATAAATCCTGTTAGGCAAGCCCGAAAGGCGCTGAGTTTGGCATACCCCCGCGCAACACGAAAGACTCCCGGGCCAGACAGCGGGTGTGCATGGACGCAGTCTTCGCTATAATCCGCGACCTGCCCACGCCGCAGGCTCGCCGAGCGCTGTTTTTAATAGCGATTTACCACAGCCTGGGCCGCCATTACCTCGGTCTATGAATAGGGCCTGAAAGGATCGCGCATGTTTGAAAATCTGACTGACCGTCTCTCGCAGACGCTGCGCCACGTTACCGGCAAGGCCAAGCTGACCGAGGACAATATTAAAGACACCCTGCGTGAAGTGCGCATGGCGTTGCTGGAAGCCGACGTGGCCTTGCCGGTGGTGAAGGACTTCGTCAACTCGGTCAAAGAGCGCGCGGTGGGCACCGAGGTGTCCCGCAGCCTGACCCCGGGCCAGGCGTTTGTGAAGATCGTCCAGGCCGAACTCGAAAGCCTGATGGGCGCGGCCAACGAAGACCTGAACCTCAGCGCTGTGCCGCCGGCTGTCGTCCTGATGGCGGGTCTGCAAGGTGCGGGCAAGACCACCACCGCCGGCAAGCTGGCGCGCTTCCTTAAAGAGCGCAAGAAGAAGTCTGTGATGGTGGTGTCGGCCGACGTGTACCGTCCGGCGGCCATCAAGCAGTTGGAAATGCTCGCAGGCGAAGTGGGCGTGACCTTCTTCCCGTCCGACCTGAGCCAGAAGCCGGTCGACATCGCCAACGCCGCCATTAAAGAAGCCAAGCTCAAGTTCATCGACGTGGTCATCGTCGATACCGCCGGTCGCCTGCACATCGATGAAGAGATGATGGGCGAGATCAAGGCGCTGCATGCCGCGATCAACCCGGTCGAGACCCTGTTCGTGGTCGACGCCATGACCGGCCAGGATGCGGCCAACACCGCCAAGGCCTTCGGCGACGCGTTGCCGCTGACCGGCGTGATCCTCACCAAGGTCGACGGCGACGCCCGTGGCGGTGCAGCGCTGTCGGTACGTGCCATCACCGGTAAGCCGATCAAGTTCATCGGTATGGGCGAGAAGAGTGAAGCGCTCGAGCCGTTCCACCCGGAGCGTATCGCCTCGCGCATTCTCGGCATGGGCGATGTGCTCAGCCTGATCGAACAGGCCGAAGCCACCCTCGACAAGGACAAGGCCGACAAGCTGGCCAAGAAGCTGAAGAAGGGCAAGGGCTTCGACCTCGAAGACTTCCGCGACCAGCTGCAACAGATGAAGAACATGGGCGGCCTCGGCGGCCTGATGGACAAGCTGCCGAACATCGGCGGTGTGAACCTGGCGCAGATGGGCAATGCCCAGGGCGCGGCAGAGAAGCAGTTCAAGCAGATGGAAGCCATCATCAACTCCATGACCCCGGCCGAGCGCCGCGACCCTGAGCTGATCAGCGGTTCGCGCAAGCGTCGGATCGCCATGGGTTCCGGCACCCAGGTGCAGGACATCGGTCGCTTGATCAAGCAGCACAAGCAGATGCAGAAGATGATGAAGAAGTTCTCCGCCAAGGGCGGTATGGCCAAGATGATGCGCGGCATGGGCGGTATGTTGCCCGGCGGTGGCATGCCCAAGATGTAAAGAATTCGAGCGGGGGCCCAGCTCCTGCTCCGACCCACAGGGATGTGGGATCTCCAGCAAACCCGCCGTTGGCGGGCGCTGACTCGCCGTTTTAACCGACGGCTCTATAGCAAATCTGGATGGCACGCTGATAGGCGCCGGAAAAAGACATTTGCAAAAGTCCGGATATTCCTTAGAATATGCGGCCTTTCGGGCACCTATGCCCGCTGTGCATTTAGATTTGCAGCACCGACTACAGGAACGATGTTCACATGCTAACAATCCGTCTTGCCCTTGGCGGCTCCAAAAAGCGCCCGTTTTACCACTTGACCGTAACCGACAGCCGCAACCCGCGCGACGGTTCGCACAAGGAACAGGTTGGTTTCTTCAACCCTGTTGCTCGTGGTCAAGAAGTTCGTCTGTCCGTGAACCAAGAGCGCGTAGCCTACTGGCTGAGCGTGGGTGCACAGCCATCCGAGCGCGTTGCAAAACTGTTGAAGGACTCGGCTAAGGCCGCAGCCTGAGCAATATGAACGCGACGCCAGCTGTTGCTGATGATTTGATCGTTATCGGCAAGATTTACTCGGTTCATGGCGTTCGCGGCGAAGTGAAGGTGTATTCCTTTACTGATCCGACTGAAAACCTGTTGCAGTACAAAACCTGGACGCTCAAGCGCGAGGGTAGTGTGAAACAGGTCGAGCTGGTCAGTGGACGCGGGAGCGACAAGTTCCTGGTCGCAAAGCTCAAGGGTCTTGATGATCGTGAAGAAGCTCGTCTTCTGGCCGGTTATGAGATCTGCGTGCCGCGCAACCTGTTCCCTGAATTGACCGACGGCGAGTACTACTGGTACCAGCTGGAAGGTCTGAAGGTTATTGATCAACTCGGGCAACTGTTCGGGAAAATCGATCATCTTCTGGAAACCGGCGCCAATGATGTAATGGTGGTCAAGCCTTGCGCTGGCAGCCTGGATGATCGCGAACGCCTGTTGCCGTATACCGAGCAATGTGTGTTGGCCGTCGACCTGGCAGCGGGCGAGATGAAGGTGGAATGGGACGCGGACTTCTAAGCGTGGCTAATTTGCGCATTGAAGTGATCAGTTTGTTTCCCGAGATGTTTTCCGCCATCAGCGAGTACGGCATCACCAGTCGGGCGGTGAAACAGGGGCTGTTGCAGCTCACCTGTTGGAACCCGCGAGACTACACGACGGATCGACATCACACTGTGGACGATCGCCCATTTGGCGGTGGCCCGGGCATGGTGATGAAGATCAAGCCCCTGGAAGACGCATTGGTTCAGGCCAAGGCCGCCGCCGGGGAGAAGGCGAAGGTGATTTACCTGTCCCCTCAAGGCCGTCAGCTGAAACAGGCTGGGGTCCGCGAACTGGCGAATGAGGAAGCACTGATCCTGATTGCCGGTCGCTATGAAGGCATTGACGAGCGTTTTATTGAAGCTCATGTCGATGAAGAGTGGTCGATTGGGGACTATGTCCTGTCCGGTGGCGAGCTGCCGGCGATGGTCCTGATAGATGCGGTTACACGACTGCTGCCTGGAGCTTTAGGGCATGTGGACTCCGCGGAGGAAGATTCCTTCACGGATGGTTTGCTGGATTGCCCGCACTACACCCGACCGGAGGTGTATGCGGATCAGCGTGTTCCCGACGTATTGCTAAGTGGCAATCACGCACACATCCGGCGTTGGCGTTTACAGCAGTCCCTTGGTCGGACCTATGAACGACGCGCCGATCTTCTGGAAAGCCGCTCGCTTTCTGGAGAAGAGAAGAAGCTGCTCGAGGAATACATCCTCGCGCGGGACGATAGTTAACAACGTATCGATGGTAGGTCCATTGACTTACCTTAGGAGCACAGCATGACTAACAAAATCATCCTTGCACTCGAAGCAGAGCAGATGACCAAAGAGATCCCTACCTTTGCCCCGGGCGACACCATTGTCGTTCAGGTGAAAGTGAAGGAAGGCGACCGTTCGCGTCTGCAAGCGTTCGAAGGCGTGGTAATCGCCAAGCGTAACCGTGGTGTGAACAGTGCTTTCACTGTTCGTAAAATCTCCAACGGTGTTGGCGTAGAGCGTACTTTCCAGACCTACAGCCCGCAAATCGACAGCATGGCCGTCAAGCGTCGCGGTGACGTACGTAAAGCCAAGCTGTACTACCTGCGTGACCTGTCCGGTAAAGCAGCTCGCATCAAGGAAAAACTGGCTTAAGTCCAGCTTTCCGATGCAGAAAAAAGCAGCCTACGGGCTGCTTTTTTGTGCCTGCGATTTGAGGTCCGAGATAGGATGCCAGCAGCCTCTCCCACTTTTCTGTTCGAGCCCCCTATGCCTGCCATTGACCACCCCCTGATCGACCGTTTCCTCGACGCCCTGTGGCTGGAAAAAGGCCTGTCGGACAACACCCGTCAGGCCTACCGCAGCGACCTGGCGCTGTTCAATGGCTGGTTGCAGGAGAAAAACCTCGAACTGATCAACGCCGGCCGCGAGCTGATCCTCGACCACTTGGCCTGGCGTCTGGAGCAGAACTACAAGCCACGTTCCACCGCGCGATTCCTCTCTGGTGTGCGTGGTTTTTATCGCTATCTGCTGCGGGAAAAGCTGATCGCCCTCGACCCCACCCTGCAAGTCGATATGCCACAACTTGGCAGGCCATTGCCCAAATCCCTGTCGGAAGCCGACGTGGAGGCGTTGCTCGCCGCCCCCGACCTCAGCGAAGCCATCGGTCAGCGTGACCGCGCCATGCTCGAAGTGCTCTACGCTTGTGGCCTGCGGGTGACCGAGCTGATCAGCCTGACGCTGGAGCAGGTCAACCTGCGCCAGGGCGTGTTGCGGGTAATGGGCAAGGGCAGCAAGGAACGGCTGGTGCCGATGGGCGAGGAGGCGATTGTGTGGGTCGAGCGCTACATGCGCGATGCTCGAGGCGAACTGCTCGGTGGGCGCCCAAGCGATGTGCTGTTCCCCAGCCTGCGTGGCGAACAGATGACTCGCCAGACCTTCTGGCACCGCATCAAGCACCAGGCCAAGGTCGCCGGGATCGGCAAGGCGCTGTCGCCGCACACACTGCGCCATGCATTCGCCACGCATTTGCTCAACCACGGTGCGGATTTGCGTGTGGTGCAGATGCTGCTCGGCCACAGCGACTTATCCACCACCCAGATCTACACCCACGTGGCGCGCGCGCGTTTGCAGGATATGCACGCCAAGCACCACCCGCGAGGCTGAAAACGTCCAATTTATCCGGCCGCGGGCTGCCCTGCGGCCCAACTGTGGTAGGCTTTGCCGGTTAGCAAAGGGGACGACCCAGACCTGTGTTTCCAGGCAGTGTCACTGCGCGTCCCTGCATCTGCCTTCAGGAGTTCCCATGCGCTTGACCCAGATTATTGCCGCCGCAGCCATTGCGTTGGTTTCCACCTTTGCCTTCGCCGATGACGCTGCCGAGCAGACCATCCGCAAGAGCCTGGCCAACCTGCAACTCGACACCCCGATCGAGAGCATCAGCGCCAGCCCGATGGCCGGCCTGTACGAAGTCAAGCTCAAGGGCAGCCGCGTGCTGTATGCCAGTGCCGATGGCCAGTACATCGTCCAGGGCTACCTGTTCCAGTTGAAGGACGGCAAGCCGGTCAACCTGACTGAAAAAGCCGAACGCCTGGGTGTTTCCAAGCTGATCAATGGCATTCCAGTGGCCGAGACCGTGGTGTACCCGGCTATCGGTGAGACCAAGACCCACATCACCGTGTTCACCGACACCACCTGCCCGTATTGCCACAAGCTGCACGCCGAAGTGCCTGCGCTGAACAAGCTGGGCGTGGAAGTACGCTACGTAGCGTTCCCGCGCCAGGGCCTGGGTTCGCCGGGTGACGAACAGTTGCAAGCCGTATGGTGTTCGGCCGACAAAAAAGCGGCCATGGACAAGATGGTCGACGGCAAGGAAATCAAGGCTGCCAAATGCGCCAACCCGGTCTCCAAGCAGTTCGCCCTGGGCCAGTCCATCGGCGTCAACGGCACACCGGCCATCGTTTTGGCTGACGGCCAAGTGATTCCGGGCTACCAGCCGGCACCACAAGTTGCGAAACTGGCGCTGAGTGCCAAATAAACCAGCATCGTCGAACCTTTGACGATCATGGCCTGTGGATAAGTCGACAGGCCACTAATTGAAAGCCGCAGTCGTGCGGCTGTTTTCCACGGCCGACCTCGTGTCGGCCGTTTCATGGGGAGTTCTTCAGTGAAACCGGTCAAAGTAGGCATCTGTGGGTTAGGGACCGTCGGTGGCGGCACCTTCAACGTACTTCAGCGTAACGCTGAAGAGATTTCCCGCCGTGCAGGGCGTGGAATTGAAGTGGCACAAATTGCCACGCGTTCGCCAAAGCCTCAGTTCGAAACGACCGGTATTGCGATGACCAACGATGTCTTCGCCGTTGCCACCAACCCTGAAATCGATATCGTGATCGAACTGGTGGGCGGGTATACCGTGGCCCGCGAGTTGGTACTCAAGGCCATCGAAAACGGCAAGCATGTGGTCACTGCCAACAAGGCACTGATCGCGGTGCACGGCAACGAAATCTTCGCCAAGGCCCGTGAGAAGGGCGTGATCGTGGCGTTCGAGGCTGCGGTGGCTGGTGGCATTCCGGTGATCAAGGCGATCCGTGAAGGCCTGTCCGCCAACCGCATCAACTGGGTGGCCGGCATCATCAACGGCACCGGCAACTTCATCCTCACCGAAATGCGCGAGAAGGGCCGGACCTTCGAAGACGTCCTCTCCGAAGCCCAGGCCCTGGGTTACGCCGAAGCCGACCCGACCTTCGACGTGGAAGGTATCGACGCCGCGCACAAGCTGACCATCCTGGCGTCCATCGCCTTTGGTATTCCGCTGCAGTTCGACAAGGCCTACACCGAAGGCATCACCAAGCTGACCACCGCCGATGTGAACTACGCCGAAGCCCTGGGTTACCGCATCAAGCACCTGGGCGTGGCGCGCAGCACCCCGGCCGGTATCGAACTGCGGGTACACCCGACGCTGATCCCGGCCGACCGCCTGATCGCCAACGTCAATGGCGTGATGAACGCCGTAATGGTCAACGGTGATGCGGCCGGTTCGACCCTGTTCTACGGCGCCGGTGCCGGCATGGAACCCACCGCTTCGTCGGTGATCGCCGACCTGGTGGACGTGGTCCGCGCCATGACCAGCGACCCGGAAAACCGTGTGCCGCACCTGGCCTTCCAGCCGGATTCGCTGTCGGCCCACCCGATCCTGCCGATCGAAGCCTGCGAAAGCGCCTACTACCTGCGCATCCAGGCCCAGGATCACCCGGGCGTACTGGCCCAGGTGGCGAGCATCCTGTCTGAGCGCGGTATCAACATCGAGTCGATCATGCAGAAGGAAGTCGAGGAGCAAAACGGCCAGGTGCCGATGATCTTGCTCACCCATCGCGTGCTCGAACAGCATATCAACGATGCCATCGCCGCCCTGGAAGCCCTGCAAGGCGTGGTCGGGCCGGTGGTGCGGATCCGCGTCGAACACCTGAACTAATGGTTTTGCGGCAAGGGCCCCGCAAGTTCGGCGGCCCTTGTTCAAGAATGCTCTAGAGGAGCCAGTCATGCGTTATATCAGCACCCGCGGCCAGGCACCGGCCCTGAATTTCGAAGACGTCCTGCTGGCAGGCCTTGCCACGGACGGCGGCCTGTACGTGCCGGAAAACCTGCCACGTTTCACCCAAGAGGAAATCGCATCCTGGGCTGGCCTGCCATACCACGAACTGGCGTTCCGCGTGATGCGCCCGTTCGTCACCGGCAGCATTCCGGACGCCGATTTCAAGAAGATCCTGGAAGAAACCTACGGCGTGTTTTCCCACAACGCCATTGCACCGCTGCGCCAACTGAACGGCAACGAATGGGTCCTGGAGTTGTTCCACGGCCCGACCCTGGCGTTCAAGGACTTCGCCCTTCAACTGCTGGGTCGTCTGCTGGATTATGTGCTGGAGAAGCGCGGCGAGCGCGTGGTGATCATCGGCGCCACCTCCGGTGATACCGGTTCGGCGGCCATCGAAGGCTGCAAGCACTGCGAAAATGTCGACATCTTCATCCTGCACCCGCACAAGCGCGTGTCGGAAGTGCAGCGCCGCCAGATGACCACCATCTTTGGCGAGAACATCCATAACATCGCCATCGAAGGCAACTTCGATGACTGCCAGGAAATGGTCAAGAACAGCTTCGCCGACCAGAGCTTCCTGAAAGGCACGCGCCTGGTGGCGGTGAACTCGATCAACTGGGCGCGGATCATGGCCCAGATCGTCTACTACTTCCACGCCTCGCTGCAGTTGGGCGGCCCTGCACGTTCAGTGTCTTTCTCGGTGCCGACCGGCAACTTCGGCGACATTTTCGCCGGTTACCTGGCGCGCAACATGGGCCTGCCGATCAACCAGTTGATCGTCGCTACCAACCGCAACGACATCCTGCACCGCTTCATGAGCGGCAACCAGTACGTCAAGGAAACCCTGCACGCGACCCTGTCGCCGTCCATGGACATCATGGTCTCGTCCAACTTCGAACGCCTGCTGTTCGACATGCACGGCCGCAACGGTGCGGCGATTGCTGGCTTGATGGACACCTTCAAGCGCGGCGGCGGTTTCAGTGTGGATGAAGAGCGCTGGACCGAAACCCGCAAGCTGTTCGACTCCCTGGCCGTGGACGACGCGCAGACCTGCGAAACCATTGCAGACGTCTATGCCCAGTCCGGCGAGCTGCTCGACCCGCACACCGCCATCGGTGTGAGGGCCGCCCGTGAATGCCGTCGCAGCCTGGATATCCCGATGGTCATCCTGGGCACTGCCCACCCGGTCAAATTCCCGGAAGCGGTGGAGAAGGCCGGTGTTGGCAAGGCGCTGGAGTTGCCAGTGCACCTGGCCGACCTGTTCGAGCGTGAAGAGCGTTGCACGGTGTTGGCTAATGACCTGACGGCCGTGCAGGCGTTTGTGAGCCAGCATGGCAACCGGGGTAAGCCGTTGTAAGGCACACCGCGTAGACAAAAACGCCGCTTGCCCTTCCCTGGGTCAGCGGCGTTTTTCGTTTATGGCAGGCCCCGCTTGGTATGCGCGGCTACGTGAGTAGTTTCTGCACGATGGCCAAGACAGCGCTGAACGCCGTAAACATGGCCATGACGACACCCAATGGATACCAGAAATTCTCACGGGTTATCTTGTGGGTCTCGGCAGCGAGTTTGCGTTGCTCCGCATAAATGCGTGATATGTCGGCGTGAATCTTCTCTAGCGCAGCTTGCTCTTTGTCGTGTTCCAGCATCGTCTTCATCCTTCACAGTAAGGGCCTTCTGACATGCGCTTTTATCTGCTTGGCAGCGTCACCAGCGCTCACCGAGTAAAGGATCCACCTCTGATCTGACCCTTGGGCAAAACCCAAAACGACTTGCCAGTGCGTAAGCAGTTATGTGCCGTCGTTTTTAGGTTGTCATGTTGCAAGCGCATGCTGGAATCCGTCACCCCCTGACGGCCCCATAAAGACGATAAAGCGAACTTTCCTACGTCACAAACAGTCACTTAGGATAGATGCAGCTCCCGTTGAAACGATTGTTCCCGAACTATTGAGTGGTGATCGAGATGGAAAGTATCAGCCTATTGCTCGAAGAAGCACTGAGCCCTTATCAGGTTACGCTGACCACCTCTGGTGCGCAGGACGAGTGCCTGGTAACCGTGAAGAATCCTGCTGGCGCCATCGTGGTCGAGCGTGACGTCGACCGCGCCCAATTGATGGACAAGCGCGTACTGGTGGATGTGGTGGACTGCCTGCTGCGTGACATCAAAATTGCCGAAGGACGTCTGGAGCCTTCGGTCATCGCGGCCTTGCGCAACGCAGCCCTGACTCGCAACGCCACCGCCGCATGAAGAATTGTTTAACTGTGGAAACTTCCTACAGCGCGGCCGGTCAGACTTTGTAACAGCAAGAGCAAACATTGTGCTCCGGTGTTTGTGCCTTGCTGTACTGGTCTTTGTAGGCCACGTTTAACCCCAAAGTGTCTCCCCACGCTTTGGGGTTTCTTTTTGCCTGCGATTTGTCAGGCAAGTCATCTGGCACAGGGCATCTGGTGCCAAAGCCTGGCGGAATGGGACATCAGATCGCGCCTTCCTCGCGCAAGCGCACAATGGCGGCCGCGTCGTAGCCCAGGCCAGCGAGCACTACGCTGTTATGTTCACCCAGTTGCGGCCCCACCCATTCGCAACTGCCCGGCGTGTCCGACAGCTTGGGCACGATGCCCGGCATCTTGAATTCCTTGCCGCCGGGAAGCCGGGCCTTGAGGAACATCTCCCTGGCGAGGAATTGCGGGTCGCCCAACATGTCCTCGGCGCTGTAGATCCGGCTGGCAGGCACCTCGGCTTTGTTCAACAGGTCGACCACCTGGTCCAGCGGCAGCGAATTCACCCAGCGATCTATCACTCCATACAGCTCGTCACGGCGGCTATCACGCCCGTCGTTGCTGGCCAGCACCGGATCGTTGGCCAAGTCCTCACGGCCAATGGCCGACATGAAACGCTTGAAGATCGCATCACCGTTGGCGCCGATCTGTACATGCTTGCCGTCGGCGCTGGTGTGGATGGAGGAGGGCGTAATGCCGGGCATGATGTTGCCGGTGCGTTCGCGAATAAAGCCGAACACGTCGAACTCGGGGATCATGCTTTCCATCATGGCGAAGATGGCTTCGTACAGTGCCACATCCACCACTTGGCCCAGGCCACCGTTGACCTCGCGGTGACGCAGCGCCATCAGCGCGCCGATCACTGCCCACAATGCGGCAATCGAATCGCCAATGGAAATGCCGGTGCGCACCGGCGGGCGGTCTTCGAAACCGGTGATGTAGCGCAGGCCGCCCATGGACTCGCCGACTGCACCAAACCCGGGTTGGTCTTTCATCGGTCCGGTCTGGCCGAAGCCGGAGAGACGTACCATCACCAGCTTGGGGTTCAGCGTGTGCAGGGTCTCCCAACTCAGGCCGAGCTTTTCCAGCACGCCGGGGCGGAAGTTTTCGATCAGGATGTCGGCGTCCGCCAACAGTTGTTTGAGAATGGCCAGGCCGTCCGGGTGCTTGAGGTTCAGCGTCAGCGACTGCTTGTTGCGCGCCTGCACGAACCACCACAGCGACGTGCCCTCGTACAGCTTGCGCCATTTGCGCAGCGGGTCGCCGCCGTCCGGCGATTCGACCTTGATCACCTCGGCGCCGAACTCCGCGCAGATTCGTGAGGCGAACGGGCCGGCGATCAGGGTGCCGAGTTCGATGACTTTCAGGCCGGCAAGTGGTTTGGCATTGAACGACATGAGGATCCTTGTCTGCGCAGGGCGATGGTGTGATGCCTTTTAACATAGGCGAGCAGCCCAGGGCAGCGCAGGATTCGTTGATTGGCCTCGTCATCGGTTAGACTGGCCGCCTTTCCCTGTCTCTAGAAGCCCGTTCATGGCCCAGCCGTCCACGACCTACAAATTCGAACTCAACCTCACCGACCTCGACCGCTCGGTGTATGAGAGCGTCAAACAGACCATCGCCCGCCACCCGTCGGAAACCGAAGAGCGCATGACCGTGCGTCTGCTGGCCTACGCACTCTGGTACAACGAGCAGTTGTCGTTCGGGCGTGGCCTGTCAGATGTCGACGAACCAGCCCTGTGGGAAAAAAGCCTGGATGATCGGGTGTTGCACTGGATCGAAGTCGGCCAGCCCGATGCCGACCGCCTCACCTGGTGCTCGCGCCGTACCGAACGCACCAGCCTGCTGGCCTATGGCAGCCTGCGTGTGTGGGAAGGCAAGGTGGTGCCGGTGGCAAACAACCTGAAAAACGTACACATCGCCGCTGTGCCGCAGGAAGTCCTGGAGACTCTGGCCAAAGACATGCCCCGCGTGATCAAGTGGGATGTAATGATCAGCGAAGGCACGATCTTCGTCACCGACGACCGCGGCCAGCACGAAGTGCAGTTGCAGTGGTTGGTCGGCGAACGCGGTTGATTGAGTCGCCGCCGGTCACCTGTTTTATTTCCGTATCAGAAGAGAAGTTTTCGTCACCCCATGCGTATCGATCCCCGCCCGTTGCCTGCCGTCCTGCCGTTTCTCGGTGAATTGCCACCGCTGTTGACCCGCCTCTATGCTGCGCGCGGCGTGCAATCCGAGGCCGAGCTGGATAAAAGCCTGGCGCGGTTGATTCCCTATCAGCAGCTCAAGGGCATCGACGCGGCGGTGGACCTGTTGGTGACGGCGTTGGAGCAACGCCAGCGCATCCTCATTGTCGGTGACTTCGACGCCGACGGCGCCACCGCCAGCACCGTGGGCACCTTGGGCCTGCGCCTGCTCGGTGCGGCCCATGTCGATTACCTGGTGCCCAACCGTTTCGAATACGGCTATGGCCTGACCCCGGAAATCGTCGCGGTGGCCCTGCAGCGCGAGCCGCAGTTGCTGATTACCGTGGACAACGGCATCTCCAGCGTCGAAGGCGTGGCGGCGGCGAAAGCGGCGGGTTTGCAGGTGCTGGTGACCGACCACCACTTGCCCGGCGACGAGTTGCCGGCGGCGGACGCTATCGTCAACCCGAACCAGCCCGGCTGTGAGTTCCCCAGCAAGGCGCTGGCCGGCGTGGGGGTGATCTTCTACGTGTTGATGGCCTTGCGTGCGCGCCTGCGCAGCTTGGGTTGGTACGAGAACAAGCCACAACCGAATATCGGCGAACTGCTCGACCTGGTCGCCCTGGGCAGCGTCGCCGACGTGGTGCCTCTGGACGCCAACAACCGCATCCTGGTGCATCAGGGGCTGGAACGTATCCGCGCCGGTCGTGCACGGCCGGGGATCAAGGCGATCCTGGAAGTGGCCAAGCGCGATGCCGCGCGTATCACCTCCACCGACCTGGGGTTCATCCTCGGGCCGCGTTTGAACGCAGCCGGACGCTTGGACGACATGAGCCTGGGCATCGAGTGCCTGCTCACCACCGACGTGGCCGCGGCCCGTGAAATGGCCGCGCAACTGGACGGCATGAACCAGGACCGCAAATCCATCGAGCAAGGCATGCAGCGCGAAGCCCTGGCCCAGCTCAAGGACTTGCCGGTGGAGTCGATGCCCTACGGTTTGTGCCTGTTCGACCCGGAATGGCACCAAGGTGTGATCGGGATTCTGGCGTCGCGCATGAAAGAGCGCTATTTCCGCCCAACCATTGCCTTCGCCGACGCTGGCGACGGTTTGCTCAAGGGCTCTGGGCGCTCTGTGCAGGGTTTTCATATCCGTGATGCCCTGGCGGTGGTCGCCAGCCAGCATCCGAACCTGATCAGCAAGTACGGCGGTCACGCCATGGCGGCAGGGCTGACATTGCCCAAGGAAAACTTCCCGCTGTTCGCCGAAGCCTTCGATGCCGAAGTGCGTCGGCAACTGCGCGAAGAAGACCTGACCGGGCGCCTGCTGTCTGATGGCACCCTGGCAGTGGAAGAGTTTCACCTGGAGCTGGCCCGTGCGCTACGGCACGCCGGGCCGTGGGGGCAGCACTTCCCTGAGCCGTTGTTCCATGGCGTGTTTCAGTTGGTGGAGCAGCGCGTAGTGGGGGAGCGGCACCTGAAGGTCGTGCTCAAGAGCGAGTGCGGGTCGGTGAAGCTGGATGGCATTGCATTTGGCGTGGACCGTGAGGTCTGGCCGAACCCGACGGTGCGTTGGGTGGAATTGGCCTACAAGCTGGATGTGAACGAGTTTCGCGGGAATGAAACCGTGCAGTTGATGATCGCGCACATCGAGCCGCGTTAGATCTCACCAACACCACAAAACCAATGTGGGAGGGGGCAACCCCCCTCCCACATTTTGATTTGTGTAAGGCTCGGGCTTATTCGGTTTTGGTTTGGTGTTTGACGATGATATCCACCAACCGCTTGGCCAGCGCCGGGTAGTTCTCATCGAAGTGATGCCCGCCTGGCAACTTGATGGCTTCACCTACAGCCGTCTTGTCCGTGCAGCCACTCTCGTCGACTTCTTCGGCGCCGTAGATGCACACCACTTTGTCAGCCGGCAGTTTGGCCATTTCCGGGCCTGTGGCCGCTTCTTTGCCCGCGTTGCCCAGCCAGCCTTCGACTTCAATCTCGAAGCTGCCAGTGCGTGCGAATGCCAGCAGGATGATTGCGTCCACACGCTGCTGCTCGTTTTCCGGCAGGCGGTTGTAGATGGCCGGCAGTACATCGGCACCGAACGAATAGCCGGTCAGTACGAAGCGCTTGGTGCCCCACTTCTGACGGTAGTGCTGCATCAGCTCGGTGAGGTCCTTGGCGCTTTGTTCCGGGGTCTTGTGCTGCCAGTAGTAGCGTAGGGTGTCGATGCCCACCACCGGATAACCGATCTTGGCCATTTCACCGGCCACGTCACGGTCGAGGTCGCGCCAGCCGCCGTCGCCGGAGAGGAACAGGGTGACAGTGTCCTTGGCCTGGCCGGCCGGTACTTCAACCACCGGTATTGCCAGGCCGCCATTGTCCGAGCCCACCAGTTGCTTGCGCAGCTCGTTGTTCAGTACTTGCGGGTAGTGGATGTCGTAGTCGCTGATGCTGGTGGTGGCGCGCGGTGTGTCGCGTACGAAACTGGCGCTTTCATCGTCAGGGTTGTCGTTCCAGGCCACCAGCCAGTTGCCGTGGGCGGCTGTCTTCGGCAGTGGGTCCTTGCAGCCTTCCTGCACCAGGGCGAAGCCGACGGAGATGGCGTTGGCCTTGTCGTCGTTCTGGGTGGCCAGCCAGCGCCAGGCGAGGGCAGCGCCAGGGCCGATGCCGCTGACCAGTGTCGCCGGGCCCTTGAGCTGGGCCAGGGCGCCTTGCAGCGCTTGTTCCTGCAGCTTGCAGTCATCCTTGGGCAGGACCACCTGGACAATCTGCGCCTTGCCGCCTTGGCTCAGGGCAATCAACTGGCTGTCGGTCAGGGTTTCATCGGCCATTACGGCCACGGCCACGCGGGCTTTCGGCGTGCCGTTGGGGGTCACCCGGGTCATGACCGAACCGTCGGCCTGGGGCAGTTGCTCCAGCACCGGCTGAGGGGCAGGGCGGTTCCAGTACCAATAGCCGCCACCCAGGACCAGGGCGAGCAGCACTACAAAGGCCAATACATACCGCCAGGAGCGTCGAATCATCAGCGTTTCACCAATCCAGTCAAGCCGCCCGCGATCAGGGCGGCGGTATCGGCCAGTGCCACCAGCGGATCAAGTCCTGCGGGCACGGCCATGTAACGGGGTTCCCAGTCAGGCTGGAACTTGTCTTTGAAGCGGCGCAAACCTTGGAAGTTATACAGTTGCTCGCCACGGCGGAACACCATCGAGCCCAGGCGTTGGGTCAACGGGGCGCCGCGTCGTGGTTGCAGGCCCGACAACGGCACCATGCCGAGGCTGAAGCGGGCATAGCCGTGACTCTTATAATGTTGAATCAGGCCGACCATCATGAATTCCATGGTCAGCTTGGGCGCGTCTGGGTGGGCGCGCATCAGGTCGAGACTGGCCAGGTCATGGTTGTAGGTCTCGAGCAGGTTGGCGAAGGCCACCGGGCGCCCTTCGAAGCGAATGATCGCGATGCGAAAGTGCTTGAGGTAGTCGTCGCTGAAGCGTCCCAGGGAAAAGCCTTTTTCCCGTACGTTCTTGCCGGTCAGCCAGGCATCGGAGATCACCTTGAGTTCGTCCATCGGCGCCGTGCCCGGTTCGCAGATCTCCAGGGACAGGCCGTCCCGCGAGCCACGGTTCCAGGTGTAACGCAGGTCCTTCATCTCTTTGCCCTTGGCTTCCAGGTCAAAGCGTTTGAGGTCGACACGGGCTTCTTCGCCCAGTTTGATCGCGGTGAGGCCGATGTCCATGTAGTACGGCAGGTTCTCCGCACGCACCTGGTAGAACACTGGGCGGGCGTGGTGGATGTCGCATAGGTCTCGGAACTGCCAGATCATCTCGGCCCGTGGCTGGGTGGGGCCAATCGGGTCGTACAAGGCTACCAGGCTGCGGCCGCGACGGGCGTACATGAGGAAAGCTTCATCATTGGGGTGGAACAGCAGCGCCTTGTCGCCAGTGAGCGCCAGGCCGCCGTCAGGCTGGGAAGAGGCCATCAGGATCTTGCTGGCACGCTCCAGTTCATCGGGTGTCGGCAGATGGATCACCGGGCGCGCAGTACGCAGCAGCCAGGTCAGGGACACGATCACCAGCAACACGGCGGCGCCCAGCAGCGAGCGCAGGCCACGTGGGGCGTTGGCGTCCAGGGTGAACTGCCACCACAGCTGATGGCTGTACGGGACATCCTGGTAAGCAAACAGCAGCAGCCAGATCGACGCCCCGAGTACGCAGACACTGGCCACCAGGTACAGCGGCGAGAAGGGCAGCTCGGTGAGGCGGCTGGCGCGATAGAACGAGCGTCGGAAGATCGCCAGCAGGATCGCGGTCATGGTCATCAGGCTGGCTTCTTCCCAGTCGAAGCCTTTGAGCAGCGAGAGCAGGGCGCCCACCAGCAGCAGCACCATGGTCAGCATCCAGGCGGCCGACAGGCGTCGACGCAGGCCCTGGGCCAACAGCAGGCACAACACGCCGATCAGGCTGGCGCCAAAGTGCGAGGCGTCAATCAGGCGGTGAGGAATCAGGAAGCCGATGTTTTCCAGGCGTGAGTCGATTTCGGGCGTGGCGCCAGAGAACAGCAGGACCACGCCGGACAAAAAAACCAGGACGGCCAGTACCGGCGCTGCCAGCCCCGAGGCGACCCGCAGGCTTTGCTGGGTCTGGAACAGGCGCTGGGCTTCGTTGACCAGCAGGAACACGCAGGCGATCAGCAGAGGCAGCACCACGTAGATCATGCGGTACAGCAGCAGGGCGGCGGCCAGTGGCGCGGCGCCCAGTTTGTCGGCGAACGCCGCCAGCAGGATCGCTTCGAATACACCCACACCGCCCGGTACATGGCTGAGTACACCGGCGGCCAGCGCCAGCAGGTACACGAGCAGGAAGGGGCCGAAGGGCGGCGCCTCCGGCAGCAGCATATAAAGGACGGTAGCGGCAGCGGCAACGTCCAGTGCGGTAATGATCAGTTGCAGGAAGGTCAGGCGACGGCCCGGCAGGCGCAAGGTGCGGCGGCCGGCTTTTACCAACAGGTTGTCCGGGTAGGGTTGCTCCGGCAGGCGACGGCGATAAATGCCGATGCACAACACCGCCGACAACAGCAGCACCGCGCCAGCAATACCGCCCAGCACCGCTTGTGGCAAATGCAGGTAGGTTGATGCGGCGGGCAGGTTGCTCAGTGTTGCCAATGCTGCCAGTGGCGGCAGGGCAGTGCCCAGCGCCAGGCTGGCGAACACGGTCATATGGGCGACTTCGGATGCACCGATGCCATGGCGTGCATATAAACGGTAGCGCACCGATCCGCCGGAAAGCATCGACAGACCAATGGCATTGCCAATCGCGAAGGCGGTGAAACCACCGAGGGCCAGGGTCTTGGCGGGCAGGTTCACGCCGGCATAGCGGGCGCCGGAGAACTCATAGCCTAATAGAATGACAAAACCGGCAACGGCTGCGGCAAACGCACCGAGCAGGGCTGGCTTGGGCACTTCCAGGATCGAGTCGTGGAGCGCGTAGAGGTCCAGCTCCAGCAGCAGGTGGCGGCAGGCGATCAGGGCGATGGCAAACAGCAATAAGGTGACGGCCAGCCCGATAGGCTGCCGATACTTGCTCACCAGATCCAGCCAACGCAAGCGGGTGGGTGTGATCGGTTGTTCTGCTGTGACAGTGTCTTGTGTTTCAGACGAGTTGGCGCGCATCAATCACCTCGTGGATTGTGCGCGACAGGATGGAGGTATCCAGCCAAGTTACCAATCCCTATGGACAAAATAATTACAAATATTAACGCGTATCGCCGGGGGCGGCGACTGCGGCCATTGGTCGTAGAGGGCAGCGCTTGAGCATTGAGCATAGCTTGCAATGAGATGGACTCTACAAACCGCGCGCGGTTTCATGAAAGATGCCATGCCATTGTTTCAGAAGAACTTTTTCACCGGATACAAAAAAGGCCACTCTTTCGAGTAGCCTTTCTTGATGTTTGGTTGCGGGAGCCGGATTTGAACCGACGACCTTCGGGTTATGAGCCCGACGAGCTACCAGACTGCTCCATCCCGCGTCTGTGGGCGGCATTCTACAGTCCAACGCCGAGGTGTCAACCGTTATCGGGCCGATGGGTCAAATAAGTGTGAATTGGCCTCTGAATGTTGGCCATGCACCGTAAGTGCGCGATGGCAAAGATTTTTTTGTCTTACAATTTTCGTACATGCCAAAACAGGCACGCACAAAAAAGGCCACTCTTTCGAGTAGCCTTTCTTGATGTTTGGTTGCGGGAGCCGGATTTGAACCGACGACCTTCGGGTTATGAGCCCGACGAGCTACCAGACTGCTCCATCCCGCGTCTGTGTGTCGGCATTCTACAGAGGAACGCCGGTGTGTCAACCTGTGAATTAAAGAAAAGCGCTTGTGGTTCAATCGCTTAGCTCTCTATAAAAGCCCCTTGATACCCCTCGGGCCCAGTCTGGCCGAGGCTTTCAGCTCTATCGGAAGGGTAAATCCGATTGAGAAAATAAATTCATCCTGGAATTTTCCTACCGCTTAGGCGGAAGATTCAAACTACTGGTGCTATATACAGGTGTGAGTGCGATACTGGCCACCCGTAGGTAAACACCCCGTTTATATGACGCAGCGCAAAATCATCCACGTCGACTGTGATTGCTTCTACGCCGCCATCGAGATGCGCGATGACCCGAGCCTGGCGCAAAAACCGCTGGCGGTGGGCGGCTCGGCGGACCGGCGCGGGGTGATCGCCACCTGCAACTACGAGGCACGCGCCTATGGCGTGCGCTCGGCCATGTCGTCGCGGCATGCCTTGAAGCTGTGCCCGGACCTGACCATCGTCAAGCCGCGCATGGATGCCTATAAGGAAGCCTCCAAGGAAATCCAGACGATCTTTCGCGACTACACCGACCTGATCGAGCCGCTGTCGCTGGATGAGGCTTACCTGGATGTGTCCGACAGCCCGCACTTTGGCGGAAGCGCCACGCGCATCGCCCAGGACATTCGTCGCCGTGTCTCCAACCAACTGCACATCACCGTGTCCGCAGGCGTGGCGCCGAACAAGTTCCTGGCCAAGATCGCCAGCGACTGGAAGAAGCCCAACGGCCTGTTTGTGATTACCCCGGACCAGGTCGAAGACTTTGTCTCGCAGTTGCGGGTCAGCAAGTTGCACGGTGTGGGCAAGGTCACGGCCGATAAACTGGCACGCCTGGGCATTGAAGACTGCCTGCAACTGCGCGAGTGGAACAAACTGGCGCTGGTGCGCGAATTCGGCAGTTTTGGCGAGCGGCTGTGGAGCCTGGCGCGTGGGATCGATGACCGTGTGGTGCAGAACGACAGTCGTCGGCAATCGATCAGTGTGGAAAATACCTACGATGTCGACCTGCCGGATCTCTCAAGCTGCCTGGCCAAACTCCCCGAACTGATGGAAACCCTGGCCGGGCGCATGGCGCGCATCGACAGCAGTTACCGGGCCGGCAAGCCGTTCGTGAAGGTGAAGTTTCATGACTTTACCCAGACCACATTGGAGCAGGCGGGGGCAGGGCGGGATCTGGAGAGTTATCAACAGTTGCTGACGCAGGCGTTCAACCGGGGAGGGAAACCGGTGCGGTTGCTGGGGATTGGGGTGCGCTTGCTGGATCTGAGTAACGGCAACGAGCAGCTCGAATTCTTGTGGTAAAAATGGGGAGCAAATTGTGAGAGGGGGCTTGCCCCCGATAGCAGTGGATCAGCCAGTCTATCTATAGCTGACCCGCTGCAATCGGGGGCAAGCCCCCTCCCACATTTGACCGCCAACAATTTGAGGGGCTCAGCGTGCTCCAGGATCTGCGACGAGCCGCCCCGCATCCTTGGTCAGCGCCTGCAGAAACTCTTGCTGCAACTCGGGATCATTGCGGGTCAGTTCGATCAGGCTCTGTTCCAGTTCGCTGGCTTCTTCTTCCAGGCCCAGTTCCGACAAGCGCTTGACCCGGTGCACCCACTGGCTGACTTCGTCGTCTTCCAGGTCGTCGTAGATCAGGCCGTGGGCTTCCAGCAACTTGCCGCGCAGGGTGTTGCTGATCGCCAGGGTCGAGTCCGAATGCACATCGTCCTGGCCGTCTTCCACACTGATCTTCAAGGTCGTGACGCGGTTCAGGTCCTGCTCGGCAAATGGGCTGTCCAACAGGTTCAGGCGCAGGACGCCGTTGCGGTCGGTGGTCAGCTCATGGGTCTGCTTGCCGGCGGTGACCTGCACCGGGCGTTCGCTCCAGGGCAGGCTCGAATACTCCACGCGCTTGTCGCGCTGGACTTCATCGATACCCGCCAGGTTCTGTTGCGCACGGCCGTGGGATTGCACGTTCATGAACGGGTTGAGGCCGTCCACGCCATAGATCAGCCAGTCATGGGTCATGCTGGTCGGCAGGTGGCCGAGGGCGAAGATATTCGCCACGTTGGCGCCCGCGCCCGCCACCAGGGCGACTGCACCCAAGGGCATCTCGTAGAGCTTGCGCCAGGGCTGGTAAGGGGTATAGCGGTCGTAACGACGGGTGACTTCGTACTCGGTGACCTCGAAGGTCTTCTGCTCGTGAATGCGAACCCGGCGTTGCGGCAGCTCCAGCACTTTGGGCTCGCCGACATCGATCTGCAGGCTGTGGTCGAGCAACTTACGCTCGACCCGCTCCTCGTGCTCACTGCGTTGCGACATCTGGTTGGCGCAGCCGCTGACCAGCAGGGCGCCGCACAAGGCGGCGCCCCCCAGGGCTCTGGTGTTTCGCTTGAACATGACTTCTCTTGATCTGGTTTTCAGCGACGAATACGCGCCTGGAGGAAAGACAGCACGTTAGCCACCGGCAACGGTTGGGCTTCGGCTTCGGTCCGGCTCTTGTATTCCAGATTGCCATCGGCCAGGCCGCGGTCACTGACCACGATCCGGTGCGGGATGCCAATCAGTTCCATGTCGGCGAACTTGATGCCCGGGCTGGTTTTCTTGTCCCGGTCATCCAGCAGCACTTCAAAACCAGCAGCCGTCAATTCGGCATACAGCTTGTCGGTGGCTTCGCGCACTTGCTCGGTTTCATAACGCAGCGGCACCAGGGCGACCTGGAACGGCGCCAGGGCGTCACTCCAGATGATGCCTTTGTCATCGTTGTTCTGCTCGATGGCAGCGGCAACCACGCGGGATACGCCAATGCCGTAGCAGCCCATCTCCAGGGTGATCGGCTTGCCGTTCTCGCCCAGCACTTCGCACTTCATTGCCTTGCTGTACTTGTTGCCCAGCTGGAAGATGTGCCCGACTTCGATGCCGCGCTTGATTTCCAGGGTGCCCTTGCCGTCCGGGCTAGGGTCGCCGGCCACGACGTTACGCAGGTCGGCCACGGTCGGCACCGGCAGGTCACGTTCCCAGTTCACGCCGAAGTAGTGCTTGTCGTCGATGTTTGCGCCGATCCCGAAGTCGCTCATCAGCTCGACCGAACGGTCGATGATGATCGGCAGCGGCAGGTTCAGCGGGCCGAGCGAACCGGCACCGGCGCCAATGGCGTCGCGCAGTTCGGCGTCGGTGGCCATGACCAGCGGGCTGGCCACGCCAGGTTGGTTGGCGGCCTTGATTTCGTTGAGCTCGTGGTCGCCACGGATCACCAGGGCGATCAGCTTGCCTTCTTCCTCGGCGCGCACGATCAGGGTCTTGATGGTCTTTTCAATCGGCAGATTGAATTTCTCCACCAGGGCCGCGATGGTCTTGGTATCCGGCGTGTCCACCAGGCGCAGTTCTTCGGTCGGCGCCGGGCGGGACGTTTCCCGTGGCACGGCTTCGGCTTTCTCGATGTTCGCCGCATAGTCGGAACCGTTGCTGAACACGATGTCGTCTTCGCCGGACTCGGCCAGCACGTGGAATTCGTGGGAGCCGGCGCCGCCGATGGAGCCATTGTCGGCTTCAACCGGGCGGAACTTCAGGCCCAGGCGCGTAAACACGTTGCAGTAGGCCTGGTGCATGCGGTCGTAGGTGACCTGCAAGGACGCCTGGTCAGCGTGGAACGAATAGGCGTCCTTCATGATGAATTCGCGACCGCGCATCAAGCCGAAGCGTGGGCGGATTTCGTCACGGAACTTGGTCTGGATCTGATACAGGTTCAGCGGCAGCTGCTTGTAGCTGCTCAGCTCGTTGCGCATCAGGTCGGTGATCACTTCTTCGTGGGTCGGGCCGGCACAGAAATCGCGGCCATGGCGATCCTTGAAGCGCAGCAACTCCGGGCCGTACTCTTCCCAGCGCCCGGATTCCTGCCACAGTTCAGCCGGTTGGGTGCTCGGCATCAACACTTCCAGAGAGCCGGCGGCGTTCATTTCTTCACGAACGATGGCTTCGACCTTGCGCATCACCTTCAAGCCCATGGGCAGCCAGGTGTACAGGCCGGAGGCCAGTTTGCGGATCATGCCGGCGCGCAGCATCAGCTGATGGCTGATCACGACCGCGTCTGAAGGCGTTTCTTTCTGTGTGGCGAGCAAATATTGACTGGTACGCATGGTAGGCCGTTGTCGGTTGCTTGGACTTGAAATGACTTGGGATTGTACGGGCGCCGGCTGCTGGAGTACAGGCATCAGAACGCAGAGGGGTATGTGGGAGGGGGCTTGCCCCCGATAGCGGTGGATCAGTAACACATAAGCGCCTGACAACCTGCTATCGGGGGCAAGCCCCTCCCACATTGTCAGTCTTCGGCCGGCGGACTCAACCGCGCCCGCCGATTTTCCTGGAACCAGTGCAACGCGATCAGGAACAGCGTCGGCACGCCCAGCAGGCAGGTGATCATGAAGAAATTGTGATACCCGAACTTCTCCACCATTACCCCCGAATACCCGCCGATCAGGCGTGGCAGCAACAGCATGATCGAGCTGAGCAGGGCATATTGGGTGGCGGAGAACTTGAGGTTGGTCAGGCTCGACAGGTACGCCACAAACGCCGAGGTCGCCAGCCCTGAGCTGAAGTTATCCAGGGAAATGGTGAAGATCAGCATCTGCAGGTCCGGGCCCATGTCGGCGAGCATCACGAACAGCAGGTTGGTGCCGGCCGACGCCACACCGCCGATGAACAGGATCGGCAGGATACCGAAGCGCACAATCAGCAGGCCGCCCATGCCTGCACCCAGCAGGGTCATGATCAGGCCGAAGATCTTGCTGACCCCGGCGATCTGGTCCTTGGTGAAGCCCTGGTCGATGTAGAACACGTTGGCCATCACGCCCATCACGGTGTCGGACATGCGATAGGTGGCGATCAGTCCCAACAACAGCAACGCCTGCCAGCGGTAACGCAGGATGAAGTCATTGACCGGTGTCAGCACCGGCGCCAGACCCCGGCGCCCCATGGCCGACAGGCACAGCGACGTGAGGGTTATATAGAGGATGGCGCGCAGGAAGGCGCGGTCTTCCATCAGCAGATCCCACAGGCTCACGCCGTGGAATATCACGCTGCCGAAGTCCGTGTTGAACAACTGGGTAAACATTGCCGGTACCGATACCAGCAGCACGATCAGCACGAACACCGATGCCAGTTGGTGTACGAAGCTGTAGCGCCCGGCCTGCAACTGGGTGCGCAGTGGCACATCAGGTTCGCGCATGAACAGCGTGGTCAGCAGCGCCGGAATCATCAGCACGCCGAACAGTACGTAGGTGCCGGTCCAGGCCGAGTGCTTGTAGTTGAAACCGGTGGAGCCGAACCCTTCGGCAAAGAACAGTGCGCCTGCGGTGGCCAGCAGCGCGGCGATGCGATAACCGGACATGTAGCTGGCGGCCAGCGCAGCCTGGCGGCTGTCGTCGGCGATTTCCAGACGGTAGGCGTCGACCGCGATGTCCTGGGTGGCGGAGGCGAAAGCCACGATGACGGCGATAGCGATCAGCCAGGACAAGTGTTTCTGCGGGTCGCAGAAGCCCATGCCGATCAATCCGAGGATCACCAGCGACTGGGCCAGCACCAGCCATGAACGGCGGCGTCCGAGTTTACCGAGCAGCGGCAGGCGCCATTGGTCGAGCAGTGGCGACCAGACCCATTTAAAGGCATACGCCAAACCGATCAGGCTCGCATAGCCGATGGTCTCGCGTGCCACACCGGCCTCGCGCAACCACACTGAAAGCGTCGAGAACACCAACATGTAAGGCAGGCCGGCGGCAAAGCCGAGCAACAACAGGACTAACGTCGAAGGGCTGGCATAGGCAGCGAGCGCGGCGCGCCAGGTTTTACGGGGCATGGGCTGGAGTCTGCCTCAGATTTGCGGAAACAAAGCGCGCACTCTAACCGCTGTGCTCTACCGGGCGCCAGCCATGGCGCTGAATATCCACGCGATTGTTGCGGACCGTGACGCCTTCATCGCGCAAACGCGCCCGTTGTTCGTCACCCGAGGCACTGCCCACCGGCAGGCTTATCCGACCACCGGCACCCAGTACGCGGTGCCAGGGCAGCCTGGTGTCTTCTGGCAGTTGGCTCAACGTACGGCCCACCCAGCGTGCGGCACGGCCAAGGCCCGCCAGGTGAGCCAGCTCGCCGTAACTCACCACGCAGCCTTCGGGCACTTGCGCCAGGGTCAGGTACAGCGCGGTACGACGCATCTCGGCGGGGCTTTGCGGCGACTCGGCAGGTTGATTCATTGAGCGGCTATCCGTTTAAATCGTCGGCATATTTGTAAGAAACGTCGGTAAACATCGCGATGAGCATTGAACTCGACCTCGATACTTGAGTCAGTCCTAGCTATCTAACACGATAATGCCTCCTTTTCGCCAACCTTGAGCCCCATACCCGCTTATGTTGTCCAGAACCCTGCTGTGCCTTGCTGTTTTCAGCGCCTCCACGCCCTTGCTGGCCGACACCGTCTGGTTGAAGAACGGTGACCGTCTGACTGGCAAGATCAAAGTCTTTGATGGCGGCAAATTGCTGATCCAGACTGACTACGCCGGTGCCATCCCCGTGGACTGGAAGCAGGTGAAAACCCTGGAGAGCGACCAGGAGTTGCTGGTCAAGCAGGACGCCTACACCGGCGAGAAAGCCAAATCCCTGAAAGCAGCGGAGGATGGCAAGGTGGTGTTAGCCAACGGTGAAGCGCCCAAGACGGTGGACTTGGCAAGCATCCAGCAGATCATCAAGCCCAAGCCTGTGATCGAAGACCTGGTGTGGAAGGGCAATGTGGACATGGCGCTGGACTATAAACGCGCCGACAAAGACACCAACGACTACGACATCGATTTCAAGACCACCGCACGCCATGGTCAATGGCGCCATACCGGACAGGGCGAGTACAACCGCGAATTCCAGGACGATGTCACCACCACCGACAACTGGGCCCTGGAATACGATCTCGACCGCTTCCTGACCGAACACTGGTTCTGGCAGGGGCGCTTGACCTACAAGCGTGACAAGGTTGAAGACCTCTCGCGCCAGCGCACCGTCGGTACCGGCCCTGGCTACCAGTTCTGGGACGATGAGCTGGGTGCGTTCTCCCTGGGCTCGCTGGTCAACCGCACCGACTATGAATACGCCGACGGCGGCAAGGACAACTTCTATTCCCTGGCCATGAAGTGGAACTACAACCGCTACCTGGTGGGCAAGACCGTTGAATTCTTTACCAATGGTGAAGTGGGCAAGCCTATCGACGGTCCTGCTGAGTACTCGCTGGATGCGGAAATGGGCCTGCGCTACAAAGTCACCGAGTGGGCCTCTCTCAACCTCAAGGCCGAGCGCGACGTGATCAGTGGCGACTCCGACAGCAGCCTGAGCAAGACCCGCTACACCGCGGGCTTCGGCGTGGCCTGGTAACACGGTCGAACAAAACCTGCTTGGCAACCTTTGCCGATAATGATTACCTTGCGTTGAGATCCATTCCCATATGCCATGGGCGGCTGAATACCCGAGGAGTCATACGTTGAGCGCACAGGTTGCCAAGAACGCCCGAGAGCTGTTGCTCAAGGAATACCGTGGGGCTCTCTCCACTTTGTCCAAAGCCATGCCCGGCTTCCCCTTCGGCTCGGTCGTACCGTATTGCCTCGACGAGCAGGGTCGCCCGTTGATCCTGATCAGCCGTATCGCCCAGCACACCCACAACCTGCAGAAAGACCCCAAGTGTTCGCTGCTGGTGGGGGAACGCGAGGCCGATGATGTGCAGGCCGTCGGGCGCCTGACCTACCTGGCCGAAGCGGAAAAACTGGAGGAGGGCGACGCCATCGAGGCGGCGGCCGAGCGTTATTACCGCTACTTCCCGGATTCGGCCAACTACCACAAGGCCCACGACTTCGACTTCTGGGTACTCAAACCCGTACGCCACCGGTACATCGGTGGCTTTGGCGCGATTCACTGGGTCGACCAGTTGACCCTGGTCAACCCGTTCGCCGGCAAGGCCGAGCGCAGCATGATCGAGCACATGAACAGCGATCACGCCAAGGCCATTGCCCATTACGTCGATCTCAGCGGTTTGCCCACCTCCGAGCCCGCCCAATTGGCCGGCATCGACAGCGAAGGCATGCACTTGCGTATCGGCCAATCCTTATATTGGTTGCCGTTTGCGGAGCCTTGCAACACGCCGACACAAGTACGCGAAGCCCTGGTTTCATTGGCCCACGCCGAGGCCTGGCCGAAAAAAGCCAGCGCCGACGCTTGAATTCACGAAACGGCGACGTCATCTAAGGTGGACTGGCAAGGCATTCTTGCGTTGAGGAACCATTTGATGCGCCCTTTTTTATTGCTCTTTCTGCTGTTCCCGGTGTTGGAGCTGTTCGTATTCGTTCAAGTCAGCAGCGCGATCGGGTTTTTCCCGGCCCTGTTGCTGATCATTCTCGGCTCGATGCTCGGCGTCCTGGTGCTGCGCGTCGCCGGCCTGGCCACGGCGCTGCGTGCCCGTGAAAGCCTGAACCGTGGCGAGCTGCCCGCCCAGACCATGCTTGAAGGCCTGATGATGGCCCTGGCGGGTGGCCTGTTGATCCTGCCGGGCTTCATCAGCGATGTGGTCGGCCTGGTGATGCTGCTGCCGTTCACCCGCAAGCTGCTGGCCGGCAAGATGCGCCAGCGTGCCGAAGAGGCGGCGATTCGCCAGCGAGCTTTCGCCGACGACCTGCAACCCCGTGGCGGCCCCGCTCCGCGCCAGCCGCTGGGGCGTGAAGGGGATGTGATCGAAGGCGAGTTCGAACACCGCGACAGCAAATAACCGCTTCATTGGCACGGCACCTTCGGGTGCCGTGCTGCGTTTAACCGCAGGCAGACACAAAAATTTTCATCCCCGGCCCCTTGTAATAAGCATATGCGCCCTTATGTAACGGTCACCGCAAGGTTTCTGGTGGTGACACTGGACAGACTTCCGCGTTTCGCCCCGCGAACCGCGACCGGCACCGCCGGAATTTAACCCGCCGGAATTGATACCGGCCGATGAAAAACACAATTAGGAGAGATCGACAATGAAGCTTCGTCCTCTGCACGACCGCGTCGTAATCCGTCGCAGCGAAGAAGAAAAGAAAACCGCTGGCGGTATCGTTCTGCCAGGTTCGGCTGCTGAAAAAGCCAACCACGGTGTGATCGTCGCTGCGGGCCCAGGCAAGACCCTGGAGAACGGTGATGTACGCGCGCTGGCCGTGAAAGTGGGTGACAAGGTTGTTTTCGGCCCTTACTCCGGCAGCAACACAGTGAAAGTCGACGGCGAAGACCTGCTGGTTATGGCTGAGAACGAGATTCTCGCTGTTCTGGAAGACTGATTTCCCCGCTCATTTTCCCGTTACTCCAAAGTATTTAAGGAATATCGATCATGGCTGCTAAAGAAGTTAAATTCGGCGATTCCGCCCGCAAGAAAATGCTCACCGGTGTCAACGTCCTGGCTGACGCAGTAAAAGCGACCCTGGGCCCGAAAGGCCGTAACGTGATCATCGAGAAGAGCTTCGGCGCTCCGACCATCACCAAGGACGGCGTTTCCGTCGCCAAAGAAATCGAACTGGAAGACCGTTTCGAAAACATGGGCGCGCAGCTGGTCAAAGACGTTGCCTCCCGTGCCAACGATGACGCAGGCGACGGTACCACCACCGCGACCGTCCTGGCCCAGGCCATCGTCAACGAAGGCTACAAGGCCGTCGCTGCCGGCATGAATCCGATGGACCTCAAGCGCGGCATCGACAAGGCGACCATCGCCATCGTTGCCGAGCTGAAAAACCTGTCCAAGCCATGTGCCGACACCAAGGCTATCGCTCAGGTAGGCACCATCTCCGCCAACTCCGACAGCTCCATCGGTGACATCATTGCCCAAGCCATGGAAAAAGTCGGCAAGGAAGGCGTGATCACCGTGGAAGAAGGTTCGGGCCTGGAAAACGAACTGTCGGTTGTCGAAGGCATGCAGTTCGACCGTGGCTACCTGTCCCCGTACTTCGTCAACAAGCCGGAAACCATGGTTGCCGAGCTGGACAGCCCGCTGATCCTGCTGGTCGACAAGAAGATCTCCAACATCCGCGAACTGCTGCCAGTGCTGGAAGCCGTGGCCAAAGCCGGCCGCCCACTGCTGATCGTTTCCGAAGACGTTGAAGGCGAAGCCCTGGCGACGCTGGTTGTGAACAACATGCGTGGCATCGTTAAAGTCGCAGCCGTCAAGGCGCCAGGCTTTGGCGACCGTCGCAAGGCCATGCTGCAGGACATCGCCGTACTGACCGGCGCTACCGTTATCTCCGAAGAGATCGGCCTGAGCCTGGAAAGCGCCACCCTGGAAAACCTGGGTAGCGCCAAGCGCGTGACCATCTCCAAGGAAAACACCATCATCGTTGACGGTGCTGGTGTAGATCAGGACATCCAGTCGCGCATCACTCAGATCCGTGCCCAGGTTGCCGAAACTTCCTCGGACTACGACCGTGAAAAACTGCAAGAGCGTCTGGCCAAGCTGTCCGGCGGCGTTGCAGTGATCAAGGTTGGCGCCGGTTCCGAAGTTGAAATGAAAGAGAAGAAGGCCCGCGTTGAAGACGCCCTGCACGCAACCCGCGCAGCCGTTGAAGAAGGCGTGGTACCTGGCGGTGGCGTTGCGCTGATCCGTGCTCTGGAAGCCCTGACCAACCTGACCGGCGACAACGCTGACCAGAACGTGGGTATCGCTGTGCTGCGTCGCGCTGTTGAAGCGCCGCTGCGTCAGATCGCTGCCAACTCCGGCGACGAGCCAAGCGTTGTGGTCAACGAAGTCAAGAACGGCAAAGGTAACTACGGTTACAACGCTGCGACTGGCGTCTACGGCGACATGATTGAAATGGGCATCCTGGACCCTACCAAGGTGACTCGTTCCGCACTGCAAGCAGCATCCTCCATCGGCGGCCTGATTCTGACCACCGAAGCGGCTATCGCTGACGCTCCGAAGAAAGCCGAAGTAGGCGGTGGCGGCGGCATGCCAGACATGGGCGGCATGGGTGGCATGGGCGGCATGATGTAAGCCAGCCTTACCCGGCTCATAAAAAACCCCGCCTGCAGTGATGCAGGCGGGGTTTTTTTATGTCCGGTTGACCGCTCAACCCATGCCGCCGCGTCGCAACAGCTTCTTGAATGTCATCCCCCTGGCAAGCGCCGAGGGCACACGTGCAGCGGACCACGGTGCAGACGTGTGGCCGAGCGGGCCTTGGGCAGACAGAGTCGCGGCTTTAGTGCGTGGCCTGGGTATGGGCCGCCGCCAGCGGCTGGACATGGTCACCTCGCCCAGCAGTTTAAGGGTGTGGGCGTCGTAGCCGGGTGACTTGATCGAACCAGTGAAGTCAGGCGCTGCGCGGCTCACGGCAGCCGCCTGACTGGCCAGCAGCGCGCTGGCGACGATACACAGCGATAGCATCAACGTGGATAAATGCTGTTTTTGGGGACGCATGAACGGGCTCTCCAACCGGGTCCAGAGGACGGGGACCCAGGGCGCAGGGGCAACCCTGGATCAGGTGGCGAGATTACGGAGAATGCCAACGGTTCACTGTCACAGGCTGTAACACGCAGGCTATTGCGGGCGCAGCGGCAGGATCAGGGTCAGGCGTGCCCCGCCCAACGGGCTGCGCGCCACGGACAACTCACCGCGATGCCATTGGCTGGCGCGCCTGGCCAGTGCCAGCCCGAGGCCGAAGCCGCCGGGGTCATCGCCGCCCATGGCCAGTCGTACAAACGGCTCGAATATCTTTTCGCGGTTTTCGGCGAGTATGCCGGGGCCGTCGTCGTCCACATGCAGCACCAGGTGCTGGTCATCCTGGTGGGCAGCGCTGACGCTCACTTGGTCACGGGCGTAGGTGATTGCATTACTCAACAAGTTGCGCACGATCAAATGCAACAAGGCGCGGTCGCCGATCAATTGCAGGTCCGCCGGCTCGGTGTCCAGGCTCAGGCGCCGCTGGTGCCCGTCGAGCAAGGCAAACTCCTGATGCAGCCAGTCACGGATAGGGATGGGCTCATGCTGCAGGTCGGCGGGGGCGCCCGCCATCCGGGCAAAGGCCAGGCTGGCGCGCACCAGGGCTTCAAGCTCTTCCACATCGGTTTGCAGGCGTTCCTGCAAGCGTATGCGCGTGGACGGGTCATCGCTTTTGCCCAGCAGGGTCAAGGCAAAACGCATGCGTGCCAGCGGCGTGCGCAACTCATGGGAGACGGCCTGGGAAACCTCTCGGTGACGTTCGCTCATGGCGTTGATGTCTTGGGCATGTTGCTGCAAGGTCTGCAGCACGGGCGCCCATTCCTTGCCCATGGCTGGCAGCATCGCATTGGGGGTACGGGCCAGGGTAGCCAGGCAGCTATCGAGCGCTTGCAAGTCGGCACTACGCTGGCGGCGTGCGCGCAGACCGAACCACATCCACAGCACCAGCGGCAGGCCGGCCACGCACGCGGTGATCCCATACACCGGGAATTGCAGCAGGTCCTTGACCTCGGCGGTGCCCCACATCGGGCCGAATTGGATCAGCGTTTTGTCGTCGAGCGGGAAATAGGTGATGTCTTCATCGCTGCTCTGCGCCGGTTGCTGGTGCTGAAGCATGATCAGCGCTTCGGGCGGCAGTTCGACCTCATCCAGGGTGACGAGCCGGATCGGGTACTGGAAGCGCGCGCGCAGTACCTCCATACGCGCTTCACGCTGGTCAGCCGGCAAGGCCTTGAGCTGCTCCGCCACCAGATAGCCCGGTCCGGCCATCAAGCGCAAAAAGCTGTATTCGCCGACAAACACCGAGGCATTGGCGCACAGCCACAGCAAATACAGGGTCAACGCGCCCCAGCCGGTGCCCGCGAGAATCGCCATCCAGGGTCGCACTCTAGAGAACATGCCGGGCCTCTTGCGGTGTCTCGACAAACAGGTAGCCCTGGGCGGTGATGGTCTGGATCGTCACCGGGCAGCCCAGGCCCATCAGCTTTTTGCGCAGGCGCGATACGCGCATATCCACCGAGCGATTGAGCCCGTCGTACTCCAGGCCGCGCAGGCTTTGCAGGAGTTTTTCCCGGGTCAGCAACACCCCGCAGTGGCGGGCGAAGATCGCAAGCAATTCGAACTCGGCCACCGAGAACTGCAAGGGCACCTCATCGAGCCAGGCGAAATGGCAGTCGAGGTCCAATCGAAACGTGCCCAATTGGTAATACGCACGGGGCGCCTGGGGATGGCGACGCAGCAGCGAGCGGATACGGGCCAGCAACAACAGCGGGTCGACCGGTTTGACCACGTAATCGTCCGCACCGACGTTGAACCCCGTCAGTTGCTCGGCGTTTTCGTCCAGCGCCGTCATCATCAGGATCAGGCCGGGGTACTGCTCGCGGATCTGTCGGCACAGGGTAAAACCGTCGATGCCGGGTAGCATCACATCCAGAATCAACAACGCCGGTTTTTCGTCGAGAATACGCTGGGCGGCACGGTCGCCACGGTGCTCCACCGCCACGCTGAAACCTTCGGCGCGCAGGAACTCCGCCGTCAGGGCGGCCAGTGGGCGGTCATCTTCGATCAGCAGCAGGGTGTCGGACATGAAAGGGCGTCATCGCCGGAGAATGGGCGCAAGTGTTACGCCCTTGCTCCGGCGCAGGCAAGGGGGAAAAGTTTGGCGATCCTAGCCCTGATGTTGTGTTGAGTTTGTGAAGCTATAGTGAAAATCTCGTTCAACTGAAATATCGGTTGAAAACCTTTATCGACAGCCCTTGCGGGTCTATCCCTGAGCCACACTTGGCCTTAAGCTGCGCGAGCCAACACGGCCGTTACCGCGTACGGAGACACTGCCCATGCGAATTCTACTGGTTGAAGACAACCGCGATATTCTGGCCAACCTGGCCGACTACCTGGGGCTGAAGGGCTACACCGTGGACTGTGCGCAGGACGGTTTGTCGGGCTTGCACCTGGCCGCCACCGAGCATTACGACCTGATCGTGCTCGATATCATGCTGCCCGGCATTGATGGCTACACCCTGTGCAAACGCCTGCGTGAAGACGCCCGCCGCGATACGCCGGTGATCATGCTCACTGCCCGCGATCAGTTGGACGACCGGCTGCAGGGCTTCAAGTCCGGCGCCGACGATTACCTGCTCAAACCGTTTGCGCTATCGGAACTGGCCGCACGTATCGAAGCCGTGCTGCGCCGTGCCCAGGGCGGCGGTCGCCGCGCCCTGCAGGTCGGTGACCTGAGCTACGATCTCGATACCCTGGAAGTTACCCGCGAAGGGCGCCTGCTCAAGCTCAACCCGGTCGGCCTGAAACTGCTGGCGGTGCTGATGCAGAAGAGCCCGCACGTGCTGCGCCGCGAAATTCTCGAAGAAGCCCTGTGGGGCGATGACTGCCCGGACAGTGACAGCCTGCGCAGCCACGTTCACCAATTGCGCCAGGTGATCGATAAACCTTTTGCCAAGCCGTTGCTGCAGACGGTGCACGGTGTGGGTTATCGCCTGGCCGAGGGTCGTGATGGAGTTTAAGCAAAGCCTTGCGCAACGGATCATCATCGCCTTTGCCTTGATGAGTGCGTTGGTGGCGGGGGCCTTCGCCATGGGTATCGTGGCGACGGTGCACCTGGTGGAAGAGAAGTTGATCTCGGCGGGCCTGGGCGGGGACTTGCAACGCCTGCTGCTGATGGACACCGTCGAGGACTGGCGGCACCGGCCCGAGCCGGACCAGCTGTTTTATTTCAGTGGTGGCCCCGGCGACTTCGAGTTGCCCAAGGATCTGCGCCACCTTGAGCCCGGTTTCCATGAGGTGTTCCGCGAGGCGCTGTCGTACCACGCCATGGTCGAAGTGGTCGACGGGCGGCGCTACGTACTGTTGCAGGACCAAAGCGATTTCGAAGAGCGCGAGCGCGTGTTGTTCGCCGTGGTGCTGGTGGGTTTTGTGCTCAGCCTGGCGCTGGCGGTGTTCCTCGGCTGGGTGTTGGCGCGCAAGGTAATGGCGCCGGTGGTGCGTCTGGCCCGTCAGGTGCGCCACCGTGACCAATTGCTCGGCCTGGCACCGCCCTTGGCGCCGGATTACGCAGCGGATGAAGTGGGCGAGCTGGCGGTGGCGTTCGACGCCACATTGGGACGGCTGCGCCAGGCCCTGTCCCGTGAACAGCTGTTTACCAGCGACGTGAGCCATGAGCTGCGCACACCCTTGATGGTGTTGGCCAGCTCCTGCGAACTGCTGCTGGAAAACCCCGCCATCGATCAGCGCGGGCGCAACCAGGTGCTGCGCATTGCCCGGGCCTGCGAAGAAATGCGCGAACTGGTGCAGACCTTCCTGATGCTGGCCCGTGCCCAGCATGACGAAGCGGCAATGTCGCCCCAGGTCAGCCTGACGCAGGTGGCCGAAGATCTGCTCGGCATCTGGCGCGAGCCCATCGAGCACAAAGGCCTGGAACTGATCTATCAGCCCGGCAACCCCCTGGATACGCGCTATAACACCACCTTCCTGCATGCGGTGATGGGCAACCTGCTGCGCAATGCCCTGCACTACACCGAGCAGGGGTTTATTCGGCTGACCCTGGAACCGAGCGGATTTATCGTGGAAGACAGTGGTGTCGGTATCCCCGAGGACAAGCGCGAGGCAATGTTCGAGCCGTTCGTACGCGGCAGCGAGAAGCGCGGTGAGGGCCTGGGTTTGGGGTTGTCGCTGGTGCAGCGCATCTGCGAGAACCAGGGCTGGAGCGTCAGCCTCAGTACCATGGAGCCCAACGGCTGCCGCTTTCATGTGCAATTGAGTCAGGTCAACGCCTGACGCCATCCCCTGCCGCTATCCTGCCAGAGATCCCGGTAATTCGGCGAAGATGGCCCCATGCTATTGCGTGAGTCTGTAAAGTCTTGAAATGTATGGGGCTGGACAGGACAAGTTTTTCACAACGGGTTGACCTGTTAATCACAGTGCGCTGCTTAACGTTGTAGGCATCAGCTACTGGAGACCCGTTGATGCCTACCCCGATCAAGCTCGAATTTTCCGAAAAGTACGACGACGAACACGCTCAAGAATATTTGCTCAAGCATAAGGACAATCTGGCGCGCCGGTTGTCCCACAAACGCGACGAGCAATTGGCCCGTGGCGCGCTCGCGATGGCGGGTGAGCCTGGCCTGGTGCTGGACTTGCCCTGCGGCGCCGGGCGTTTCTGGCCCCTGCTGGCGGAAAAGCCCAACCGCGTGATCATCGGCGCCGACAACTCGGCGTCCATGTTGAAGGTGGCAACGGTCGCCCAGCCCGCCGATGTGGTGAAACGGGTACGACCCTTGCAGACATCGGCTTTTGATATTGCTTTGCCAGATAACGCGGTCGACAGCATTTTCTGTATGCGCCTGTTGCACCACATTGGTGATCCGGCGCATCGCGTGGCGATATTGCGCGAGTTTCAACGCGTTACCCGTGACAGCGTGATTGTTTCGTTGTGGGTCGATGGCAATTTCAAGGCCTGGAAACGCAAGCGGCTCGAACAGCAGCGTCGCAAGAAAGGTGAGCAGGAAGGTTACCAAAACAGATTTGTGTTACCGGCTGCTACTGTTGAAGCAGAGTTTGAGGAAGCCGGCTTCCGTGTCCAGGAGTCCCTGGACTTCATACCGCTCTACGCCATGTGGCGAGTGTACGTATTACGCAAGAGGTAACAGGATGGCATTTGAGTGCGTAGCAGGCAGTCACGTAGCTCCCGAGGAACGATTCGATTATTTCTGGCACCAGCAAGGCGAGTGGGTCGAAGAGCCCAATCGTCGCCGTGGTGGTGAAAGCGGTGTGCAGCGTGTGATCAGCCCCAACGGACGCTTGCTCTACAGCAAGCGCCAGACCGGGCACATCTACCGCAGTTGGCTGCATCCGTTTGGCCGCCCGACGGTGCTGCGTGAGCGCGATGCCCTCAAGGGCTTGCGTTTGTTGGACGTGCGTGTGCCGGAAATGGTGTTTTGCGAAGCGCGCCGCGACCCCGAGCACCAGTGGAAAGCGCTGCTGGTCACTGCCGCACTCGACGGTTTCGACGAAATCGAGAACTGGTACGCCGCCGGTGGCCGCGAGCAATACGGCGAACTGGTGCATGAGCGTGTGCTCCAGGAACTGGCCGGCACCCTGGCGCGCATGCACAAGGGCCGATGGCAGCATGGCTGCCTCTACATCAAGCATATCTTTGTGCGGGTGACGGGCGAGGGTGACTCGGCCAACGTCGAAGTGGCGCTGTTGGATTTCGAGAAATGCCGCCAGCGCCTGACCGCTTATCGGGCCGCCTCCCATGACATGCTGCAATTGCGCCGCCATTCGTCGTGGAACGATACCGACTGGAAGAAACTCAGCTACTTTTACGAGACGGCGTTTGGCAGCGCTATCAAGGGTTTAACCAGATGAAGCTAGAAATAGCACGAGGTCTGTTCCTGGTCGGGGCGCTGGGCGTTGCAGCCCTGGCGCTGGCGGCGTGGGAACAGCCTCGCACCCAGGTGCTCAGTGCAACGCAGGGTGGCGCGCAATGCCTGTTGCCGCGCGTTGCCAAGGCGAGCACGGCGGCCAAGCCCGATCATGAGTTGTTGCTGTTCATGTTTGGCATGTCTCAAGGGATGAGGCCACAGAGTTGATGAGTTTAAAGGCAAAATGAAAAGGCCTCGCGTTACGAGGCCTTTTTTGGGCTTGTTAAAGTAGAAGGGCGTAACTTTCTTTAGTGTTTTTAATGTTCGGCCTCAGTGCGTGTATAACTTATTGAGCCGTTTTGTAGGTCAGGTACTCTGGTTGTAAAGTAGTAAAGAATGCTGTGGGGGCATTGCTTTATTTGCCGTGTTGCCTCGTTGAAGGTGCTGTCGGTTTATGAGTGTCAACGTTAACTTGGCATTATGTGGGAACTTCGTAGTTATGTTTTTTGGGCGGCAAAGCTCCAACTTCAGGGTACGCTATTTTTGTCTGCTTGGAGTACTCGGTTTTATCAGTTGGCAGGGCTGAGTAGGACCTTTCGTGGGCGACCCTATACAAGATGGCAGCCTCACTGCCTGCGTCGATTGTTGCGTAATTAAATGGAGGAGGAAGGGGTGAGTAGCGTTCACCGTCAATTTTTCCGTTGTTTTTGTATTGGTAGGGGGAAAAGTTTTTTTCTGGGTCGGCAGGGTCCGTGGGCATATGGTTACGATGGCTAAGTTCGGTTGTTAAAGAGTCAATGTAGTGGAGTAGACGTACCAAGTAGTAAGCAGCATTAGCTTGGCTTACTGGGTCCGGATTACTAGGAGTATAGTTACCGACAACCTCTATTAACCATTCATCGGGAATGATTTTAGGTCGGCTATTTACAATCTCACGATTCTCTTTGAGAATCTGACCTGCTAACCGCTTATCCCACTCTGGCCTTCCCGTAGGGCCAGTGGGTGCGACGTCGGTGTTTAATTCTGGGCGTTTGGCCTCAGTGCCACTGATGGGGGGCGTCGTTGTTTTAGGTGTTACAGTTTTCTCTGTATCTGGAGGTGTGTCGGAAGTTTTAGCTTGTGTATTATGTTCGGTTATATCGTTTTTTTTGTTTTTCTCTGTATCTTTGGCTGGGTCTTTCAGGGCTGAATAACCGTTCTCGAGGAAGTTCAAGAACAGTTCATAATTTGAGTTTTTTGTGGGAGGCTTTCCGGGGCCATTATAGCCATCATATATCGGTCGCCCAGGTGTAGGTGATGCTCTGCTGTCCGTGCCTGATGTGATGTACCCGACCACTTGCGAGAAATCGTACATCCTGTCTGCCCGATCATTGGGGTCGGGGTTATCAATCGAAAAGTTACCAACCTTTTTATAAGCCCGGTCGAAGTCACTTTCTGGGTGCGGTCCGAAATAATACTCTTTAAGTCTGGGATTGCTGTCGACCATTTCACGTGCGCCGCGGTTATCGCCCCATGGGCGTCCAGTGGGATGGGATGGAGGGTTGGCGCGTATAACCTGAGTCTTTTGGTCTGTATTGGAGTTGCGGGTATCCGGTCCACAGGGATAGTTAGTGGCTGGCGATTCAGATGGGCACGGCGATCGATTGGCGGGCGGTGTGTGCGCTGACTGCATACCGTTGAGCGTTATAAGGTTGAACATTTATTCTCCTGGCTTGTGTAGTGATTAAAGTCACGTAGCTAAGTGGTAAATGTTCCGAATTCGTTCCATAGAGTGCGAAAGTGCCTACGGCGAGTATCTTCTACTTCTTAAGGTATTGCCGAACTCAACTTACTCTCAGAGATTTCTGAGTTACTTCCCCCTTCTGATATCAAGCAGGCGTAACAGCGAGCCGTTGCTTAACGTGGCATTCGGCTCGTGTCGGGTGAGAAGCGACCTGCACTCAGATCAGATGCAGATGGTTATCCCAAAGCCCTGCCGGCAACTCCAGCGGCGTTGCCACCAACTGTTTCTGGCGACAATCGTAGAACCGGCAACGGCCCTGGCCCGAGGTCACGACAAACCCATCCTCGACCGCGCCCACGCCGGCGCAGTCGGGCAGCGGTCCGTCCAGGCGCAGCTCGCCGCTGTCCATGTTCCAGATAAAGAAGCGGTTGCCCCGTGGGGCAGTCAACGCCACCAGGCGCAATTCGCTGTGCACTGCGACGCTGGCTGTGTAGTGCCCCATCGCCTGCAACTGCTCGTCCGCCACCGGAAACGCCACGAATGGCTGCCCCGGACGCTTGATCGCCAGCAACTCGGAACGCTCCTGTGATGCCCCCATGAACTGCTGCCCGGTGAGGATGGTGCCATCGCTGGCGATCCCCATGTGCCGCACGCTGTTCATCTGCTGGCCGAGGGTTTCCTTGCTGATCAAGGTACCGTCGCGCTGCATCAGCACCAGGCTCGGTTCCATGGCGTCGAGGTTCATCTCCACGCGGCTTTCGGCTTCGGTACGAATGCCGCCGTTGGCCACCACCAGGGTCTCGCCGTCGGGCATCCACGACACCTGGTGCGGGCCGATGCCGTGGGTGGAGATCTCGCCGGTATGCACCAGCCGCTCGCCTTCGAACCGGTACACACCGAGCAGGCCACGGCCGGGGTCGGTTGTGTCGTTCTCGGTGGCGTACAGCCAGTCGCCGCTCTTGTGAATGACCGCGTGGCCATAGAAGTGGCGGTTGACCTGGGAGGTGATGGTTTGCAGCAGCGCGCCATCGCGCAGGTCGATCAGGTAACTCTCGGTGCCCGGGCGACGGGCGACAAACAGCGCAATCGGCAGCGTCGGGTGGTTGATGATGTCGTGGCAGCGCTGGCCGACCTGGGTGGCAAATACCTGCCTGCCGTCCAGGCGGTAACCCACGGCGTAGTGCTTGCCGTCCGCATCATCCCGCGCCGAGAGCAGCAGCGGGCCCTTGTCTTTGCTTTTGAACAGCGTCCAGCCACCCAGTGTGAGAGCACTGAGCAGCACGCTGCCGATGGCCAAAGCCTGTCGCCTGAGCATCATCAGTCACCGTCGTTGGCGTTAAAGCCCAGTTGGATGCCCAGCGCCTTGGCCAGCTCGCCCTCGTGCAGGCGGTGGACGACGTTGAGGCTGTCATAGATATCGTTGAGCTGCTGGCGCCCAGCGTCATCGTTCAACAGTTCGTTGAGGGTGCGCTGGTTGCTGGCGAACAGTTTCAGCGACGCGGCATAGGCGGCGTCGATCTTGTCGGCCAACGGCTTCTGCTCGGACGGCAGCAGGCCACGCAGGCCTTTGTTGTCGACGCCGACCCATACGGTCTGGGCTGCCGCGAGGCTGGCTTCGAGGCTTTGCAGGGACGACTGGCTGCGCCATGCATCGGCCTGGAACGGCTGCGGGATACCCTTGGTCTGGCGGCCCATCGGCGTGCCGAGTTTTTTCTTCAGGGTGTCCAGTGCGGTGACCTGCACGCGCAGCAGATCGGCAATGGCTTCGTGGGAATCGGCGTAGCGCTGGTTCGGAAACTTGGTCATCTGCGCCAGCATGCCGTCGGTGCTGTTCCAGCTGGCCAGGATCTCTTCGGCCAGGGCCTTCTGACGGTCACCGATGGCGACCAGCAGCGGGCAGTAACGGGCCTTTTGTGCGTCGTCGGCGATGTCGGTCTTGGCGTCGTAGAGGATGTATTCGTAGGCGGACAGGCCTTGCACCACCACGCTGGACTTGGCCAGGGCGGCGCCGTCGATCTGCGGCTGGCTGGCGACCAGTTGCTCGACCTGGCGGCCGACCAGGTTCTTCTTGTCCGGCCAGAACTGCACCTGCCACGAACGGTTGCCCTCGGCCAGCGGCCCGATCAGCAGCGGTTGCAGCTCGGCCCAAGCCTTTTGTGCATGCAGGAAATCGGCACGCGCGGTGTCCAGGCTCTCCTTGCCCTGGCAGTAGGCCAGCGCGCTGACGGCCAGTTGGCGGTCGGCTTCGACCCAGCGGCTGTAGGTCGGCAGGATCACTTGCTTGGCGATGGCCGCAGAGGTCACTGCTTGCGGGTCTTGCGGCGAGCAGGCGCCTAGGGCGAGGGCGGCCAGGCTGGTGAACAACAACTTGGGACGGAACATGTCGAGCTCCCTTCTATAAGTGGGGCGAAGCTTATAAAGAATTCAGGAACGCCAGCAACGCTGCGCGCTGCTCGGCATTGAAGGACAACACATGCTGCTGCGCCGCTTGGGCTTCACCGCCATGCCACAGCACGGCTTCGAGCAGGTTGCGGGCGCGGCCGTCATGCAAGAACTGGGTATGGCCACTCACGGTTTGCGTCAGGCCAATGCCCCACAACGGCGGCGTGCGCCAGTCGCGGCCACCGGCCTTGAATTCTGTGCGGTTGTCGGCGAGGCCCGGTCCCATGTCGTGCAACAGCAGGTCGCTGTAGGGGCGGATCACCTGGTTGGCCAGTTCAGGTTCGGCGGCATTGGCGGCCGTGGTGAATGCAGGCGTGTGGCAACCCTGGCAGCCGGCTTGATAGAACAGGTTTTTACCGGCCAGCACCTGCGGCGTGTTGACGCCACGGCGCGCCGGCACCGCCAGGTTGCGCGTGTAGAACAGCACCAGGCGCAGGATGTTGTCGCTGACTTCCGGCTCGCCATCGGGGCCATTGCCGTTGGGGGCCTGTTTGCAGGCGACTTGGGCATCGGTGCAGTCATCAAAGGGTCTCAGGGATGTGGTGAGGCCCATATCACCAGAGAACGCGTGAACATTTTGTTGATTGAGGTTGGGTTGCCCGGCTTTCCAGCCAAAACGCCCGAGCACGGTTTTTTGCTGGGCGTCGTCCCAGACCCAGTTGGCGCGGCCGACAATGGCTTGCTTGTCGGCGGTCTTCGGGTCGGTGTTGCGTAGGATGTCGACGTCGCTGATGGCTTCGAGCAAGCCCAGGCCGATCATCGGCGGCGCGATGCGTGCGGAAAAGCGCGTGTCGGGGTGCATCGGGCCGTAGCCAAGCTGAGTGATCTGCAGGTCGGGTTTACGCAACTCGACCACCGTGCCGTCCTTGAACGTCACGTTGACCGGCGTGTAATCGACCCGCACCTTGCCTTCCGGCGGCACGCCCGGCACGGCCATGTCCTGCAATTGCCCACCGTAGACCGGCTCGGGCACCACGCCAATGTGCTCGATGGCCTTGGCATAGGCGGGCGCATCCGGAATCGACAGGCGTACCAGCATCGACACCGCGTTGGGTGCATCGGGCAGCGGTGGGTGACCACGACCGTCTTTTATATGGCAGTTCTGGCAGGCGTTGGTGTTGAACAGCGGGCCGAGGCCATCACGCGCCGTGGTGGTGGACGGTGCGATCACCCAGGGGCTGCGAAAGAAGCTGTTGCCGACGCTGAAATCCAGGCGGCGGGTGGGCGACAGGTTGGCCGAGGGCAGGGAAAACGCGTTCTGGTCGCGCTTGTTCACCGTCGCAGCACCGCCCGCCCGTGATTCACCCGGCTCGGCCTTGGTAAATCTGGGCGCGTCATCGCAGCCAGCCAGGCTCAAGGCCAGCAAGGCTGCGGACAGGCGAAAAAGCGAAGGGGACATCGAATTTCCTGAACCACGGCGGAAAATAAGGTCGCAAAGTCTAACAGGGCAGGGCGCAATGAATAAGAGCAATTATCGTTTGGTGGCATCCCGATTCATTCCCGCTAGAATGACCGCACATTTTTTTCTGGAGGTGGCCCATGCAGGCTCTCGACGCTTTGCTCAACCGTGTTTCCGTGCCGCGCCTGCTGGAACCGGCGCCGACCCAGGAGCAGCGCGATGTGCTGTTTGCCGCCGCCATGCGTGCGCCCGACCACGGCCAACTGCGCCCTTGGCGCTTCCTCACGGTTGAAGGCGCTGCTCGCGAACAGATGGGCACCTTGTTGGCCGAAGCGGCCCGGCTGCAAGACGCCGATGCGCCACAGGCGGTGATCGACAAGGCCCAGAACGGCCCGTTGCGCGCGCCGTTGGTGGTGGTGGTGATTGCCCGTTTGCAGGAGCACTTCAAGGTGCCCAAGTCCGAGCAACTGCTGGCTGCTGCCTGTGCGGCTCATGGCATCCTGTTGGCGGCGTATGCCCAGGGGATTGGTGCGGTATGGCGCACCGGGGAATTGTCCTACTCGGCCCACGTGGCCAAAGGCCTGGGGCTGACGGCGGATGAGGAGGTGATTGGCTTCCTGTACCTGGGCACACCGCAGAACCCGCCGCGTACCGCGGCTAAAGAAGACCTGACGCAGTTTGTCAGTGCCTGGACCGGTCTCTAAATCCAAAGTGATCAAACTGTGGGAGGGGGCAAGCCCCCGATGTGGGGGGGCAGCTACAGAAGCGTTGACTGGCACTCTGCTATCGGGGGCAAGCCCCCTCCCACATTGGAACTGTGTTGTTTTTGAAATTGGGTTTACACCCTGAACTGATCCATCAACTTCATCTGCTGGCTGGCCAGTGCATTGAGTTGACTGCTGATGGCCGCCGACTCGGTGGCCTGGCCGGTGAGGGTTTCGGTCACGGTACGGATCGCCGAGACGTTGCGGTTGACCTCTTCGGCCACGGCGCTCTGTTGTTCGGCGGCGCTGGCGATCTGCAGGTTCATGTCGCTGATCACGGTCACCGCATCGCTGATCTTGCCCAAGGCCTGCACCGCCTGATGGATCTGCCCGGCATTGCTCTGGGCCTGGTTCTGGCTGGAATGCATGGTCGCCACCACGCCACGGGTGCCGCTCTGGATGCGCTCGATCACCAGGCGGATTTCCTCCACCGAATCCTGGGTACGCTTGGCCAGGTTACGCACTTCGTCGGCTACCACCGCAAACCCTCGGCCGCTTTCCCCGGCGCGTGCCGCTTCGATGGCGGCATTGAGGGCCAGCAGGTTGGTCTGCTCGGCAATGCTGCGGATCACTTCCAGCACTGAACCAATCTGTTCGCTGTTGACCGCCAGGGCTTCGACTTCGCCCACGGCCTTGCTGACTTCTTCGGCCAGGGTGGTGATGTCGCGGGTGCTCTGCTCGATGATCGACATGCCTTCACGCGCCGACTGGTCGGCACCGCGTGCCGCGCTGGCGGCATTGGACGCGCTGTTGGCGACGTCGTGGGCGGTGGCGCTCATTTCGTTGGACGCGGTGGCCACCTGGTCGATTTCGCGGAACTGCACCTGCATGCCTTCGCTGGTCTGGCGTGCGATGGCCGAAGACTGGTCTGCGGTGCCGCGTGCTTCGGTGATGCTTTGCTTGATCTGGGCGATGGTCGGTTGCAGCTTGTCGAGGAAGCGGTTGAACCAGTTCACCAGTTCGCCGAGTTCGTCTTTCTTGGCGTAGGCCAGGCGTTGGGTGAGGTCGCCGTCGCCGCTGGCGATGTCCTTGAGCATGGCGGCCACGCTGTTGATCGGCCGGGTCACGCCGGTAGCGGTCAGCCAGATCAATAGCAAACCGAGCAGGCCGGCGGCGGCGGCCACCAGCAGTGCCTTCAGGGTGCCGGCGGACTGGGCGTCGTCAAGCACCCGCTGCAACTTGACGTTGTCGGCGAGCATCACGGCTTTTGGCAGCTTGATCACCACGCCCCAGGATTTGGCGTCGGCAATCGGCTTGACCGGGTACACGGCGCGGATGGTGTCGTCCTGTTCGCGGATCATGCGGTTGTCACTGGCCAGCAACTGTACGATTTCCTTGCCCTCGGCGCCGAGGGTGTCGATCAGGTTCTTGCCGACCTTGGCCGGCTCGCCGCTGTAGGCGGCAATCAGGCCGGTACTGGAGAGAATCTCCAGGTGCGCTGCGCCGTTGAACAGGTCCTTCTGTGCAGCGTCGGCGGTTGCTTGCAGGGCGGTGAGGGCGATGTCGACACCGACGACGCCGATGAGTTTACCCCCCACGATCAGCGGCGAGGCGATGGTGGTCATCAGTACCTTTTTGCCGGCCACCGTATCTTCATAGGGGTCCAGCAGGCAGGTATTGCGGGTGTCCCGTGGGCACGTGTACCAGATGTTGTAGGGCGTACCGTTGAGGGTGAGGGTGGTCTTGTTCAGGTCTTCTTCGACCATGATGGTGTTCAAGCCTTCACCGCCGGCACGGCTCCAATAGCTGGAGAAGCGCCCTGTTTCGTTGGAGACGCGTGCCTTGTCATCGACGAACTCGCTGTCCTTGCCGTCCAGGCCGTTGGGTTCGAATGACAGCCAGAACCCCAGCACTTTGCTGTTGCGATCAAAGGTGGTTTTCAGGCTCTGGTTGATTTCTTCGCGCAGCGCGCCGGCTTCCAGGCCACGCTTGCTGGCCATGGTGCGCAAATCCTTGATCTGGTCGGCCAGCGCTGTCAGCGCCATCAGGCTGTCGCCAAAGGTTTTCTGCAACTGCACCGCTTGCTCGGCGGCCCTGGCTTGCAGCAGTTGTTCCACGCTGGCGGTGAGCATGCGCGAGCTGGAATCGCTGACCAACAGATCATTCTGGTTGGTGTTGTAGATATTGATGCCGACGACCAGCGCTATCACCCCCAACAGGCAAAGGCCGGACAGCAGCACGATTTTCAGGCGGATGGAGAGGGTGTTGAACATAGGCTCACTCGCGAATGGACTGGTGGGGATGCATGCAGCAGAGCCAAGTCCATTCAGCGCTATGTCTGAAACATCGGCGTCACAAATCAATTCATGAGAAAGAGGCGATGAGCGGTAGGAAAACACCTACATGCGGCGTCAGACAGGCGCTGCAAGCCTTTCCGGGCGTGACCAGATCCACAGGTTGCCCAGGCTCATTCCGGCAATGGCCAGGTAGATCGGCCAGCCGTGGTCGAGCATCACCAGCATCAGCATGGCGCACAGCAGCATGCTTACAGTGGCGCTGACTTTGGCTCGGCGAGCGATGATCTTGCCGTTGCGCCAGTTGAACAGGATCGGCCCGAACAGCCGGTGGTTCTCCAGCCAGGCGCTGAGGCGTGGCGAACTTTTAGTGGCGGCCCAGGCGGCCAGCAGGATGAATTCGGTGGTGGGCAAACCCGGCACGACAATCGCGATCAACCCAATGCCCAGGCTGACATAGGCCAGCAGGCCGAAGAGGATCCGGGCGATTTTCGAGGTGGATTGGGTTTTGCGGGTCATGGTTTATTTGTAACGTCGCGAAGTGAGCGCCAACTGTTGGAGGGGCTTGCCCCCGAAGGGGATGTGTCAGCTAGAGAAGCGTTGACTGGCACTCTGCTATTGGGGGCAAGCCCCCTCCCACAGTTGATGGCATTTCAATCTGGATGTCAGGCCAATTCAGGGGCGCTAGCGTACGCCTGTTCGAGCAAGACGGTGAAGCGTACAAACGCGTCGATCGCACCTTTTTCCACTGCGGCTTCCTCTTCGGCACTGAACTCCAGGGCGTCGAGGGTACGGGTGAAGCTTTTCCAGCCTTCGGCGCGACCACCGGCCGGCTCACCCAGGTGACGGGCACCGAAGGTTTCGCTCAGGCCCAGGCCCACGGCACGCTTGATCAGGAACGCAGCGCCCAGTTTGGAGCCTTCGGACACAAACAGCCAGCCCAGGGCTTCGGCCTTGCTCGGGTTTTTCACGGCGCCGGCGACCGGTGCAGGCACCTCGGTGTCCAGGTCGCCCAGGTCCAGTTTGGCGGCTTCGGCACGGCAACGTTCGGCCAGGTCCGGCACGATCTTGATCAGTTCGGCATCGTTGTACAGGGCCACCAGTTCCGATTGGAACAGGTACTGCGCCACCACGAAACGGGCGAAGTTGGCCCGGGTTTCAAACGGGGCGTGGGCCTTGACCAGTGCGTCGAGCTTGGTGTGCGGCTCGTTGGTGATCTGGTTCAGGCGTTGGGAGCGCAGGCTTGCGCGTTCTGCGGTAGGGGAAGCGGTCATGAAAAGTCCTTGAGAAGGGATGCGCCTGGGTGCCCGAAAGAGAGCTGTTATCAACTAGACGAACAAGAAGACGCGGCACAGTAAAAAATCCTCACCCCGTCGAAGAAATTTCAACGGGGTGAGTAGGGCGGTGCTAGATGTCCCAGATCACGTTGATCGCAAAGTTGCGGCCCGGCTGGGTCAGGCGGTCGAGGTTGGCCGGGCCGGTCACGGCGGCTTCGCCGACACTGTCGTAGCTGCGCACGTCATCCCAGTTCCAGTACTTCTTGTCGGTGAGGTTGTAGAGGCCGCCGTTGATGGTCACGTCGTGGGTGACTTTGTAGAAGGCGGTCAGGTCGACTACACCGAAGCCAGGGGTCTTGAAGGGGCCGCTGGTGTCGCCGTCCGGCGCGTGGAAGGTGGTGCTGTCGACGCGATCCTGCTTTTTCACCAGGGTCCAGCTCAACAGGCCACCGTAGTTGTCCTGGTCGTAGCCCAGGCCGAACACCCCCTTGAGCGGGTTGACGCTGTTCAGCGGCTCGCCGTTATCGTCGTTGCGGCCATAGGCATAGGACACCGAGCCCTGGGTGTAGAGACCTTGCGGCGCACCGAAGGCATCCAGGTTCAGGCGGCCCTTGGCTTCGGCGCCCTTGATGGTGGCGCGCTTGATGTTGATGGCCTGGAACTGTTCAAGACTGCCCCCGGCAACGGCGTTGTCTTCGTCGATAAAGTCGCGGTATTTGTTGTAAAAAACGGCGATCTCGAAGGAGCCTTCGTCGAACTTGCCGCGAATCCCGGTTTCGACGCCTTTGCTGGTTTCTGGCTTGAGGTCGGGGTTCGGCTCGACGGTGTAGCCCAGGTTCAGGTTTTCAAAGCGGCCGTACAAGGCCTTGGCAGACGGCGTACGGAAACCTTCGGCGTACTGGCCGAACCAGGTGTATTGATCCGTCAGGGCGTACGTCAGGCCAAACTTGGGCGTCACACGGTGCCAGGTTTTTTCCTTGTCGCTCACCGGGTCCGCCCCTGTCGGGTTGACGGTGTTGAGAAATTCCTGGGTCAGCTTGGGTTTGAGCTGGGTGTAGTCGTAGCGCACGGCGGGCAGGAAGGTCCACTTGTCCCAGGTGATCTGGTCCTGTGCGAACAACGAATACGTGTTGATGGTCGGGTCGGGGAAGTCGCTGGACTTCTTCACACTGTCGCTGGCAATCGGGCTGGGTGCACCGATGGCGGTGCACCCACTGCCGACGGCCACGCAGGTCGCGTTGCCCTCGCGCGAACCGGTGACTTTCTGCTGCTTGAGGGTGGTGCCGTAGGTCACCTGGTGGTCGGTTTCACCGAGGCTGAACGCCTTGTCGAGCTGGGCGTCGAAAATCCACTGTTTTTCCTGGTAGAGCGTGTCGCGGGTGCGCAGGACACGACGGCCTGACTGATAGATCTCGGCGGTGGTCTGGTCGGTCTTGGCGATCTGGTAATTGAGGCTGGTCTTGATGCGGTCGGCAATCGGCGACTCGAGGGCGAAGCTGTTTTCCAGGCCGAAACGTTCACGGGTAATGGTGTCGTTGCCACGACGATCACGGTAGAGGTTGAAGCCTCGGCCGCCGATGAACGGGCCGCCTACCGCGTTCTTCAGGTTGACGTCGCGATCGTCCTTGTACTTCTCGTAGGTCAGGCCCAAGCGGTTGTCATCACCATAGTTCCAGCCGAGCTTGGCCAGGATGTTGGTGGTGCGCGCGTCCTCCGGGTTGGCGCCGGTGCGGGCCAGGCCGGTGGCGTTGTTGCCGTCGTAGGATTCGGTCTCGTGGCCATTGCGCTGGCTCAGGTGCAGCAAACCATCGAAGTCCTGCAGGCGGCCGGCGACGGTGCCGGAGGTCAGCCAGCTTTCGTCGGCGGAGCTGTAGCCGGTCTTGAGGCGGGCGCCGAAATCCTGGCCTGGCTTGATGATGTCGTCCGGGTCGAGGGTGAAGTAGCTCACGGCGCCACCGATGGCGCTGCTGCCGTACAGGGCGGAGGCCGGGCCGCGCAGGATCTCCACACGCTTGACGATCTCCGGGTCGACGTAGTTGCGACGGGTCTTGGCGTAGGGGCCGTTGAAAAAGTTGTCCGGCACTTCCACGCCGTCCACCTGGGTGAGGATGCGGTCGCCGTCGATACCGCGGATGTTGAAGCCGGCGTTACCGGAGCGGGTGCCCGCGCCGCCGACCGAGACGCCGGGCTCGTAGCGCACCAGTTCGCGGATGTTGTTGACGTTCTGGCGGTCCAGTTCTTCGCGGTCCTGCACGCTGACGGTGCTCGGTACGCTGGTCACATCCTGCTCGTTACGGGTGGCGCTGATGGTTACCTGTTGCAGGTTTAGGGTGCCGCCCGCTGCGCGTTTTTCCAGGATGATGTTGTTGCTGCCCAGCTTGCGATAGCTCAGGTTGGTCCCCACCAACAGCCGGTCCAGGGCTTTTTCCGGCGACAACGGACCGCGTACGCCAGGGGATGACACACCCTGGGCCAGTTCCGCCGGCAGGCCGACCTGCCAGCCGGTCACGGCGGTAAAGGCGTTGAGTGCAGAGACCAGCGATTGCTGCTCGATGCTGAAGTTGTAGTTGCCATGGCTGCGCGGAGCAGGCTCGGCGGCGGTGGCGGTCATCACTGGCGCACCGGCCAGCAGGATGGCCGCCGTCAGCAAGGACAGCACGGGCGAAGAGGACCGGCGGTTGAAACAAGAGGACATCGAGAGCGCTCCGGGGTACGAATCTTATAGTTGCGAACCGAACCAAATAGGAATCAGTTGCATTGGCTAAGACGAGACGTACCAGTGCCAGCTATCGAGTAAAAATAATTCTCATTTAGTTGAGGATCACCAGCGCCGGGTATTCCGACAACTTGGCCGAGGTGATGTGGGCCAGCGAGCGCACCACATCCAGGGGCTGGTCGAGGCGGTAATTGCCGGTGACGGCGACGCTGGCGAGTTGGTCGTTGGTGTTGACGATCCAGCCAGGGTAATAGCGGCGCAGTTCGGCGAGCACTTCGCTCATGGGGCAGTTTTCGAAGATCAGCCGGCCTTGCACCCACGCCAGGTCCTTGTTGGCGTCCAGTCTGGCGGGCGAGCCGAAACCCTTGGGGCCGACGCGGATGCTTTCCCCGGCGCTCAGACGCACGCGGGCATCATTGAAGGTATTGCTCAGGTCGACATCGCCACGTTGCACCTGCACCTGTGCTTCGCCATTGAGGTAGCGCACGGCGAAGGCGGTATCGCGCACGCTGGCGCGCACGGGGCCGGCGTCGATTTCCAGGGGCAGGCCATGGTTGGGTTTGATTTCGAAAAACGCCTCGCCCTGGTACAGGCGAGCGATGCGCTGATGGTCCTTGATGCTGCTGGAAAACGCCGAATTGGTGTTGAGCAGCACCTTTGAACCGTCGTCCAGTTGCAGGCGCTGGCGTTCGCCCACCACGGTGAGGTGATCGGCCTGCAGGCGCACCGGCAGGTTGCTGAAACTGAACAGCCCGATCAGCAACACGGCGGCGGTGGCCAAAGGTTTCCAATGGGGTTTGATCCACCGCCAGGCGCTGGGCTTGCGCGGTGCTGCCAGGGCGACGGCGGCGCTGTGCACTGGCGCGCCACCCCAGGCCGCCTGGGCCTTGGCGAAGGCGTGGACGTGGGCGGGATCGCTGGCCAGCCAGGCTTCGAATTCGGCCTGCTGCCCGGGCTGCGGGCACTGCAAGGCGATCAGCCAGTCGAGGGCTTGGTCCATGGCCGTGTCTTGCAACACCCCATGAGCCAGCTCATGGGGGTGCAGTTTGTTCGGGTCCGTCACGGTGTTCCTCGGGTCTTCGCCACGTTCTATTTAACTTTCCTACAGCTTGGGTCGACGTTTCTGTCGGGGGAAGCTTAAGGCCGATCCAGCCGTTCGGCCACACCTACACAGATGGCCATGATCAACTTCAGTTCCTTTTGTACGGTGCTCAAGGACACTTCCAACTGATCGGCGATCTCCTGGTAACTGTAACCGTGCAGGCGGCTGAGGATGAAGATCTGCTGCTGGCGGGCGCTCAACTGGCCCAGGCTGACGCTCAGGGCCTCGAGCATTTGCTCGGCCTGGGTGGCATCTTCGGGCGTGCTGATGGGGGCGGCGACACTTTGCAGGACGTCCAGCGGGACATCTTCCTGCAGCGTGCGTGCCTGGATCCTGCGCGCACGCAGATGATCCAGCGCCAGGTTGCGCGCGGTCTGATAGACGAAGGGTTCAAGGTGATCGATCGGCCGCTCGCTGAGGGCCCGGGTGACGCGCAGGTAGGTTTCCTGCAACAGGTCCTCGGCGGTGCTGTGGTTATTGACCATCCGCTGCAAGGTGCGAAGCAGAATCACCCGTTGGGCGAGAAAGACGTGGTTGAAGCGAGATTGGCTCACAGTGCTACCAGACCGATTTGCAGTTAATGATAATGCTTATCATCAACTGAAATGACAAGTAGCTATTTTCCTTATGCGGGACACAAACCAGTGTGGGAGGGGGCTACACCCCGATGGCAGTGTGTCAGTCAACAAAGATGTTGAATGTGCCACCGCTATCGGGGGCAAGCCCCCTCCCACACAAGCCCCTTCACAAGGTCCCGCACAGCTCACATTACTCGGCGTTGCACAGCGCCAGGCAGTTATCCAGCATGCGGTTGGAGAAGCCCCACTCGTTGTCGTACCAAGCCAGCACTTTCAGCAATTTACCGCTGACCTTGGTGTGATTGGCATCGAAGATCGACGACAGCGGGTTGTGGTTGAAGTCACTGGAAACCAGCGGCAGGGTGTTGTAGCCGAGGATCTTCGAGTGCTGGCTGGCTTCTTTGAGCAGCGCGTTGACTTCTTGCGCCGTGGCTTCTTTCTTCAGTTGTACGGTGAGGTCCACCAGCGACACGTTGATCACCGGCACCCGCACCGCCATGCCGGTCAGCTTGCCCGCCAGCTCCGGCAGCACCAAGCCTACCGCTTCGGCGGCGCCGGTCTTGCTCGGGATCATGTTCTGGGTGGCCGAACGCGCGCGGTACGGGTCGGTGTGGTAGACGTCAGTCAGGTTCTGGTCGTTGGTATAGGCATGGATGGTGGTCATCAGGCCGCTCTCGATACCCAGCTCGCGGTGCAGCACTTGAGCCACTGGCGCCAGGCAGTTGGTGGTGCACGAGGCGTTGGAGATGATCTGGTGGGATTGACGCAGAATGTCATGGTTGACGCCGTAGACCACGGTGGCGTCCGCGCCCTTGGCCGGTGCCGAGATGATCACCTTGCGTGCGCCGGCGGTAATATGGGCGGCAGCCTTGTCACGGTCGGTGAACAGGCCGGTACATTCGAACACCACGTCGATCTTGTGCGCAGCCCAGGGCAGGTCGGCCGGGTTGCGAATGGCACTGACGGCAATCCGGTCGCCATTGACGGTCAGGCTTTCCTGATCGTGGGCGACCTCTGCTTCGAAAGTGCCATGCACGGTGTCGTATTTGAGCAGGTGGGCATTGATCGAACTGTCGCCCAGATCATTGATGGCGACGATCTGCAAATCCTGGCGGTAGCCTTGGGTATACAGTGCGCGCAGGACATTACGGCCGATACGGCCAAAACCATTGATTGCGATACGAAGAGTCATTGGAAAGTGCCTGTCGTCGATTTGTTGTAAGAATTACAAGATTATTCGCATAAAAATAGAAAACAAGCCTTTTTAGTGGCAATATTTTGTTCAATCTACAACGAGTGACCTGAATCAACTGGTCCGATGATCCAAACGACTCCCTGCCATCCCATGCGCTGCGGGCGTTTGATCAGCATAGACACTCAGGTCGCCACATCCGTTAGCCTGGAGTTCTACACATGCATCCCCGCGTCCTTGAGGTCACCGAACGGCTTATCGCCCGCAGCCGCGCCACCCGCGAGGCTTACCTTGCGCTCATTCGCGGCGCAGCCAGCGACGGTCCGATGCGCGGCAAGCTGCAATGCGCCAACTTTGCCCACGGCGTGGCCGGTTGCGGCACTGAAGATAAAAATAGCCTGCGCATGATGAATGCCGCCAACGTGGCAATTGTTTCGTCATATAACGACATGCTCTCGGCGCACCAGCCGTACGAACATTTCCCTGAACAGATCAAGAAAGCCCTGCGCGAAGTCGGCTCGGTCGGCCAGTTCGCCGGCGGCACTCCCGCGATGTGCGACGGCGTGACCCAGGGCGAGCCCGGTATGGAGCTGAGCCTGCTCAGCCGTGAAGTCATCGCCATGTCCACGGCGGTAGCGCTGTCCCACAACATGTTCGACGCGGCCTTGATGCTGGGCATCTGCGACAAGATCGTCCCCGGCCTGATGATGGGCGCGCTGCGCTACGGCCACCTGCCGATGATCTTCGTACCGGGTGGGCCGATGCCGTCGGGCATTTCCAACAAGCAGAAGGCCGATGTGCGCCAGCGCTATGCCGAAGGCAAGGCCACCCGCGAAGAGCTGCTGGAATCGGAGATGAAGTCCTACCACAGCCCCGGCACCTGCACCTTCTACGGCACCGCCAACACCAATCAGTTGCTGATGGAAGTCATGGGCCTGCACCTGCCGGGCGCCTCGTTCGTCAACCCGTACACGCCGCTGCGTGATGCGCTGACCCGCGAAGCCGCGCACCAGGTCACGCGCCTCACCAAGGCCAACGGCAACTTCACGCCGATCGGCGAGATCGTCGACGAGAAATCCATCGTCAACTCCATCATCGCGCTCAACGCCACCGGCGGCTCCACCAACCACACCCTGCACATGCCGGCCATCGCCATGTCGGCGGGCATCATCCTCACCTGGGACGACATGGCGGACCTTTCCGAGGTGGTGCCGACCCTGTCCCACGTGTATCCCAACGGCAAGGCCGATATCAACCACTTCCAGGCAGCGGGCGGCATGTCGTTCCTGATCCGTGAACTGCTCGAAGCCGGCCTGCTCCACGAAGACGTCAACACCGTGGCCGGCAAGGGCCTGAGCCGCTACACCCAGGAGCCGTTCCTGGTGGACGGCGAGCTGATCTGGCGCGACGGTCCCATCGAGAGTCTCGACGAAAGCATCCTGCGCCCGGTGGCCCGCGCGTTCTCGCCCGAGGGCGGCTTGCGCGTGATGGAAGGCAACCTTGGGCGTGGCGTGATGAAAGTCTCGGCCGTGGCCCTCGAGCACCAGATTGTCGAAGCACCCGCCGTGGTGTTCCAGGACCAGCAGGACCTGGCCGATGCGTTCAAGGCTGGCCAGTTGGAAAAAGACTTCGTCGCCGTGATGCGCTTCCAGGGCCCGCGTTCCAATGGCATGCCGGAATTGCACAAGATGACGCCGTTCCTCGGTGTATTGCAGGACCGTGGCTTCAAGGTCGCGCTGGTAACAGACGGGCGTATGTCGGGCGCGTCGGGTAAGATCCCCGCCGCGATTCACGTCAACCCCGAAGCCCAGAGCGGCGGGCCACTGGCGCGGGTGCAGGATGGCGATATCATTCGTGTGGATGGCGTGAAGGGCACCCTGGAGCTTAAGGTGGACGCCGAAGAATTTGCAGCGCGTGCGCCTGCCACGGGCCTGTTGGGTAACAACGTGGGGGCCGGTCGCGAGCTGTTTGCATTTATGCGCTTGGCCGCAAGCTCCGCAGAGCAGGGCGCCAGCGCCTTTACCTCTGCCTTGGAGACGCTTAAGTGAAGTTAGCGCTGGTCGGTGACATCGGGGGCACCAATGCCCGTTTTGCGTTGTGGCGGGATCAGGAACTGCATTCGATCCGCGTGCATGCCACGGCGGATCATTCCAGTCCTGAGGCCGCTATCAAGGTTTACCTCAAGGAGGAAGGCCTGGAAATCGGGGACATCGGCGCGGTGTGTCTTTCCGTCGCTGGTCCGGTGAGCGGAGATGAATTTAAATTCACCAACAACCACTGGCGCCTGAGCAAGACTGCGTTTTGCAAGACATTGCAGGTGGATGATCTGCTGTTGGTCAATGATTTCTCGGCCATGGCCCTGGGCATGACCCGCCTCAAGCCCGACGAATTCCGCGTGGTCTGCGAGGGCTCGCCGGAGCCGTTGCGGCCTGCGGTGGTGATCGGTCCGGGCACCGGGCTGGGTGTCGGTACTTTGCTGGACCTGGGCGGTGGCCGTTTTGCGGCGCTGCCGGGGGAGGGCGGGCACGTCGACCTGCCGCTGAGCAGCCCACGGGAAACCCAGCTGTGGCAGCACATCTACACCGAGATCGGGCATGTCAGCGCTGAAACGGCTTTGAGCGGTGGCGGGCTGCCACGTCTGTACCGGGCGATCTGTGCGGTCGACGGCCATGCGCCGGTACTGGAAACCCCCGAAGCCATCACGGCCGCCGGCCTGGCCGGTGACCCGGTGGCGATGGAAGTGTTGGACCAGTTCAGCATCTGGCTGGGCCGCGTAGCCGGTAACAATGTGCTGACCACCGGCGGACGCGGTGGTGTGTACATCGTGGGCGGGGTGATACCGAGGTTTGCCGACTTCTTTATCCACAGCGGTTTTGCCAGGAGCTTTGCTGACAAAGGCTGCATGAGCGACTACTTCAAGGGTATTCCGGTGTGGTTGGTGACGGCGCCGTATTCCGGGTTGACCGGGGCTGGCGTCGCGTTGGAACAGGCTTTTGCATAGGGACTGATGGCCCTATCGGGGGCAAGCCCCCTCCCACATTTGGAACGCATTTGCCCCCGATGAGGCCATCAATAACACCCCATAACAACAAGGAGGACCCCGTGAGCGTAATCAGTAAATCGATCCTCCTGGTCGATGACGACCAGGAAATCCGCGAATTGCTGCAGACCTACCTCAGTCGCGCCGGTTTCCAGGTGCGTGGGGTGCCGGATGGCGCGGGGTTCCGCCAGGCGATGAACGAGGCACCGTGCGACCTGGTCATCCTCGATGTGATGTTGCCGGACGAAGACGGTTTCAGCCTTTGCCGCTGGATCCGCCAGCACCCGCGCCAGGCGCAGGTGCCGATCATCATGCTCACCGCCAGTTCCGACGAGGCCGACCGTGTGATCGGCCTGGAGCTGGGCGCCGACGACTACATCGGCAAACCCTTCAGCCCTCGCGAGTTGCAAGCGCGGATCAAGGCCTTGTTGCGCCGTTGCCAGTTCGGCCAGGAGCGCAGCAGCGGCGGCGATGTGCTGGTGTTCGATGAGTGGCGGCTGGACATGATCAGCCACCGTCTGTTCCATGTGGACGGCGAAGAAGTGATCCTCTCCGGCGCCGATTTTGCCCTGCTCAAATTGTTTCTCGACCACCCGCAGCAGATCCTCGACCGCGACACCATCGGCAACGCCACCCGGGGTCGTGACCTGATGCCGCTGGATCGCATCGTCGACATGGCTGTCAGCCGCCTGCGCCAACGCCTGCGCGACACCGAAAAGCCCCCTCGTCTGATCCGCACCGTGCGGGGCAGTGGTTATCAACTGGCAGCCAGCGTGGTTGCCGGCAATGTCCACTGAGCCGTTGACCGAACGCCGCCGACGCTTCCCGGTACCGCGTTCGCTGCTGGGGCGCATGCTGCTGCTGACGCTGCTGGCAGTGTTGTTCGCCCAGGCGCTGTCCAGCGTGATCTGGGTCTCGCAATTGCGCGCCACCCAGCTCGAAGGCCTGGTCACCAGTGCCCGCAGCCTGGCGCATTCGATGACCGCCAGCGTGAGTTATTTTCGTTCGTTACCGGTGGCGTATCGGCCGCTGGTGCTCGATCAACTGCGCAGCATGGGTGGCACGCGTTTTGTGGTGACGCTCAATGATCGCCCGCTGGACATGGCCATCCTGCCGCAGACCCCGCGCAAACAGGCGGTGCTTGAAGCGGTGGATGAGGTGCTCAAGCAGACCCTGGGCGCCGATGTGCATATGTCGGTGGAGTTCGTCAGCGCCGAAGACCTGCGCATCTTCAATGCCGGCCTGAAACTCGATGAGCTGCCGCGTTCCTGGGCCCACTACGCGCTGACCCTGGAACCGGTGAACCCGCCGGTACTGGTCACCCAGATCCAGTTGGCCCAGGGCGAATGGCTGTACATCGCCTCGCTGTTGCCCGAGCCCTACACCAGCCTTGAAGAACAAGGCCTGCCGTCCCAGCAGGTGTGGTTTATCGTGCTGACCAGCGGTTTTCTGCTGCTGTTCATCGGCCTGCTGGTGCACTGGCAAAGCCGGCCGCTCAAGCGCTTGGCGCGGGCGGCGCGGGACATGTCCCTGGGCGCCGACGTGGAGCCAGTGGCCGAAGGTGGCGGCAGCGAAGTGGTGGAAGTGGGCCGTGCTTTCAACGCCATGCGTGAGCGCATCAGCCGCTACCTGACCGAGCGCAGTCAATTGTTCAGTGCGATTTCCCACGACTTGCGCACACCGATCACCCGCCTGCGCCTGCGCGTGGAACTGCTGGAGGACGAGAACCTGCAAACCAAGTTCGGCCGTGACCTGGATGAACTGGAGTTGCTGGTGAAGGGCGCGCTGCAATGCGTGAAGGACACGGATATCCACGAGAACATTGAGCCGGTGGACCTCAATCATGTGCTCGAATGCCTGGTGGAGCCTTACGTGGCACCCAACGGCAACGGCCGGGTCACGCTGGACGGCGCTGCCCTGGCGGCGTATCCGGGCAAGCCGCTGGCGCTCAAGCGCTGCATCGGCAACCTGATCGACAATGCCTTGAAGTATGGGCAGAACGCCCATCTGCACATCGAGGACGATGGCGCGGAGTTCGTCCTGCATGTGGACGACGAGGGGCCCGGCGTGCCGGAGCAGCGCCTGGAGCAAGTCTTCGAGCCACACTTCCGCCTCGCCGGGCAGCAACAGGGTTATGGCTTGGGCCTGGGGATTGCGCGCAACATTGCGCACAGCCATGGCGGTGAAGTGAGTTTGCAGAATTTGCGTGAGGGTGGCTTGCGCGTGACCCTGCAACTGCCGCGCGGATTAGACTGAACACAAGCGGTAACAGTGTGGGAGGGGGCAAGCCCCTCCCACATGTTGATCGTCATTGGCTCAGATGCTCTGGCGCAACCGGGCCAGGTCACGCAACGGCGGTGCGCCAAACAATCGGCTGTATTCCCGACTGAATTGCGATGGGCTTTCATACCCCACCCGATACCCCGCCGCCGACGCTTCCAACCCTTCGGCAATCATCAAGCGCCGTGCCTCCTGCAAGCGCAACTGCTTCTGGTATTGCAACGGGCTCATGGCGGTGATCGCCTTGAAACGGTGGTGCAAGGTCGAAACGCTCAGGTTCACTTCCTTGGCCAGGTCATCGATGCGCAGCGGTTGTTCGTAGTTGCCGTTCAACCACTTGATCGCCTGGCTAACGCGATGGCTCTGACTGTTGGCCACGGCGATTTAATACAGCCGATAGCCCTGCGGCCCACGCAATAACCGGTAAAGAATTTCGCGGTTGATCAACGGCGCGAGCATGGCGATGTCTTTCGGCGTATCCAACAGGCGGGCCAGTCGCAGTACGGCGTCCAACAGTTGGCCATCGATGCGGTCGACGTACATGCCGCGAGAAGTCGGGCGCGATGGCACGCCCATCGGGCCAGCCTCGGCAATCAGCGCCGTGAGCTGTGCCGGATCGATATTGATGCGCACCGACAGGTTCGGGTCCTCCGGTGTTGCATCGATGATCCGCCCGGCCACCGGCATCGCTACCGAGAACACCAGGTAGTTGAGCGGGTCGTAGGCAAAGATTTCGTCGGCCAGGCGTACTTCCTTGCTGCCACTGGCGAGGATGCACAGGGCCGGTTCCACCAGCACCGGCATGAAGTCGCGCGGGGTGTTGTGGCGGTTCAGAAACAGGGTGGTGATGGCCGTACCGTAGGAACCGTCCTCCCAGGTATGCCGGTGCACGATGCTGGCCAGTTCGGCGCGCTGTTTTTCCATCTCGGCGTCGAGGGGAATGGCTGTATGTTCGGGCGACGACATGGAACGTCCTCTACTGGCTACTTCGATGGGGTCAGCTTAGCGGCGGCTTTTCAAACAGTGTTACGTCGATTCTGCACAATCCTTGCCTGATCCTGCGATACATCGTGAATCAGGCAATCGCGGCACCTGTCATCTCCCTGAAACAAGGCGTCGGGCCATCGAATAAACCTCTGTGCCAGACGTCCCTCCTACGCTTCTCGCAGGATTGTGCAATAAGCCGACAGGAATTGACTAACCGCGCGCCGACTCGCGCCGTTATCTTTGATCCTGTGGCAACACGCCCTCACAGTGCTTGCCGAGCATCACTTCTCAACGGGAGAGTCGAACATGTCCACCCCCATTCCCGCGAGCCATATGGCCTTTATCCGCGCCCGCACCGGGTGCAGCACCGAACTCGGTGCACGCTTGAGCAGTTTGATCGAACCGGGCCGCCAGGCTCAGGGTTGCCTGCAGTTCTCGTTGCAGCATTCCCAGGTTGATCCTGATGTGTGGTTGATCTCCGGTTTCTGGAGCAGCGAGCAGGCGATGAGCGCCTACTTCAACTCCCCGGCGCTGATGATCTTCACCGAGCTGTTGAACGACATGGTCGTGCGCAGCATGGACTTCCAGACCTTCACCGATGCATCCGCCGCACACGCCTACGGCGAGTACCTGCAACTCGCCGGCTGAAGGTCTAGAATGGCCGACTTTCCATTGGCCAGGACCTGCAACATGGCACGTAAACAATTTGCCCACCACGAAGCCGTATCCGCCGTAGTACCGGGTGAAGGGGGCTACAGCGCCGCCGTTGCCGTCAAGGCACTGGATGGCATGGGCGCCCCGCAGTTTCACAAGATCCTTGACGGACAGACGTTCAAGACAGCCTCCGATGCTGACGATGCAGCCACTGTGCAGCTTGAACGGCTGACGGGTGTGGACGAAGAGGGTCAACTGACCTGGGCGAGCGCCGCCAACTGAGCAACACCGACAGTCCAATGTGGGAGGGGCTTGCCCCCTATAGCGGCGTGTCAGTCAACAACGATGTTGAATGTGCCATTGCCATCGGGGGCAAGCCCCCTCCCACGTTTTATTGTCTTTCAGTCAGGGTTTGCTGGCGCCTGGGCGATACATCCTGAACAGGGCTTCTGGCCCCAACTGAAAGTAATCCGCCGGTCCGCCACCGCGCAGGATCGGCTCGGCGGCGGCGGTATCGTAGATGCCATCCTTGAGCAGCCACTTGGCAATGTGCACCGCGACCACCTCGCCGAGCACCAGCCAGCTCGGCACCAATGCCTTGTCGGCACGTTGCAGCTGAATGATCTGCGTCACCTTGCATTCGAACGAGACCGGGCTTTCGCCCACCCGCGGCACACCAACGATCTTCGAGGCCACCGGCGTCAGGCCGGCCAATTCAAACTCGTTCACCTCAGGTGAGACGGCAGCACAGCTCTGGTTCATCTGCTCAGCCAACGGACGGGTGGCCAGGTTCCATACAAACTCGCCGGTCTGTTCGATGTTGTTCAGGCTGTCTTTGCGCCCGACGCTGGAAAATCCAATGATCGGCGGAATGTAGTTGAACGCATTGAAAAAACTGTAGGGCGCCAGGTTCAGGTGACCTTCGTTGTCATGGGACGAGATCCAGCCGATCGGCCTTGGCCCGACAATGGCATTGAACGGGTCATGGGGCAGGCCGTGGCCGTTGGCGGGTTCGTAGAAATGGATATCGTCGGGCATGGCCGGGGTTCCTGCAGTGGTCGTCGATGAAGTGGCCATACTATGGAATTTTCATTCATCGCCCACCTATTTTTCACAGCTCCACCGTCAGTCTGCGCCCACTGTCGACAACCCAATAAGTCGGCCTATTGAGAGACTGAGCTTTGGAGCCTTCCCCCTTATGAATAAACTTCCTCAGATCACCCTGGCGTTCTGGGTCATGAAAATCTGCGCGACCACCTTGGGCGAAACCGCCGGGGATTTGCTGTCGATGACCCTGGATGTCGGTTATGCCATCAGTTCGATGATGCTGATCAGCGTGTTCCTGATCACCTTGGTGACGCAACTGCGCTCGAAAACCTATAACCCGGTGCTGTACTGGATCGTGATTCTGTCCACTAGCACCGCAGGCACCACGATGTCGGATTTCATGGACCGCACCTTGGGGCTGGGTTATGCCACGGGCTCCATGATCCTGATCGCGATCCTGATGATCATCTTCGCGTTGTGGCACCTCAGCGGCGATTCGCTGAACGTGAACAAGGTGCAGACCTTTCGGGGTGAGTTGTTCTACTGGATGGCCATCCTGTTCTCCAACACCTTGGGCACCGCGTTGGGCGATTTCCTGGCAGATGACTCCGGGCTGGGCTTTGCTGGCGGCGCCTTGTTGATCGGCTCGGCGATTGCGGCGGTGGTGGCACTCAAATACTTCACCAGGATTTCTTCGGTGCTGTTGTTCTGGGTGGCGTTTGTACTGACCCGGCCGTTCGGCGCGACCTTGGGTGACTTCCTTACCAAGCCCCATGAAAAGGGCGGGTTGGACTTCGGCACCATCGGTTCGTCGGCAGTGTTGGCGGCGGTGTTGGTGGTGATGATTGCGGGGGCGTCTTACGCGCAGCGGCGGTACGGACGTAAGACGATAGCTGAGTTGTCCTGATTCAACCTGTGGGAGGGTTTGCCCCCTCCCGCAGGGTTGACTGCAACTGACGTTTAGTCGGTGGTAATGCGCGAGTGCTTGCGGGTGTCCTTCATGGTCACGTAGACCACCAGGGACACCGCGATACACGCGGTCACGTACCAGTAATAACCGGTTTCCATGCCGATGCTCTTGAACCACAGCGCGATGTATTCAGCGGTGCCGCCGAAGATCGACACCGTCAGCGCATACGGCAGGCCCACGCCCAGGGCGCGGATTTCGGTGGGGAACAGTTCGGCTTTCACCACGGCGTTGATCGAGGTGTAGCCGCTGACGATGATCAGCGCCGCCATGATCAGGAAGAACGCGCCCCACCAGGTCTGGATGGTATGCAGGGTGGTGAGGATCGGCACGGTGAACAGCGTACCGAGTATGCCGAAGGCGATCAGGATCGGCCGCCGGCCGATTTTATCCGACAGCCCGCCGACGATGGGTTGCAGGCACATGAACAGGAACAGCGTCGCCGCCGAGATGGTGGTGGAGTCGGAAATGCTCATGCCGACGGTGTTCACCAGGTACTTCTGCATGTAGGTGGTGTAAGTGTAGAACGCCAGCGTACCGCCCATGGTCAGGCCGACCACGGTCAGCAGTTCCTTGGGGTGGCGCATCAAGGTGCGCATTGCGCTTTCCTTGGCCTTTTCCTTTTTGGTGAACGACTCGGTTTCTTCCATGCCGCGCCGCAGGTACAGCGCAACCACTGCGCAGAGTGCGCCGATGGCGAACGGGATACGCCAGCCCCAGGCATACAGTTGCTCGGTGGTCAGCAGTTGTTGCAGCACGATCAGCACCGCCAGGGCGATGAGCTGGCCGGAGATCAGCGTCACGTATTGGAAGCTGGAGTAGAAACCACGACGTTGCTTGGTCGCCATCTCGCTGAGGTAAGTGGCGGAGGTGCCGTATTCGCCGCCGACCGACAGTCCCTGCAGCAAGCGGGCAAAAACCAGCAGGATCGGCGCACCGATACCGATGATTTCATAGCCCGGGCTCAGGGCAATCAGCAGCGAGCCGAAGCACATCAGGTAGACCGAGGCCATCAGGGCTTTTTTACGGCCGACCTTGTCGGCGTACAGGCCCATCAGCCAGCCACCGATCGGGCGCATCAGGAAGCCCACCGCGAAGATCGCGGCGGTGTTGAGCAGTTGGGCGGTGGTGTCGCCTTTGGGGAAGAAAGTCTTGGCGAAGTACAACGAGAAAGCGGCGTAGACGTACCAGTCGTACCATTCGACCATGTTGCCGACGGAACCACTGAAAATCGATTTGATGCGGCTGGAGGTAGTGCGCTCTTTTGCCGGCGCGGCCGCCGACCCCAGAGGCAGGGCGTTGGAGTTATCCATTGAAGGATCCTTCATCTAGTTGTTTTTATGGAGCGGCGCGTGCGCAGCCTGGGTCGAGCTATAGCAGGAGCTGTGCCAGGTGGATGAAGGCCCGGAACAGAGGGGTTTGAGGATTTATTTGAGCGAAAAACCGCTGATGATTTGCAGGCGGTGGGCGGAAATCCGCTTATGGCTGTTGTCCTCATTGGGGGCAAGCCCCCTCCCACACTTGAATGTATTCACAGATCAAAATGTGGGAGGGGGCTTGCCCCCGATAAGGCCTGGCAGTCAACACAAAGGTTGGCCTAGAGAAACATCTCCCGCACCAACCCATGGCGCTGCATCTTTTCATTGAAGGTACGCCGTGGCAGTTGCAGCTCGGCCAGTACCGCCTTGATATCGCCTTTGTGTCGGGTCAGCGCGGCTTTCAGGCAGTGGGCTTCGAAGGCCTCTTGCTGCGCGGCCAGGGACTGTCCGGCCTCGATGCCCTCCGGTTCCGGGTCGCCCAGGCCCAGCACCTGGCGTTCGGCGACGTTGGCCAACTCGCGCACGTTGCCCGGCCAGTCATGGCTGAGCAAGCGCCCCAACTGCGCGCCGCTCAATGGCTCGACGCTGCGGCCCAGGCGTTCGGCAGCACTTTGTGCAAAGTGATCGAACAGCAACGGGATATCTTCGCGGCGCTCGCGCAGGGGCGGCAGGCGCAATTGCGCGACGTTCAATCGATACGCCAGGTCTTCGCGAAAGCGCCCGGCGCGGGCCTCTTCCAGCAGGTCCGGCTTGGTGGCGGCGATGATGCGCAGGTCCACGTGGATGCTCTGGTTGGAGCCCAGCCGCTCCAACTTCTGCTCCTGCAGCACACGCAGCAATTTCACCTGTTGGGCCAGCGGCATGCTTTCGATTTCATCGAGGAACAGCGTGCCGCCGTGGGCGTATTCCAGCTTGCCGATGCGCTTGCCCTGGGCGCCGGTGAACGCGCCGCTTTCGTGACCAAACAGCTCGGCCTCGAATAACTGTTCCGGGATTGCCGCGCAATTGAGCGCCACGAATGGCTTCTTCGCACGTGGACCAAAATCATGCAGGCAGCGCGCGACCATTTCCTTGCCACTGCCGGTCTCGCCACGGATCAGCACGTTGACCGGCAGGCTCGCCAGGTCCAGCACCTGGCGGCGCAAGGTCTGCAAACCCCGGGACACGCCCAGCAGCGTCGATTCCAATTGCGCCCGGTGGTCGGCCTGCTGATGCAGGCGACGGTTTTCCAGGATCAAGCCACGTTTGTCCAGGGCACGGCGCAGGCTGTTGAGCAGGGCGTCGGGGCTGAAGGGTTTTTCGAGGAAGTCATAGGCGCCGTCGCGCATGGCTTCGACCGCCATCGGTACATCGCCATGGCCGGTGAGCAGGATCACCGGTAAATCGGCATCACGGCGCCGCACTTCAGCCAGCAGCTCCAGGCCGCTGAGACCCGGCATGCGCACGTCGCTGAGGATCACGCCGCGGAAATCCCTGGGCAGTTGCGCCAGGCATTCTTCGGCGCGGCTGAACAACTGCACTTCAAAGCCTGACAGGCTCAACCATTGCTCGACGGCCGTGCGGATGCTGGCTTCGTCATCGACCACAATCACCGCGTTCAACATAGGTCGGGCGTCTCCAGCGCGATGGGCAAGGTCAGGGTAAAGACTGCGCCGTCGCCCCGGTTACCGGCGATCAGGCGACCGCCCAATTCGTGCACGATAGCGTAGGACACCGCCAACCCCAAGCCGAGGCCGTCTCCCACCGGCTTGGTGGTGAAGAACGGGTCGAACACGCTGCTCAGGTGTTCTTCGGCAATCCCGCCGCCGCTGTCGCTGACCGTGAGTTGCCAGAGTTGCTGGTCGGCGTGCAGGCGGATTTCCAGGCGTTTGCGCGGTTTGTCGGCCATGGCGTCGAGGGCGTTGCGTAACAGATTGATCAGCACCTGTTCCAGGCGGATCGCGTCACCGCGTACCCAGGCGGGGCGGGCCAGGTCCAGCACCACGCCGATGGCCTCATCGCGCAGGCGTGCGTCGAGCAGGTGCAGGGACTGGTCGACCACCGTGGCCAAGTCCAGGCGTTCGCGCAGGCCACTCGGGCTTTTGCGCGCGAAGGTCTTGAGGTGGCCGGTGAGGGCGGCCATGCGTGTGAGCATATCGTCCAGCGGTGTCAGGGCCTGGTAAGCGTCGTCAATGCGGCCGTGATCGAGCAGCAGGCGCAAGGTGGCCAACTGCATGCGCTGGGCGGTCAGTGGCTGGTTGATTTCGTGGGCGAGGGCGGCGGACATCTGCCCCAGCGCCGCCAGTTTGGCCGATTGCACCAGGCCATCCTGGGCGGTGCGCAACGCCTGGGTGCGTTCTTCCACCAGTTGCTCAAGCTCCTCGCGGCTGCGCTGGCGCAAGCGGGCCAGGCGCCAGCGTTGGGTCAGGAACAGCACCAGGAACACCAGCGCCAGCCAGGAACCGGCGGCAGCGAGCCCGGCGTTGCGTTGGTCCTCAAAGGCGAACTGGGGCTTGCGCAGCAGGTGCAGGGTCCAGCCTTCGGCTTTCAGGGGCAGCGATTCCCAGATGTAGTTGGCATTGCCATCCGGGCCGTTGACGCGCATCAGATGGCTGTTTTCGTCAAAGCGCTGCAGGGTCTGGGTTTCCAGCGCCTGCAGTTGTTTTTTGTCGTATTGGCGGGTGGCTTTCAGCTCGGCAAGGTCGTTGGCCGATAACGGTCGCAGGTTGCGATAACGCCAGCCGGGCTGGTTGGCGATAAACACGATGCCGCGCGCATCGCTGACCAGCAGCAGGTCATTGCCCTGGGCCCATCCGCGTTCGAGCTCGGGGAACTCCAGCTTGACCACCATGGCGCCGAGGAACTGCTCGTGTTCATCCAGCACGGCGCTGGAGAGGAAATACCCTGGGATGCCGGTCGTCACCCCCACCGCATAAAAACGCCCGGTGCCCTGGCTCAGAGTCTGGCTGAAGTACGGTCGGAACGCGTAGTTATGGCCCACGTAACTGCTCGGCAGGTTCCAGTTGCTGGCGGCGACCGCCAGGCCGGTGCGATCCATCAATTCCAGGGTGGAGGACTGCGCGGCCCCATTGATGCGTTCGAGCTTGCGGTTGAGCACGTCCTGGGTGGCGGCGTCCAGCGGGCCTTTCAACGCGCTGATCATTTCCGAGTCCAGCGCCAGCACGGCGGGTAGCGCACGGTAGCGTTCGATCAGGGTGTGCAACGAGCTGGCATAGAGTGCAAGTTGCTGATTGGCACGGGCGGCATCGTCCACCAGGGCCTGGCGTTCAGCGTGGCGGGTGGCCAGGGCTGCGGCCAGCAGTGCGCCAGCGATGATCAGCAGGGAGTAGAAGGTCAGGCGCAGGGCGCGCGGGATCACGATCATACGGTGATGGGCAGGCACGGTAAGGGGAGTGCACCATAGCATGCACGACGTTTATGTTGGGGCAAGCCCGCTCGCCACAACAAGCCCAGTGGTCACAGAAAGCCCACAGGTCACAACCGCCGCGTTTTCCACAGGCCATAAAAAAGGCGACCGGGCCATGGGCCGCAGTCGCCTTTATGTTTGGAGGGGAAGCGCTTACTGCACTTCTACCGCCAGGCTTTCACTGATCTTTTTCTGCCAGATGGCAGGACCGGTGATGTGCACGGACTCGCCCTTGCTGTCGACAGCAACGGTGACCGGCATGTCTTTCACGTCGAACTCGTAGATCGCTTCCATGCCCAGTTCGGCAAACGCGACAACACGCGACTTCTTGATGGCTTGCGCCACCAGGTAAGCAGCGCCGCCGACGGCCATCAGGTACACGGCCTTGTGGTCCTTGATCGCTTCGATCGCAGTCGGGCCGCGTTCGGATTTGCCGATCATGCCCAGCAGGCCGGTTTGTTCGAGGATCTGGCGAGTGAACTTGTCCATCCGCGTAGCGGTGGTCGGGCCTGCCGGGCCAACCACTTCTTCGCGCACCGGATCAACCGGCCCGACGTAGTAGATGAAGCGACCTTTCAGGTCCACCGGCAGGCTTTCGCCCTTGTTCAACATCTCGACCATGCGTTTGTGCGCGGCGTCGCGACCGGTGAGCATCTTGCCGTTGAGCAACACGGTTTCGCCTGGTTTCCAGCTCTGCACTTCTTCCGGGGTCAGGGTGTCGAGGTTGACGCGACGGGCCGACGGGCCGGCTTCCCAGACGATTTCCGGGTAGGCATCCAACGGTGGCGCTTCCAGCGACGCCGGGCCCGAACCGTCGAGCACGAAGTGTGCGTGGCGGGTGGCGGCGCAGTTGGGGATCATGCACACCGGCAGGGACGCGGCGTGGGTCGGGTAGTCCATGATCTTCACGTCGAGCACGGTGGTCAGGCCACCCAGGCCCTGGGCGCCGATGCCCAGTTGGTTGACCTTCTCGAACAGCTCCAGGCGCATTTCTTCGATACGGTTCTGCGGGCCGCGCTTTTTCAACTCGTGGATGTCGATGGATTCCATCAACACTTCCTTGGCCATCACCGCAGCTTTCTCCGCGGTGCCGCCGATGCCGATACCCAGCATGCCCGGTGGGCACCAGCCGGCGCCCATGGTCGGAACGGTCTTGAGCACCCAGTCGACGATCGAGTCGGACGGGTTGAGCATGGCCATTTTCGACTTGTTCTCGGAGCCGCCGCCCTTGGCCGCCACGTCCACTTCCACAGTGTTACCCGGGACGATGGAGTAGTGGATGACCGCCGGGGTGTTGTCCTTGGTGTTTTTGCGCGCGCCTGCCGGGTCGGCGAGGATGGATGCACGCAGGACGTTTTCCGGCAGGTTGTAGGCGCGACGCACGCCTTCGTTGATCATGTCGTCCAGGCCCATGGTGGCGCCATCCCAACGCACGTCCATGCCCACGCGCACGAACACGGTGACGATACCGGTGTCCTGGCAGATCGGACGATGGCCGGTGGCGCACATGCGCGAATTGATCAGGATCTGGGCGATGGAATCACGGGCTGCTGGCGATTCTTCGCGCAGGTAGGCTTCGTGCATGGCCTGGATGAAATCAACGGGGTGGTAGTAGGAAATGAATTGCAGGGCGTCGGCAACGCTCTGAATCAGGTCGTCTTGCTTGATCACGGTCATGAGTCGCGCTCCTCTATAAGGGAACATTCAATAAAGGTGGGCCCAGTGTTGCATCGGTCGGCTGAGGCCACCTTTCCAAGGCACGCCAAAGTGGTGCAGGCGCGACGCTAAAAAGGCGCGGCAGTATAACCCGGCGCGGTGGCCGATACACCCGACTATGGTCAAACTGTCGCAGGCATGATTCCCTGTGCGCGCCCCTTGTGATTGAGTCCTTATATGCCTGAACTGTACGTCGGCGAACACCATTGGTCGGTAGCCCCCGGCAGCAACCTGCTGGATGCCTTGAACCTGGCGGGTGTGGCCGTGCCCTACAGTTGCCGCGCCGGCAGTTGCCATGCCTGCCTGGTGCGGTGCCAGGGCGAGGTCGAAGACAAGCAGCCCGAGGCCTTGAGCCCGGCGCAGCGCCAGGACGGCTGGCGGTTGGCCTGCCAGTGTCAGGTCAGCGGCGACCTGCGGGTCGAAACGTTTGACCCGACGCGTGACGGCTTGCCGGCCCAGGTGGTGGGTGTCGATTGGCTGAACCCGAACGTGCTGCGCCTGCGCCTGCAACCAGAGCGAGGTTTGCGTTACCGGGCTGGGCAGCACCTGGTGTTGTGGGCCGGGCAAGTGGCGCGACCTTATTCCCTGGCGAGCTTGCCCCAGGAAGATCCATTCCTGGAGTTTCATCTCGATTGTCGCCTGCCCGGCGAATTCAGCGATCTTGCCCGGCAGTTGCAGGTGGGTGATCGACTGCGCCTGGGGGATTTGCGCGGCGGTGCGCTGCAATATGATCCGGACTGGCAAACACGGCCATTGTGGCTGCTGGCATCCGGGACTGGGTTGGGGCCCCTGTGGGGTGTGTTGCGTGAGGCGCTGCGCCAGGATCACCAGGGCGCCATCCGCGTCATTCACCTGGCCCATGATGCCGAAGGCCATTATCTGGCCGAGCCCTTGGCTGCGCTGGCTGCACAGCATCCCAACCTGTCGGTGGAACTGTGGACGGCGGCGCAGGTGGCCCAGGCATTGGCGCAACTGCGGCTTGTTTCGCGGCAAACGCTGGCCTTACTCTGCGGGCACCCGGCCAGCGTCGAGGCGTTTTCCAGGCGCCTGTTCCTGGCGGGATTGCCGCGTAATCAGCTGCTGGCCGATGTGTTCTTGCCCCGCGGTTGAGCGCTGAATGTTCCAGCCGCGAGATTTGCCATGACCGATGCCATCCAACAGTTGCGCGAACGCGGGGCGTTGATCCTGCAGTTCAATCGTCCCGACAAGAAGAACGCTCTGACCCGCGCCATGTACACGCAATTGGCCAATGCACTGGAGCACGCCGACGCGGATGCCGATATCCGCTGCGTGCTGATCCAGGGCAGCAGCGAGTGCTTCACGGCCGGCAACGACATCGGTGATTTTCTCGAACAGCCGCCCAGCGACCTCGACAGCCCACCGTTTCACTTCATGAAAAGCCTGCTCAACTGTCGAAAACCCGTAATTGCTGCGGTGGCGGGGTCTGCGGTGGGTATTGGTACAACCCTGCTACTGCATTGCGACCTGGTGTACATCAGCCGCGATGCGCGTTTGCGCATGCCGTTCGTCAACCTGGGGTTGTGCCCGGAGTTTGGCTCGAGCCTGATCTTGCCAAGGTTGCTGGGGCACGCAAAGGCCGCCGAATTGTTGCTGTTGGGTGAGGGATTTACCGGCGAACAGGCAGTGGCGTGGGGGCTTGCCACTGAAGCGCTGGGCAACGGCGAGGCGGCGCTGGCCAAGGCGCGGGAAGTGGCCGAACGGTTTGAGACCCTGGCGTCGGGTGCGGTGCAGGTGACCAAGCAGCTCATGAAAAGTGTGGATCGCGAGCAGTTGCGCCAGGTGATCGAGGAGGAGGGTGCCTTGTTCACCCAGCGGTTGAAGTCGCCGGAGGCGATTGCGGCGCTGTCAGCGTTTATCACCCGGCGATGAATGTGTGGTGGTTGATCGGGCTTCATCGGGGGCAAGCCCCCTCCCACCTTTGGTCGGCGGCGCGGTCAAGATGAGGTGCTTTGGCATCAAACAACCGCTTCCCTGAAATGCAAAAAGCCCCGCCATTTTCATGGCGGGGCTTTTGTTTGTCAGCGTGTCACTCAGACCTGAGGGTCGCCCACGTGCAGGATCTTCATGCCATTGGTGCCACCGGTGGTGTGGTAGCTGTCGCCTTTGGTCAGGATGACCCAGTCGCCTTGCTCCACGACGCCGCGCTTGACCAACTCGTCGATTGCCTTCTGGCTGACTTCGTTCGGTGCCAGTGAAGCCGGATCAAACGGAACGGTGTACACGCCACGGAACAGCGCCGCGCGGGCCTGGGCTTCACGGTGCGGTGTGAACGCGTAGATCGGCACCGAGGAGCGGATGCGCGACATGATCAACGGCGTGTAGCCACTTTCGGTCAAGGCGATGATCGCTTTAACGCCCGGGAAGTGGTTGGCGGTGTACATGGCGGCCAGGGCGATGCTCTGGTCACAGCTTTCGAACTCTTTGCCAATACGGTGGCTGGAGGTCTTGCTGGTCGGGTGCTTTTCGGCGCCGAGGCAGATACGTGCCATTGCCTGAACGGCTTCCAGCGGATACGGGCCGGCGGCGCTTTCAGCCGAGAGCATCACGGCGTCGGTGTAGTCGAGCACGGCGTTGGCCACGTCGGACACTTCGGCACGGGTCGGCATCGGATTCTGGATCATCGATTCCATCATCTGGGTCGCCACGATCACCGCTTTGTTGTGGCGGCGTGCGTGCAGGATGATCTTTTTCTGGATACCGATCAGCTCGGCGTCACCGATTTCCACGCCCAGGTCGCCACGGGCAACCATCACCGCGTCGGAAGCCTTGATCAGGCCGTCGAGGGTTTCGTCGTCGGCCACGGCTTCGGCGCGTTCGATCTTCGCCACCAGCCAGGCGGTGCCGCCGGCTTCGTCGCGCAGTTTGCGAGCGTATTCCATGTCGGCGGCATCGCGCGGGAAGGACACGGCGAGGTAGTCCACTTCCATTTCGGCGGCGAGCTTGATGTCAGCCTTGTCTTTTTCAGTCAGGGCCGGTGCCGTCAAGCCACCGCCACGACGGTTGATGCCTTTGTGGTCGGACAGCGGGCCGCCGATGGTCACGGTGCAGATCAACTCGGTGCCGGTGGCGGTGTCGACGCGCATGACCACGCGGCCATCGTCCAGCAGCAGTTCGTCACCGACGCCGCAGTCCTTGACCAGGTCCGGGTAGTCAATACCCACGACTTGCTGGTTGCCTTCGGTCAGCGGGTGGCTGGTGGAGAAGGTGAAGGTGTCGCCGATTTTCAGCTCGATCCGCTTGTTGGCGAACTTGGCGATACGGATTTTCGGGCCTTGCAGGTCACCCAGCAGTGCCACGAAGCGGCCGTGTTTGGCAGCCAGGTCACGCACCAGCTTGGCGCGAGCCTTGTGCTCGTCCGGGGTGCCGTGGGAGAAGTTCAGACGGGCAACGTCCAAACCAGCCAGAATCAGCTGTTCGAGGACTTCCGGCGAGTTGCTGGCCGGGCCAAGGGTGGCGACGATTTTGGTACGACGGACGGACATGCACAGACTCCTGAGTTCAAGCGCTGAGGAAGGCTACTATGCTCTTTCGTTGTAGTCATTGTTCGTTTGCACTACTTATCGACGATTGCCTTGTTTTCGCTGCGGCTGAATACGAACATCCTTGAAGATTTTTAACGAGGGGTCGATACACTGCACAAGACAGGAGAACCCTCATGCGAATTTTGCTCATTGCTGCCCTGGCCGTCAGTGTTATCGGCTGCACCCGTTGGTCGATGGACCACCATTTGAACAATGCCTACCGCGCCTACAAGGTCGGCGATTGCGAGCGTGTCACCCTGGAGTTGTCCCAGGTCGACCGTGAAAGCCGCACGCGCCGCTATGTGCAACCGGAGGTATCGATGTTGCGCGGGCAATGCCTTGAACGGCAGAAACTGTTCGTCGATGCGGTGCAGACCTATCAATTCATCATCAATCAGTACCCGTCGAGTGAGTACGCCTATCGTGCTCGTGCGAGGCTCGATACCTTGCAGCAGTTGGGGCATTACCGCGGTGCAAGCGTCGCCCAGCCGCGTCCCGCTTCATTGTGATGATAATCGCCATTTCATAACTGGCCTGTTGCCAGTCTTGGGCTATCCTTTGAATGTTCGTTTGTACAAGTTTCTATGCAAACGAATGTGGGCCCGGACTCGGTAGCTGTTCTGGCGACGGACTATTGCCCGTTGTCTTACCGAGATCCATGGAGAGCGGGTTTTATTACTCGTTCCGAATCACTGGCACGGCCGCGTTATGGCCACTGGATGGCGATCTCACCATGTTTACCGACCGACGGATCGAGCGGCATCAGCTTCCTTACTTCCTGCAAGTGTTTAACCGTCTCACCGACAAGCCCATCGGTTTTTTGGGCAATGTTTCGGAAGACGGGCTGATGTTGATCAGCCAATTGCCCATGATGGTCGACGTGGATTTCGAGCTGCGCTTGAAGATTCCGGAGGCTGACGGCACCTTTTATCCCATTGATCTCACGGCTACCTGCCTGTGGAGCCACGAAGATATCAACCCGCAGCATTACGATTCCGGGTTCACTGTGCTGCAGGCCCCGGAGGAGTATGGGCAATTGATCAACGTCTTGTTGCATTACTTCAGTTTTGACCCCTTGCAGGCTTCGGCCTAGCTACAACGCACTGTCGACCCGGTTCAGAGGGATTTACCTCTGCCGTGGTCGAGTGTTGTTTTTCAGAACGCTTTTCTCAGAAAGCGCCGGCTTTCTTCCAGCCCAGGTAGCGTGTCACCAGTGCGGGGCCCAGCTCGGATGGCAAGGTGTCCAGGACGGATAAGCCATGTGCGGTCAGGCGGTCATGCAGCTCGTCCCGTGTGTTGAGGTAGTCGATGGTGCCGCTGTAGGCCAGGGCTTCGGGCAAGGTTTGCACGGGGGCTTGACGCAGTTGGTCGAGTACCTCCTCGCGCAAGCTGGTCACCAGCACCTTATGTTGACGACTGATGCGTTTGACGGCCGTCAACAGGGCTTCATCGTCCTCGTCCCGCAGGTTGCTCACCACAATGACCAAGGCTCGACGCTTCTGCCGGGCCAGCAGTTGGCTTGCCGCCGCCTGGTAATCGGCGGTCCGTCGGGTGGTGTCCAGGTCGTACACCGCGTTGAGCAACAGGTTCAACTGGCTACTGCCCTTGACCGGCGCCAGGTAGCGCGATTGGTCACCGGCAAAGGTGCACAGCCCCACGGCATCGCCCTGGCGCAAGGCAACATAGCTGAGCAGCAGGCACGCATTGAGGGCGTGGTCAAAATGAGACAGTTCGTCATCCTGGCTTCGCATGCGCCGGCCGCAATCAAGCATGAACACGATTTGTTGGTCGCGCTCATCCTGGTATTCACGGGCGATGGGGGTGCGTTGTCGGGCGGTGGCTTTCCAGTCGATCTGTCGCAGGCTGTCGCCTTCGCGAAACTCACGTAGTTGATGAAATTCCAGCCCCAGACCGCGCCTTTGACGTTGACGAACGCCCAATTGGCTCAGCCAGTTGTCCACACCCAGCAGTTGGGCGCCGTAGAGCCGAGCGAAATCCGGGTAGACGCGGGTGGAGTCGCTCACTTCGATATGGCGTCGTGCCGCCCACAGCCCCATAGGGCTGGGCAGATGTATTTCGCAACGGCTGAAACTGAAATGCCCGCGCCGCAGGGGGCGAAGGCGGTAGCCCAGTTCGCTGCGTTCACCGGGATACAAGGTTATGGGTTGAGGCATGTTCTCCACGCTCAGTCCGTCGGGGGCATGATCGAATACCTGCACCGTCAGCGGCTGTGGGAAGTCGTGCTCCAGAGCCAGGCGGATTTCGCCCCAGCGTCCCAGCGCCAGGCTGCCGGGCATCTGCCGTTGTACATGCGGAGATGGGCGGCGATGCAATCGTACGGCGTCCAGCATGGCCAGCAGCAACAACGCCAGGAGTAACCCCCAGACGACTGAGTGCAAGGTGTCCGGTACTGTGAGCTGCAATGCTGCCGCAGTGCCCAGCAAAATGCCCAGACCCAGCAATGCGCCGAGCCAGTTCAACAGCAGACGGGTCGGCTTCATGGGCGAGTCACTGCCGGGGTGCCGGAATCTGATCCAACAACTGCCTGAGCACCTGGTCGACCTCCAGCCCATCGATATCCAGCTCTGGCGCGATACGTACGCGATGACGCAGTACTGCCAGGGCGCATCCCTTGATATCGTCCGGTGTTACAAATTCACCACCGCGCAACAAGGCGCGGGCACGGGCGCCGCGGACCAGGTCGATTGAGGCGCGCGGTCCTGCACCGATCGCCAGCCCTGGCCAGCTGCGTGTAGCGCGTGCCAGGCGCACGGCATAGTCGAGCACCTGTTCATCCAGGGCAAGGTCACTGGCAACCTGCTGCAGTTGCAGCACATCTTCGGCCTGCAATACGGTGCGCAATGGGTGTACAGCCAGCATGTCGGCCCGCGACGAGCGGGTGACTTCGCGCACCATCTCCAGTTCCTGCTGCGCGTCGGGGTAATCCATGCGCACCTTGAGCATGAAGCGATCCAGTTCCGCCTCCGGCAGGGGGTATGTGCCTTCCTGTTCGATGGGATTCTGTGTCGCCAACACCATGAACGGTTGGCCGATGGGCAGCGCCTCGCCTTCGAGGGTCACCTGCCGTTCCTGCATGGCCTCGAGCAAGGCTGCCTGGGTCTTGGCTGGAGCACGGTTGATTTCATCGGCCAGCAACAAGTGGGTGAACACCGGCCCCTTGCGCAGCTTGAACTGTTCGGTATGCAGGTCATACACGGCGTGGCCTGTGACGTCGCTGGGCATCAGGTCCGGGGTGAACTGGATACGCGCGAAATCGCCCTCGAAGCAGCGTGCCAGGGCGCGCACCAGCAAGGTTTTGCCCAGCCCTGGCACGCCTTCGAGCAGCACGTGGCCACCGGCGATCAGTGCGGTCAGGACGTCTTCGATCACCGAATCCTGGCCAATCACTGCCTTGCGCAACTCAGTGCGCAGGGCTTGGGCTTGCCCACTGGCGCGTTGCAGGGCTTCACTGGTCAAGGCAGTGGTGCTTGGGAAATCACTCAGCTGTTCCGGTGCCTTGCTAACGGTTAGTTCTAGATTATGATCCATAAATCAATCGCTTACCCAATCTAACTGTTTTTGGCTGACCTTTTGGTCAGTACGCATTCTTGGTCTGTGTACTCAAATCTAACCTATCAGAAGATATGTAGATAAGGAGCCGGGCTCCGCTTGCGCGAGAGAGGATATGTGCTCACAGCGCTGCTGCATCCTTAAGCAATGATGCCAGGATTGTGGCGCATCGCCACTTTCAGGCTACGCTGAGGAGCCTTGCCCACCGTAGAAAAGGAATTCATCCCATGCACGCCTTGAGCAAGATACACATCAAGAACTTCCGCTCTTGCAAGCAAGTAATCCTGCCACTGGGCGATTTCACCCCACTGGTCGGTCAGAATAACGCAGGAAAATCCACCATCCTCGACGCGATCAGATTAGTGCTTGCGCCCAAGGCATTTGCGAAGACAGACGCGAATGATCCGACTCAGCCCATCATCATTAGCGCCTGCGTATCCGGGATTACCGAGGAACTGATTGCGCAAATCCCTGAAGCCAAACATCAAGCAGCGATTACCCCTTACTGCATCAACGGTGATCTTTGGATAAGGATTTCTGCTTCGGGCTCAACCAAACCGACCACAGAGGTGTGGGGGAATGCTGATATAGATGAGCAAGGTCTGCCTACGTCGTGGCGCTCCTATCCGACGGGGTTGCCTCAAGCCATTTCGGCATTGTTACCTGAAGCGTTGCATATCCGCGCCATGGATGATGTCCAGGAAGACCTAGGCAAAGGCAAAGCTGGCAGCACAATTCGTGGGCTACTGGATGAAATCATGGCACCCATCCTCACTGCCCACCAAGAGGTTCAGGATGCACTCACAGCAGTCAGGAATATACTGGGATCCGACGGTGAGAACCGATCCCCTCTGCTGAATGAGTTCGACACCAGCGCCACCAATGCCCTCTCAAGCTTCTTCCCTGGTTTGATGTTAAACCTGGACGTACCGTCAATCGACGTTAAGGAGTTTTTCAAGAGCGGTGATTTAAACGTGACCGATGAGATATCCGGTCAAACCAGACGATTCGACACTTTAGGAAGCGGTGCTCAGCGCGCAATACAAATGGCCTTGATCCGGCTCCTAGCCGACATCCGTAAAACCCGCGATCAAGACCTTTCTCGTCGTCTCTTGCTGATCGATGAACCCGAGGTTTTTCTGCACCCACAAGGTGTCAGGGGCCTTAGAGAAGCACTCCATGTGCTTTCAAAATCCGGCTACCAAGTTGTGTTCACGACCCATTCGCCATTGATGGTAAGCAGGGATAATGCGCCTGAAACGGTAATCGTGCGCCGCTCACGGGAGAACGGTTCCGAGGTTCGCATTCCTATGGGCACGGCGGTTGCTCAAGCTATAGCAGAGGCTCAAGCGCAATCTCGAACGCTTTTTGAGCTTGGAAACATTGCGGAGATCTATTTTGCCGAAAAGGTAATTTTGTGTGAGGGCAAAACTGACCAGAGGTTGCTACCCCTCATTTACGAGAAGCTCTATGGCGTTAGTCCGGAGCTTGAACGGATCTGTTTCGTTGCCCTTGGGAGTTGCACCGCTATACCTAAAGGATTTTCTGTACTGACGGCAATGGGTATCAAATGTGGCGTGATCGCTGACTTGGATTTTGCTTTCACCCACGCTAGAGGCCCTTGGCTTCCGAAGGAATGCGAAGAGATGGATAACGTCAGATCTGCACTTCGGGTTGTCAGCCAAGCCGAAGGTTTCCAGCTCGGAGGAAATGGAATGCCTCAGAAATCCCAGAACGGAACTGCAGCGGATTGTTGGGCTGCCTTCGCGAGGCATGCTGACGGTCGACCGCTCGCAGATGCGGCTCATGAAGCCATGAAAGCAGGATTTTCAACTTGGGTCTGGCCGATGGGATGTATTGAGGATGCCTTGAGCATTGTGGAAAAAGGGGAAGCCGCAATCATTGCTCAGGAAGATAATATTCGAACCTGGCAGCCGGAGACGATAGATCAAGAATATCCTGTTTTCCGCAGCACCCTTGATTGGATGCGAGCTCTCTGACCGGCTACGTTATCTTTATGCTTCCGCTTGGAAGCATAATCCAGCCTGCTTGCTGCCCTTCTGTAGCGATCCTACCTGGGGCTGCGAGCAGATCTGTTAGCCCGGTTAGGCACTTTGAAGATCGAGGTGAACGAGAGCGTCTTCGACGTAATCCATCCTGGCTCGTCAATGATTTGGGTGGCTTACCGCAGTGCTGGGCCACCGCGCATCAAACCTTGGCTGCGCTTGGTTTTCGCCCGGCAGGCGTCCACCCTTCGGCCATCTTGGCTGGCGCTATCCGCTGGCGCCCGAATCTTTTTTCCAGCATGTCAGGAACTGCGTAGCTAATCTGCGCAATCAGTCGCATCAAACCTCCCAATCCATCCAGCTTGCGGAACCTCCGCAGCCTGTCCCCTGGACATTAGCACCACTCTCCGCAGAGTGAGTGTGGCGTGAGCATGTGATCTGACCTGGCTCAAAGCAGCCCGCCCCGACAGGCGTTGGTCTCTACTTTCAACAGAATCATCTCGCTATACTTCAAGAAGTGGCATAGTGCCGTCATGGCTATTTCAGCCTGTGGGCTGGCCTTGCTACTTGGCAGTAAAACCAACAGTAGACCTACAGGCCGCTGCGATGGATGCAGCGGCAGGATTTCAGAGGCTGCGGCCCCTTTGGATATTTGAGTTATGGATGGCGTCGTTTTCAAGCAAGTGGGTCAATACGCAATGTGCTGCATCGAGTCCTTCTCAGATGAGCTGAAGGACACTCTCAGGGCAAATCTGACCAGGATATGCCATGGCGCCGATCAGGCGAGCCGGAGCATGGTGGTATTCAAATACGCGGCAACCTTGAAGTCATTCTGGGATCGCTATTCCAGCAAGGATCAGAATACTCGTACTGGGATGCTGGGAGAGTTGCTTGCGCATGTCGTAATACTCGAAATGCTCGACGATTTTGATGTCGTTTCGCCTTTCTTCAATATGGAAGAAAAACATATCCGGAAAGGTTTTGATCTCATTCTTTATCAACCCTCAACTGACGAGGTGTGGATTACGGAAGTGAAGTCGGGGGCAGCCGGAAAGAAAACCTCCTGTGCAGCCAGCAAATCCATGCTTGCCAAAGCACGTGATGACCTTAAGGGCCGACTCGCTGAATCAGAAATGAATCATTGGCTGAACGCCATGAATGCCGCGCAGAAATCCATCAACGATAAGAAAAGCTACAAAGAATCTGTGCTCGCCATCCTGGGCATGGAGGGTGACAAAGCTTACGGGAATTCTGCCGTACCATCAGACAATAACGTGGTCTTGGTTTCTGCTTTATTCAATGATGTCTCGCACAAGGTTATGGAGACAAGTATTGCGGACTTTACCACTACCCTAACAGCGACTCCTATCTTCAAAACTGTCTTGGTATTATCCCTCCATAAGGGAACACTTCAGAAACTGGAAGACTTTCTCCGCGCCGAGGCAGGATGCTAAATGCAAGAGCTAACTATCAAGGAATTGGCAAAAACCCGTTTCAAAGACATTTACATGGAGCTTCTCCGTGGCAGCGAGATGTCCGACGGGGATACTGTTAAGCTGCTTGCGATTGCAGTCCTGCTCCTCAACCACAAAGCGCCTGAAATAAAGCGTTTAGGTTATAGGGTGACTTTATTTTATGGCAATCTGACGGGGAGATACGAGCCGCTTTATGACGTATCTATCAATAGTGGGCTATTACCTGTCTCTGCTGTTCTCGGTAAATCTTTTGAGAAAGATGAAAGGCTAAGTAGGTCATTCATTCAAAATATTGTGAGTAGTTACGTAGACACATTCCGTGATCAGGGGATGGTGCTTACGGAGCAGCAGGATACTCTGAGAACTTTTGTCCAGGACGAATATGAGAACTCGTCAGTAGTCATTGCCCCGACGTCCTACGGGAAGTCTGAGCTCATTATCAAATCTGTCAAAGACAACCCCTCTAAACGCATCCTTATCTTGGTGCCATCGAAAGCTTTGCTCGCCCAGACGAAGAAGCGCCTGATTTATTCAGATATTCCAAAGTTGGGCAAGGTGGTGACGCATCCGGAGATGTATTCGCCCGAGCGAAACAATCGAACGTTTGTGCTTACACAAGAGCGCCTGAATCGACTACTAAACGAATACAGTGGTCTGTACTTCGATATGGTGTTTGTGGACGAGGCTCACAACCTCCTTCAGGGCGACAGTCGCAATGAACTATTGGCGACTATGCTATGCATCCTAGGCGCTAGGAATTCTCAGACTTCATTTAAGTTTTTGACTCCTTTCCTTTGTAACGAGCTTAACGTTCGAGTTCGTTACCTTGATATGACACCCAAGGGCTTCAGGGTAGATGAATACATCAAGTCTGAGCGCTTCTACACCAGAGACTTCAGGACTGGGAAGAACGACGGCAAGCTGAAACTCTACGACCATTTCCTCAACCAATGGTTGGAAATCGACAGAAAGCACAAGAATTGCTTCGACCTGATCAAGCGCGAATCGTTAGCCAAGAATATTATTTATGGCAACACCAAAAAGAAAATTGAGCAGTTCGCCGTCGAGCTCGCCAACACTTTACCTGATATCGACTGCCCATTAGTTCAGCGAGCTTGTGATGAGCTTGAGGAGACATTCGATAAGCGATATAGGCTGATTTCATGCTTGCGCAGGGGAGTGATGTACCACCACGGCTCGATCCCGGACACCATACGACTGTATTTGGAAAACCTGTTCCACCAGTCAAAGGCGATGAAGTATCTGGTCTGCAACTCCACTCTGCTTGAAGGCGTAAATCTTCCTATTGAGCGCCTGTTTATTTTTGACTATTCAAAAGGCCGTGGAAATCTGACCTCATCGCAATTCAAAAACCTAATCGGTCGTGTCAATAGATTTAGCGAGGTGTTCGCACCCGAAGCGGGCATCACGCTTAAAAAGTTAGAGTCAAGCATCTACCTTTTGGGTGTCGACGGCTTCACGAATAAGAAATCTAATCTTCAGACCTTCTATGAAAAAAACGTGAATGTTTCGAAGGTCGACGAAGACAGCGTAAGCAACGTTCTGCTTCAAGAGACTGCCATTTTGGATGGCCCAATGGCAGACCGGCATCGTGACGCTGTGGCAAGGCTGGAAAACCTCCAACCTGGCATAGTCACTGGTCAAGAGTGTGAGTATGTCAAGACGCAGGTTGGCCAGTTGCTGATCGCTAACAGTGTGAGTGAGATTGACGTGTTCGCCACTGAGGAGCAGATTGATAGCGCGATTAGTACATCGGTTGAGGAATATGGTTTGATCGATAGCGCTGACCGCCTCCTGCTAGAAATCAAGTCTTGCTTTGTTGACAATTTCGATGATAAGAGAAAGTACAGTGACCTAAAGCGACTGCAAAACAAGGCTACTATAGATTTCTATGCTATGTTTTTGGACTGGAAACTGAAAAAATACAGCCTCAAGCAGATACTAAGGTACACATTAAAATATTGGCGCGAGCTTCCTGAGAAAAAGGGGACGGACTATGTGTATGTCGCAAACTGGGGTGATACTAAGTTTGGTAATAGCCAGTTTCCTTATTGGGTCAGAATTTCAACCAAGGATGATGTAGAAAGAGTCAATCTCGCTATCGTTCGTCTTAAGGAAGAAGATGATTTTTTCGACAACAAGATTTTTAAATTTGTTGAGGTGCTGAACGGGGTTGGGGCTATTGATCCAGCTTTTTATAAACGCATGAAATATGGCACCACGGATGACGCAAAAATCAAGCTAATCCGAGAGGGTTACAGTCGTGGTCTGTCCGAGCTGTTGCTTGATCGATACCCCCAGTATGTTCGCCTCGATAGAAATGGCGAGATCCAGGTTAGCTCTAGGGTCATTGGGTTGATGAGGGACAATGAAGAGAGCGACCTGCTCATCTTCGAAGCTCAGATGAACCTGAAAGCGGTTCCCGAGCCGGCGGCTTAACCCTCCCAGGTATTGCTGAGATCGTCCGACCCTCTTGGTCTATGGCCAAGAGGGTCGTGACATCCTCTCGTTTGCCGCTTTAAGTGCGATATCAAAGAGCCACTTGCCACGTGACACTGCGCCATAGCTGAGGCAGGATTAGGGTGCCCAAGCACCTTCGTGCTCGCCATATAGGGGGCAGCGTTGGCTCGCATGGAGCACTTATCTTTCCACAGCTGTTCACGCAAATGGAGTTCACATGGCTGTAACACTGAAACGCTCGAACCTTCAGACTGATGTCTATACCTACACTTGGGCTCGGGATGAAGGGGACTCGCCTTATGCTGGCATTCAGGATCGTCGTCAGGTAGACAAGGACGAAGGCTACGAAGTCCTGTACTTCCTGGAGCAACTCCTGAACAAGCACGACAAGAAAAAGGTTACTGAGCTGCATGCCGCAGAAGACGCCCTTCATCACAAAGACTTGAGCAAGGTCACTGATCGGGTTGACCTCACCGCAGGGGTTGAGAAAATCCTGGGCTGGTAAACAAAGCTGATGCGTACGCGGGGCATGCGGGATATCTTCATAACTGCAGCTTAATGGCGATGATGCCGTTGCAGTTTTGGGCTTGCCCCCGCTGGGGTACGGCTGTCGTAAACCAAACCCTGGCTTCGCCAGGTTTTGGCCCTGCGGGCTTCCATCCTCAAGCCTCTGGCACATCCCGAGCCGGCGCGCTCCGCTTGCGTTCATGGCAGATACCCGAGCCCCCCTCTTAGATACTCCCCGCGTAACCGGCCTAGGGCTGCCGCTCGCGCAGCCTATTGCAGAGTTAATTTCCCTGACCTATGATCGGCCCAGGCGGTGATGGTCGCCTGGCGCCTGTTTCGCGAAGCAATAGCCCATCGTAGATACATCCCTCGTTTTACATCGGCATGTCCCTAACCCGACGCTGCCCGGTGAACAGGCAATCGGTAACCAAAGCGTCTATGGTTTTGGAGACATTGCTATGTCCGATTTTTCCCCGCTCAACATTTTCAAATCTCAAGCCAAGCAGCTCGCTCGTGATCAGGACGTAAAGCTTTCTGTCGCTCAAGAGACCCTCGCACGGAAAGCTGGCTTTGCTGATTACCACGAGCTCGCTGTGGTCGCTCAGCGGAACCCCGAGGATCCGCGCTTGATGATGGCTGTCTTTGGGATCAAGGATTTTGACGACGCGATCCACGAGGACGATGTTTACTCGGATCTGGATCAGGAGTTGGAAGATCAGCTGTCCGGTGCGATTGCGGAGACAAATGCAAGCGGATTCACGGTGGACGCCTTGACGGTCGATGCTACTCAATACGCCGACTCAACCGGGATACTGAGCTTGGGAGTTTCGCTGACCTATCAGGGCGAGCAAGACCAAGATCGGGTGTATCACGGTGCAGCATTCTTCCTTAACGCCACAGTCGAGTTGCTTCGCCGTGATGGTAAGTGGTTGCTTGCAGAGGATGGCGTATCCATCTCCAGTATGGAATCAGATGCTGATCGAGATCGTAGATCTGAGCACGAATATTGGGCTCAGGTGGAAGAGGCTCGAAACAGCAACCGCATGTCCATGGCGCAAGCACTCGCAAGCGAGCTGGGGATATCGGTCGAAGATGGCGAGCTCTTGGCGGGATCAGAGATCACCACCAACGAGTCGGATGATGGTCTCGTGTACAGCTACTGGATCAATTTTGAACCTGAAGCTGAAGGCGAACTGAGGGCAGACCTGCTAGCGCGTTTTGGCTCGCTCGAGTACGAGCTACACGTAAACTTCTTCGATGATGTTGAACACGAGTTCTGATATCGATGAGGTGGTGGCCAGCTTCATGCTGGCCATTCAGGACTCCACGAAGGCAGAAACGCAGGGTAGCGAAATGACAACAATCTACTTCGACGAATCAGGCAACACAGGACGTCAGCTGGCCGATCTCGACCAACCACTGTTTATCCTCGGCTCCTGTGACTTCAACGCTGAAGAGTGTGAGCGATTGCTCCGCCCACTGCGCTCCAGGCAGGCGCCTGAAATCCACTTCAAAAAGCTTCGAAAGACTGGGCGGGGGCAAGATCGGGTCATTGAGCTATTTCGGTCTGGTCTAGTGACGCCTGAGCGCTTCAAGGCACAGGTGTTTCACAAGCGGTTCATGCTGCTGACCAAGGTGATCGATGACCTCCTGGAGCCGCTGCTTTACTACCAATTCGACTTCAACCTCTATGAGAATGGCCAGAACATCGCTTTGAGCAACATGATCTTCGCTTGCCTTCCACTCGCAGTGGGAGATGCCTGCTTTGATCAATTTCTTTCTTTCTACTACGACATGTGCGGCGAGAAGAGCGAGGAAGCTATCACCGCGTTCTACGAGTATTTAGAGGTGATGAAAGAAGCTGCCGCACAGAGCACGCTGCCGATGGAGTGGGAGCTTGAGATGCTGTCAATGAGCTCGATGATTGTTCGGGATGCCCTCGAAGAGTTGCCCAAGAGTACCTTCAACCCTGCGATCCCGGCGTTCTTTTCACTGTGTGTTGAATGGGGAAGGCAGCACGCCCGGTTCGACGCGATATGCGATGACTCGGAGCCCCTGGAACGTCAGGCCGATTTTTTCAAGGCAATCGCCGAGCTCGAAGAGCAGGCTGAAGAGCAACAAGTGATCGGTTTCGGAAACGCCCAGATTGAGTTGCCCCTGAGACTGAATACGTTGACCTTCAGCGCCTCACACGACTCTGATGGTATTCAGCTTACCGACGTGCTCACTAGCGCACTCTCGTATTACTACACCAAGCGGCAGAAGGGTGAAACAGACGATGAGTTCTTCATCAAGCTGGACAGCCTAGGCTTTCTGCATGATTTCGTCAGTGGATGTGTTTGGCCTACAACAGATGTAACCCCTGAAGCACTTGGAAGGGCGGGTGATGAAGGTGGGCACAACCCAGCGAACGCATTCGCTGACTTTATGATGGCACGAGACAGGCAAGATTAGCACCGGGCCATAATGGCGGCACCCAAATGAGATCCGATTCTAAGGAATGCTTATGATCACCAGCTCCCTCGCTGAGCAATTGCGTAACGCTCAGCATGTCGTTGTCTTCACAGGCGCTGGTGTATCAGTAGAAAGCGGCATCCCAACATTCCGAGATGCTTTGACTGGGCTGTGGGAGCGGTTTGATCCTGCACAGCTCGCCACCAGCGACGCATTCCGAGCTGATCCATCACTGTGTTGGGGATGGTATGAATGGCGCCGGAATAAGGTTCTGCAGGCGCAGCCAAATGGAGCCCATCTCGCTATCGCCGAACTGGCCAGGTACGTACCCAAGCTCACTGTCGTGACTCAGAATGTTGATGACCTTCATGAACGGGCAGGCAGCCGGGACGTATCCCATCTGCATGGCAGCCTGCACTCGCCTCGGTGTATCGATTGCCGGCTTGCTTATACGTTGCCCCTCACGTCCGAAGCTCTGCCTGAGGGCGGGAGTCGGATTGAGCCGCCACGATGCTCTGCATGTGATGGATATGTTCGACCTGGAGTCGTTTGGTTTGGTGAGATGCTGCCAGAGGACGCTTGGAGTGCAGGAATCGCAGCAGCAGCGGAATGCGATGTCTTCCTGTCGATTGGTACGTCCGGGATTGTTTATCCGGCAGCAGAGCTTCCGCTACGCGCGTTGGGACGTGGCGCGACCGTTGTTCACATTAATCCTGCGCGGTTTGATATCAGCGGTCAGGAGCACTTTCTCGAAGGCCCTGCCTCTGTGATGATGCAGAGCCTGCTTCGCGAAGCCTTTGGCGACCATCCTGTCTCGTAGTCTATGACGATTGAAACTAAAAGAGCCGCGAACATAGAACTAATTCCGAACACGCTCACCCAAAATTGACATCCTGTAAACGTTGGCGAGGTATTGAGCATCGCTCGCGAATTGTCTCGCGTGCTTCTCCCAGCGTGGCTGGTCGGTGACTGTCAGAATTGAGGTGCCGTCGGGAAGATTATCACCAACGATTTGGCCTTGAACCCCATTAACGAACACCTTTAACGCGTCATAGAAGTCTTTCCCGGCCAAGAGAGAAGCTTTAATCTCTTCCGAGCCTTCCTGGTGTAACCAGCTTTTGATGTTGAAGCGGAGCGCGTCTTCTACTTGCTCGACGTCACGGTGAAGATCTCGAAATGCATCGAAAGCTAGCTCCGGGATCCATCCTAGGGTGAAGTCGTACTGCTCCAACCAATGCAGATCGGACACAGAGAGGCAGGTGGGGACGTAGCTGCGCAGCTTGGCGAGCGAAACCATGTAGTCATCATTGGAGGGTGCTTGTGGGGTAACTGACAAACTGTAAGCGTTTGGGAAAATACGCTGCAGTACGTCTTGAGGTATGGACTTGAGATCATCCGCACTGTAATCGGCCCAGTGTTTCACATGAACGGAAAATGAGCTTCCGTCCGGACGCTTATGCCGATAGACAGAACCACTGTTTTGCTGATCCTGAATGGTGGTGTGCTTGTGAGCAGTCGTAAAAATCACGTAGCCTTGAATTTTTCCTGCATACCCATCAGTTTTTTCCAACTCATCCAGCACCTGCTTCCAAGTGAATGAGGTTTCGCGCAACTTGCATTGGCCGACCAGTGGAAAATCCGAGCTTTTGGGGACTAGATCAACCCCAAACTGGCTCTGACCTTTGTGACCGTAGCATTGGTATTTGATATGCGGGTCGTGCTTGTGGGCTATTTGCTCCATGAAGTAGCAGCAAAGTTCCTCCCAATGTTCCCAAATCTCAACCTTCAGTCCTAGCATTTCCAGCTCCCTTGGCGGCGGGAAGTTGTTGACGCGATGAGCGGGTGCAGCGGCCTAACGTTGGCAGGCATGATCATCGCACTAGAGGTCATGATATCGAGATCTGAAACGTAATGCGCCCAAGCTGAAGGCCGCGTAAGGTGATCGGCTTGAGGAGCTAATGAGCTCCATCTACATCGACTTGACCGAGACGACCTCCACGTACTTGTACTTTTTCCTAGCAGACTTCACAGCCTCCTGCTCAGCCAGCAGCGAGCTCAACGTGCCGGCTTCGTGAATTAGCTCGTACGTTTTTCCTTCGAATTCGTTTCCGACTCGGAGAGTGACCCTGAGCCTGGGCGTGAATGCTTTGCCCATTTTCTTCTTGGCTGCGGGAGCTGCTACCGGCTTCGTGAACACTACATCTGGCACTGGCTCCTGCAACGGAGCGGCGGGCAACTGATGTTCAGGCTGAGCCGTACCGAACAGGGCACGACGCATTTCTTCTTCAGTCAAATCAGCACTCATAAACATCTCAATGGGGTGGGGCAGTAAGCTTGAAAGCTACTGGGACAGCTACGGCAGGGGGCTGACTGCTGTATAAGTGAGGTCAGATGCCCAAGTCAATTTCGAGGCAGGAGCCTCTCCAGGATCGCGAAAGCTGCTGTTTCGGCAGTCGCGTAATGAGCCCGTCGGCAAGATCGCTCGCGTGACGAGCGTACAATGTTACGGCCCTGGAGCCGGCGTTCGACCAGGTACAAATGCCCCGACTCGCTCTTGGGCAATTTTCAGTATATTCAGGACTTGTTGGCTCTCAGATGCTCGACTAATCGTGTGGGTGGAGGAGACGCGCCTCCCCACAGCTCCACAACCAGCTCGAGTAGCCCATCATGGCCAAGATGCTGGAGGGCCATGTCCCATAGCTGTCCTTCCTGCGCCATATTTAGGCGGGCCCTAGTCATCACGGAGTTTTCGTAACATGAGGCTCTTTCTTGATTGCGAATTCACCGAGCTCTCAGCAGCAGCGAAGCTGATTTCGCTGGCACTGGTTGCCCCGGATGGTCGCGAATTCTACGTCGAAGTGATCGGCACGTGGCGAGAATACGACTGCAGTTATTTCGTGAAGGAGATCGTACTGCCACAGCTCTGGGCCGGTGAGTACGCCATGCCGATAATCGAGGCCAGGAAGGCACTCCTCCAGTTCTTGGCAACCTACGACGAAGAGCTCGAAGTTGTCACTGACGCCCCTGTCTACGACTGGGAGCTGTTTTGCGAGCTCGCCTATCACGATGGGAAATGGCCCAAGAACGTCAGAAACTTTCCCACTGATGCCACGACCCTGACAGCGATGAATGATGGGGAAGAACTGCCTCACCATGCCCTGCTAGACGCCAGGATCATCGCAAGCATGTTCACAGCTAGAGCGTAACCATCTCACGCTCGATGGATTGCCTGAGGTGTTCAGGCATGTCGTTGCTCACGTGAAAGTCGACCGGCACACCCACCAAGACCTGAAGCTCGTCTTCGAGGCCGGCGATGTCGAACAGGGAGATTTTGCCGACCATTGCTGGAGGAATGGTGGCGAGCAGATCGAGGTCACTCCCTTCGTGATCATCTCCTCGAGCGGCAGAGCCGAAGAGTCTGGGCTCAATGAAGCCATAGGTCTCGATCAGACGTCGAACCTCCCCTTCCTTTCCTCGTATCGCGTCAGTGGGCCTCATACCTTTCTCCTTGAGCCACAGGCGCTCATCGATGCCCCCGGCGAACCAGCATTTTGGTGCCCGTCTTTCCGGAGCTCAAGCGGCTCGTTAGACTCGGTATAACGCCTTCGGCGACCACTATCTTGATCAGGGACGACAGCACTATGCCTTCTATGCGGCCCTCGCAGTACGCCATGCAGCAGCGCACCGACGGAGGGCCTTTTCTTCGGTTTGATCTCGAAGACACTGGGGCTTTGAGCGAGGAAGAGCTCTCGGCCATCGAATCAGATGAGGGGTACGAGTCCATCGGTGAAGAGATATATGGGATTTCTAGGGTCTATTACAGCGACGTCGCGTTGGCAGAGCATGAGCCAGGTTGGCACCTTCTGCTGGAGGTTGCACCGTCTTACCTGACCATTTATCCCATCAACCCTAGAGCCGAACACCCCGAGTACGGTCAGCCCCGATATCACGGAATCAGGTCGATCATCATTACAAGACCTGTTTATACACCGTACTCCCATCCAGCCACTCCTTACGAAGTAGATGAATTGCTCGATGGGCTTCCGGAAGGGCTTTATACGGATTGGCGCTACGGCCTTGGCTTCAAGTACGAATACAGGTGCATCGTCCAGGCACTGAGCAGCCTAAAGGGGGTTGATACCATCGTGATACACGGTGGTACTGGTCACAACGATGCGAAACTCAAAGGCAACGAGTTTTACTTGGGCGTTGATCGTCTAGAGCAGCTGCGGAAATGCCTGGATCGGTTAACCCAGCGCCACCAGCGGGAGACGGCGTCTGACAAGAAACTTGCCTGCTATACAAGCCTGCTTCATGAAGCTGCGCCTGAGCTCTATCCTCCACGCGCCAGGAAGCTGCCTCCTGACCTTCTCGCTAACTTGGTTTCTCTAGGATCCCTGTCGCCCCGGCTTTCGCCTAAAGATCAACAGCAGGCAGCCAAGCTGACGGAGCAAAACGTTCCTGCGCTTGCTAAATCTGCGCCCAACTCACTGTTCAATCTCAAGGCAGAAATCGAGCTCGTTACACTCGGAGAACTCATTGAGATCTATCGAAAAATGATGGACAACAAGGTAAGCGAACCTAGATGGCAGCGGTTCTTAAGTGAACACCCCTTCGTGCTCGACATGGCATTTGGGTATCCGGTCAAGAAGATTGCAGACCAGCCATACATCGGCGGTAAAGGCTTCAGTGGCCGGGGCGGTCAGTTTTCGGATTTCCTGATGGCCGCCAGAGCAACCGGAAATCTTGCCCTCATCGAGATCAAGCATCCTCAGACTGAGCTGCTCGGTCAGTCATACCGGCAGACATTCGTGCCTTCCTATGAGCTAGGCGGTGCAGTCGGTCAGATCATTAGCCAACGCAGCGTGCTTCAACGGGAGGTTTTCGGTTTGTCCCAGGAGCTTGATGAGCGCGTTCACGCACACGCCATTGCGGCAATCGTCATCATTGGTCGAACTCCCAGGGATCTGGCTAAGCAGCGTGCCTTCGAGCAGTATCGAAGCGGCCTGAAGGATGTATTGGTGGTGACTTTTGATGAGCTCCAAGTACGACTAGAAAGCATCCACCAAGCCCTCACGCCCAAGCCGCCGGTGGAGCCAGAGCCAATCCGCGAGGAAGATCTACCATTCTGAGCCTAGGGCAATCAAATTTGCGCCCCGTGAGCGATGCGCACCAATAATTAATTTCTGCTGCTGGCCGTTCCAGAGCTCGAATCTGATAACCAGTGACGGCTTGAAAACGATGCTCGGCCACCGTTAAACAATGGTAGAGAATTTAATGCAGCCGACTCGGCGTTGGGATATACCGATCACCCGCAATACCCATGAACTCACGCAGGCTAAGCCGTTCGACGTCTAGCCTGAAAGTCGCTTCGACTCAACAGTATGGATGTCGTCCATGGCTACACACCCTCCGACGACGATGTTAAACCGGAGGTCTGAGAGCGGCGTCGGTACAGCTCCTTGACCCCGACCAAGGCATCAACATCAAGGTCACGCTGATGAGTATTGATGTACACATCACCGCTCTCGACCTGAAGAACGCAGATCGGCACCGCTACCTGGTTGAGTCCCATCGACAAAGACGTCAATTGCTCCATCTTCCAGCCCGAACCTTTGTTCATCCAGCCAGGTGTAACGACTTGGACGTCCTGAACAACCATGCTCTCATCCTGAGCAATGAGTAGCTCCACAAGGCGGGGCTCATCGCTGACCATCTCCTCAAAGGCTACAAATCGGCCCTCATGCCGGCGCTTGAGACTGACGTGATACCAATGCGTTGCGAGAGATCGTGAGACGGCGTGAAAGTGAGCTAGGCCATCGCCAAACATTCCAACGGGCCCAGCCTGATCTTGCATGCAAATCCTGAACATCTTGTTTCTCGTGTGAAGCAGGCCCATCAGGCGCACCTGCAGTTGACTTGAAGGGATCATTGTCTTGTCGCAAGCCGTTGCCTTGAGGCCTTACCAAGCGCTCCAACGAAACTTATGATTCTGAGCTTCGTCGCATTGAGCTGCTGCGGACACCCTACCCAGCAGGGGCCGGCTGACGATCAGAAAAGGGAAAATATTGCGTCGATGGAAGACGACTTCCGGTGCCCAGGGCCGAGAAGAACGTAAACGGAGTTCCGCGTAGCGAACAGGAAGCCTTCTTTGAAGGTGGTGCCCATACTGGAGCGCACCCAGTTACCGGGTTCGAATCGTCTCTGTTCGTCGTGCACCACCTGGTGGGCAAACAGAAACATTGGCTGGCAGCCTGCGGCGATTACTTTTGCGCGCTCGGTGTCAGTGACTACGGCGTCCAGGATGATCCACTCTTCGACGACGCATAGTGGAAGGTGCTTATAGTGCCTTCTTGCCGCCTGCAGGGCGTCATCAAGGCAAAGCTCCGCGCCCATTAGGCTGACACCAGGATCGCCCAACAGACCGTCTTGAATGGGACTATCCACGTCCATATCTCCACCCTCAGGATTTATCATAAATTGTCAGGCCGTGGTCGCTGTCAGCTCCCCCCTGTTGGCGTCGGGCCTGAAGAGAGGGATTGGAGCCGCCCCGATCTTTACAATAATACCTCATATTGATGTTTATCGGAAACCCAATGGTATGGCTATATCCTGACTTTTGGCAGAGCCATGCATCTCAAAATCGCCTTAGCAGGCACCCTCAGGGCTCTACGCCTGAACAAACGCTTCCGGTATGAGAAGCTTTCGGATGCCAGCGCCAAGTCCAAGATCAGTGCTCTGGAGCGCGGTGAAACCAGCATCACGCTTGAGAAATTCGAAAGCCTGGCTGAAGCACTTGAGATAGATCCGCTCGCCCTTCTGGCCTTGTGCATGTCCGCACGGCTGGGGACGCCATATCCTGACCTCATGAAAAATGCACAAGAGCAGCTTCGAGCGTTTGAAGCTGGTGGGGGCATGGAGCTATTAGCAGAGCAATTTGCCGATGGGGCTTTAGTTCAGCGTACACGCGGAAAACCTCAGAACCCCGCAAGCCTCGACGCCGTTAGGAGGCTTAGAGCAACCGGCATGACACAGGCGCAGATCGCCCAGGAGTTGGGCTTGTCGCCGAGCCTAGTCAATCGTCATTGGAAGCGCATTCTCTCCGAAGACTCGAGTACGTGAAACAGGGCTCTTCCGTTGCGTCCAAGTTGGCATGGCACCGCACACTCATAAGAGGTTTTGATCTGAGTTGAAGCGAGGATAGTCTGTTTAGGCCTCATGCCGGCATCACTGCTGCCGCGATACGGCAGCGCGCTTTACGACCGTCCTTGCTTCAATCCGGATTTGAAGCGGGTCATGCCTATTGTTCTAGTTCAAGTATATCTAGGAGTTCCCAGCATACTTGATACCCTGACCCTATCGCCAAGTCCCGCAGACTCAGCGGCAAGGCGAATAGCTTGAGTGTCGTCAATAGACAGTTCTGGGCCAAGATAAATTCGATCTATAAGCAAGCAAACATCTACGGCCACTTTAATACCAGACTCAGGAACCTTTACGCCAAATTCCTCTGCCAAACGAAGTGATATCATCAGCCTGAATTCTTGCTCCCAGGAAAATGCCTTATGCTTGTACATAAAGCGCTCAAGCACATTAACCCTAAGTCTTTCTTTTAACAGATCGAGATACCGAACATTACCGCTCCAGAGAGTTTCGTCAGCGTAATCCTCCCTCAGTTTGAAGGGCTTAATCGCCTTGGCCAATCTCGCTGGACTTGTTCGAATAGCTACTCCTTTCCATGCTGCAGCATACAACTGCCACATCGCATCACTTTCATATGCAGCTCGATGCCAACAACATATTTTTGTTAGACGACGTAGCTGCTCGAAGGCTCTTTCGCCGCCCTCATTCTGCGGCAAAAACCGGGGATCATGAATTGATCCTGGTGGTAGTACAGCAGTAGCCCCCTCAAAAGGATCTTGAAACTGTCGGGCAGATGCAAAATAAAGACACCCTTGATTTATCATCTCTAAAAAACGATCAGGCCTAAAGTATCGCCACAAGTGTTCGTTCGCATCAATAGACTCATCAAACACAGTTCTCAACATTCACCTCTACCAATTACTTTCGGTTACCATCCCATGTCGGTAATAGAACTTGGCACCACCGAACATCCTCCTCGACCACTCTTTATTCGCCTGACTCCATTTCTTGAAAGGCAGCATGTAACGCTTCCGGATTTTGAAATGCCTTGTTATCAAGAAGACGATGTGCAGATCCGTATTCCAGCTGCTGGATGTTCATGAAGCATACGGGGCCACCTGATAAAAATCTAATAGCTTCCTTATGTGACGGAAGTTGGGGAGTGTCGGAGTTATAGTCTTCGATTGATTGTTCGCGCATTTCCCTCTCCCAGTGATAGGAGTCGTCAGCATCGATGTTCACTCCATGCTGCAGGGTACATCCTACGTCCTCTCTGACATAGGGTTTTTTGCCCTGCGCTGTGAGGCGTTTAGCGAACATGAATATGAGAGGCGAACGGTCGTTGTTGATTTCTGGGATGTGTACAACCAGAGCATCTAAACAAAACTGATATTTGGTTCGAATATCCACGGCATGGATCGTGAGGATATCGTCTTCTGCTAGGCTTACAATTTGTGCATGACCGGAGTTGTGCATATTTACAAAGTCACAACCATACCGGATTTCGCTTCCCTGTATTTGCTCCAGTATAGCGTAAGCCTTTTTTGGATCTTTGATTAGAAAAGTGCTCGGAGCGGTCACATTTTTAAGATTATTAGATTGCAGCACATCAATTAAACGTTCAACCGTCAATCCTTTAATTTTGTTATCCAGCTCGCCGTAGACCGCTTTTGTCAGCCTATAGGCTCGATCTAACTCTGTTCGTCCCTGCCCTTTTAGGTAGGGTTCTCCGATCAAAGGGCCAAAAAAATCATCCAGCTCTGTCAAAAATTTTATTAGGATTCTTGCTACTTCAATTTCCCTCAAAAGCACAGCGCTATGAGTAATGCTATTCCGCCATGCCTCAACCTTTTTTAGAGTCTTGACAAACCGTTCATCCATATGAATGCCGCAGATATCCTTTAGGCGCTCGATAGACTCCTTAAATGTTACGGTATGTAAGCCTTCGTACTCATAGAGCTCTTTAATGATTTCCTCTCGTCGGCTTTTATAAGCTTCTTTGAGTTTTGAAATGTCGGTAAAGAGCAGGATCTCATTTTTTTCTTTGAGAGAGTATTTGAATAAGATTTCAACACCATGTTGGATTGATAGGACTGAGTCTTTTAGTGCTGAGAATCTTTCTGTGTCGCCGGCCTTTTCGGCTAATAATTTCTCATACCTACCCAAGTGGACGTAACCTTTGCGAAGGGAGTCAAGCCCATTGTCTATCAACGAAATCTTCATGTGGCGTTCCTGATTTTCGATATTTTCAAACTACAAGCCTGTACAGCTTGAAGCAAGAAAGCAACCACAGCACGGAGGTGCAGGCGCATCCGGATGCGTTGTGGATGGAAGTCCAATCGGCCAACACTACAGGGGGGCATAGTTAATGACTGCCAGACCCGTGAGGCGCTCCCCAAAATTTTCAATGACTCATTACTCTCATTCAGCGTCTTACAACGGCTGTCTTCCTGACTAACCTGACTTCATCACCTATTGCGAGCTTAGCCAAGCTTCCACTTTTTGCAGCCTGTTCAATTCCGAAAGCTTGGGCTTGCCAAGATTCAGTATTCCAAGCAGCCGCTGCGTAGCCTCAGGGGAAGGGAACCATTCCGCGACTTCTACGTTGCAGTATCTTGAATCGCTCAACGACCATTTCACGATCATGTCTGCAGCAGCTCTGTAGTGGTCAGCCATGAAGAGCTTTTTGTCCACTATGGGCCATCCACGCTTCCTGAGCTGTTCGGTCACGTCAGTGATGCCCGTGTCACCAAAAAACGCATCGGTGTCTGGGTAGTGAATCCCTGCTAGCGACACTTTAGCAACGCCCGAATCTCGGTCGAAGTAAGACAGGAAATGCCAACCACCAGTGATACATCCTGGCTGGGGGAAATTGATTGCGGCCTTGCCAGTTATGTAGTGCCGACGAGAAACGCGTTTTAGGTCAAAATCAAAGAGCGGTTGCGTCATGTAGCATGCCTCTGTGCGCCAGTGCTACCAAAAGCAGTGCCTCGGTAAGCAAGAGCCTGACTGCTCATCTCAGGCGTTTGGTACAGCGGAGGCCCTGATGGCTTCCTCATCCTTGCGGAACCTTATTCCGGCATCCTTAACATAGACGCCGCATTCAATTAGCTCACTCACGTCCTCGTGCTTGCCAAGAAATGATGCTCGAATCCCCTTGAGCAAAACGTGGGCATATCGGGCATCTTCAATCATGGTGTCCATTTCGCCTGATATTGTTATCCCTCGTGAGCTCAAATTCTTCACAGCAGACAGAGTGAAAGGCTGCTGTGGCTCCTCCATTCGATACTGGTGGCGCTGCTTCAGCAGTTCGCTTAACTGATGCGCGTCACTCAACATCTGTTCTGATAGGCCACTGCGGTTACTTTGCCGAGCTGCGACCAGCACATTTGCCTGCATGGATTGAAGCCCAGGCAGGATAAAGTCGCGGAGGATAAAGTAGAACTCCAGCTGCCGGTTCATCGCATCGTCAGCAGGCTTGCGCAGCCGCTTCAGGCGTTCAGCGGACGCGTCAGAATTGTTTGGAATGCACAATGCCTTCTGGCTATCCCTGATGCCCTGTTCAAAAAAATCAGTCATCTGATTGGCTATCAATCCTTGTCGATAATCCTCTCGCAAAAGATCGAGCAGCACATCCAGCTGATTAATCGCAGCAATATCAATCTTCAAACTGGCGTGCTGCACCTGATGCTCCATTGCATTCAGAGTCCTTTCCACAGGAACGATGCAAAATTGCTGAAAAGAATATGAGAAGGCAAAGGTCTCTTTGTCCAGCATCCCTAGGCAACCCTCATAGATCTGAATCAACCGATCATTCAGATCCATATACTCAGTGAGGCCCTCGACAGTCGCTTGGTTCATCTGTGCTGTATCGGCTTGATAGGTAAGGTACTTATGAGTTCCCACGACGGCAGCTACGAAAAAGCAGCTAGCCAACCCGACCCTGAGGAACCAGCCACGAAAAGAAATCTTCGGTTTGTAGTCAGGATAAAATGACTCCTGGAGCGAGGCGTTCTCTTGAATCACAGCTTCAAGCGCCCCCCAGCCCCATACGTCCACTGTTCCCTTTCCAACGATAGCTCGCTCTTCCGTGAGCTCTAAGGCACGATTGGTCAGGTGCTTGTCATGCGGACTGGTGGTAAGGATGAAGAAGTGATCGATCTTGAACGGAAAGTCTTCTGTTTCGAGAACCGCCTGGTTTACCTGAGCCAGGGTCAGATTTTTGCCGAGGTTATCATTTCGTCCCTTGCACTGAACGGCGATGAGAGAACCATTTTTGAGGCGACAATACAGATCCACGCCATGCTGCCGTTGGCCTTCCCGACCGTACTGATCGAACCTGCTTTTAAAGACGCAACTCATCACTGCTAAAGACAGACGCTCGAATTGCTTCCAGTCTGCGGGACGTCGGTAGGTCGAGGCATGTGGTGCGGTCATAACCTTAAAATCAACTCCATTTGTCAGTGCTAATGCTATGAAGCCATGGTGTTGCAACACCTAGTGGCTAAGCAGCCCAAGTCTACACGTGGTCTCCAACGGGCTCCTTGAGGGCAGAGCCTATGGGCCGCAGGTTTCCATCGAGCCGAGCGTCTATGTTGACTTAGAATCACCGTCAACTGAATTGCTGAGCACAGCCACATGGATGAAGACCTGATCTGCCACAAATGCTTGAACGAAGCCTATCTCATTGGGTTGATCAGGCGAACCGGCATGACTGCGGAGTGCTCGTTCTGCCTAATAAAAAGGCGTAAGGCTATCCCATTCGACGCCCTGATCACCATGGTCGACGATGTCCTCCAGAAGTATTGCCATCCTGGAGCGATATACGATCATTACGATGACAATGGGAAACGCTCTGAAACAGAGCAGGCTGGCGACCCCCTTATTTTTCATGTCGCAGAATTACTTGGTTTGGATGAGGACGACCCCGTTGTCGAGCGTGTTCTCTGCGACCTCAACGAAAGCTCCCATTACGACATCATTCAGGGAGGTGAAGCGAGGTACAGCTATGATGAAAACTATGAGTGGAGAGTGATTCGACCAAGAGAAGCAGAAGCTCGATGGCTGAATTTTCAGAACGAAATGAAGCATGGAAATCGATTTTTTAGTCAGCATGCCAAGGATTTTCTGGACTGGCTGTTTCGAGGGCTCTCATCCTTCAAAAGCCCTGATGGCTCGATGTCCGTTATTAGAGAGCTTGTCGACGAACAGATCTTTCGTGCCAGGCGCTGTGATTCCCTTGCAGAATACGACTCTATCATTAGCAAGCCTGCTGCAGAACTAGGCCCTCCACCCAAGGAGGCCGCTGGTGCTGGCCGAATGAACCCTAAAGGCTTGGCTGCATTTTATGGAGCCTTTGATCGAAAAACATGTGTTGCCGAGCTTCGCCCGCCAGTAGGAGGACGAGTCGTTAGCGGCGAATTCAAGCTCACAAGGCCCGTTCGCGTCCTGGATTTCATCGCATTGGATGAAGCCTACGAAGCGAGGCCGTTGAGTGCCTTTGAAGCAAGCTATGAAGAGCAAATGGGTCGGCGCATCTTCCTGAAAACGCTCCACGCAAAAATCACCGTACCAGTGCTTCCGAACCAGGAACACGAATACTTGGCTACCCAAGTCATGGCGGAGTACCTAGCTACGCAGTTCGACCCGCCGCTCGACGGTGTACTGTTCGAATCCGCTCAAGTGCGGAAAGGCACTAACCTGACCCTTTTTAATCATGCGGTGGTGGCTTCACTCGAGCCTCGAACTGCTTTCACGAAACTAGATGATTTGCTCAGCAGCCCCCCATCGCAGACGCCTGCGATTGAGTACGTTCCTGACACGCTGGTCAGGCATAAGGTTTGTCGTGTCAGATTCATAACGGAAGACCTCCAGCGCGAGGATGGTCAGCCAGAGTCCGACGAGTATTATGACGACTGGGATGATTACTAAAGGCTATGTACGCTGACGTAGGTGTTAAAAGATGCGCGGCTGCGGCAGTCGTCGTGGCCGAAGAAAACCTACCGCTAGAGAGCCTTCAGCAGTTTCTCAAGGGTCACCATACAGCATTAAGAACAAGGGAATTAACATGGTAACCACCAAGCCAATCAACCCCCTCCTTAAAGGAGTTGCCAGTTGAAAATCAAGCATATCTCAGTGACTAACTATCGAGGTCTAGAGTGCTTTGATATGAGATTCGAAAAAGACATAACAATTATAGTTGGAGAGAATGGCAGCGGAAAGAGCTCCGTCGTTAGCGCAGTAAAACTATTACTGTGGGCATATGTTAAAAGCTATGGAAAGGATATCAGGCGAGGTGCTGTGCCTACAATTAAGGCGGAGGACGTTCTTTCTAAACATGGCCAACAACTATATCCTTGCTCGGTAAGAGCTGAACCTTGGTTTTCCGAAGATGGTGTTTTTCAGCGAGACTGGGATGACATTGATGAAATACACGACGCCGATGATTTTGATGTAGATGAATTCGCTCTCGATTGGTCTGAGATGTATCAGATAAGCTGCTCTCTAAATAATAGCGGAGGGAAGTGCAAATGGAAAAATGTTTCAATGGTAGCGTATCACGCAGCCTCGAAGAGCATGGATGCGATATGGGCAGACATACAAAAGCTAACCGGTCAAGAAAATGACACACCAAATCTTCCTGTAATTGCATTTTACGGGACGAATAGGCTATGGAAAAAAAATGCCGGTCGGCGTAGTATCCATAGGGAAATCCCTAGACTTGCTGGTTACGATGGAGCAGTCAATGTAACCACTAGCTTTATGGGGTTCAGCTATTTTGTCGGTAATCTTTTTTCTTCCGTATATGCAGGTCTTTTTGACAAGAACTATGCAACCATACTTTGGCTTGGTGTCAGAGATACAGTAAAAAATGTTACCGGCTGGAAATTAATACTGCCCCGTAAAGGTGAAAGCGAATTATATTTCGAGCAGAGTGGTGCAGGGAAGCTTAAACTTTCCCAGCTCGGGGATGGGGCTCGGGGATTGATTCAAATGGTGGGTGATTTGGCTTGCAGGTGCGCATTATTAAACCCCCACTTCGGTGCTAAGGCGGCGGAGAAGACGGATGGAATAGTTCTGATTGACGAGATTGACTTACATCTTCATCCAGCTTGGCAGCAAACAATTCTCAACGATCTTAAGCAAGCTTTCCCATGCATTCAATTTATAGTTACGACTCATAGCCCGCAGGTATTAAGCACGGTACGTCGCGACAATATACGCATCTTGGGACGAGACAGTACAAATCGGGTTGTAGCAGGAAAGCCATATGCGCAAAGTTATGGTGAGCCCGCCGGGGATGTACTCCAGGGAGTGATGCTGGTTGACCCGCTGCCTCCAGTTCCAGAGAGAGTAGAACTGCAGCACCTGACCTCATTAGTGGAACAAGGTTATTATGACAAACCTGAGGCCGTTCTGTTGATGACTAATCTGAGCCAGGTCTTGGGTGAAAAACACCCTCAGTTGCTCCGTCTCCAACGGAGTATTTTTCGTCAGCGGGCTCTTAGTCAATGAGATATATAGCTAAGTCTCAGCAAGGCTATCACCAACTTAAACACATTAATAATCCCCCTCCCGAATCCTCAAAGGAGGCAGGGCGCAGGTGGAGTGGATTCAAAAACAAATCCGCACTCCTTGATGCGTTACTGGAGGAGCAGTTTAAAATATGCTGCTATAGTGAGCTTAGGGCTGAAAATTATGGGTACGGCTATCATGTGGAGCATGTTTTAAATAAAAGCCAATACCCAAGGCTTACATTTGAATACGCAAATCTTGCAGCAAGCGCACTTAGTAGCAGTGATCTTTGCTCAATAAGCAACGCCTGTAGTAGAGCTGCATTTGGCGGGCATGCAATAGGCAAGTCACAAACCGTGGACAAGAAGCTTTTTATCACTCCGCACAAGCCAGGCTGTGAAAGATTTTTTTACTACTTGTCCAATGGCGAGGTAGTTCCTGCTATAGGGTTAAATACGCTTGACTCTGCTCGGGCAAAATACACTATCGAATGCCTAAACCTGAACAGCCAGTTTCTAGTTCGAGAACGCAAATCTTGGTGGAACGAACTAAACGATTTAATTATTGATGCGCTTCCGGATGGCTATGCAATCCAAAGGCTAGCCGACCTATATATTGGAAAATCTAGCGGAGCTATTTACTCATTCTACAGCATGAGCCTTCAAATGTTCGGGAAAGTTGGCAAAGGCGTGAAATGATCTAGTTGCAACGCAAATCAAATATAGAGAAATCACAACGCATCTCAAGGGGGGGTAAGATGTTTTAAGTTTTTAAATCACCACCCTCCTGGGGCTTAAGACTTTGATTTGTGCATTAGCTTCAGCTTTAAACTGTCGTCGACGCCCTGATGCCTTTGTAGATTAACCCCCTCATTAAAATAGCTATTTCTTCGACCTGGTTTTTTCTACAACCTTTGCTGCCGCCATACTTAAAGCGGGTCATGACACAATTGTATGCTCGCCTATTTTAGGTGTATGGCTGGGCAACTAGATAGCGACTTCTGGCTAGCCTGAATCGTCGATATCTGGCGAACTGCAGGCTCAGGTATTCCAGTATTTCTGGACGGTGCTCCTGGCAAGCCCGAGCCTTTCCGCAATTGTTTTCTTGTCGAGACCTTGTGCCTTCAGGGCCCGGACACTTTCAGCATTCAACGGCTGCTTGGGTTTTCCTTGGGAACGCTTAATCAGCTTACCGCCACTGAATTGCTCCTCGACCAACTGCCACCCACCTGTCGCCTCAAACTCTCGGACTCTCAAGGCCGTGCGCTGCAATACATTCGATGGAGGCTCATTCCCCTGAGCCGCTAAGGCTAACGTGACCATGGTTAGGAGGTCGAGCCCAAGGTACTCAGCGATCTCGTCGAGCTTTTCGAGCGTCGGATTCGCTCGTGCTTGCTCAAGCATTCCAACGTAAGTCCTGTGGGTTGCCCCTGCCAGTTCGTCGTAGCTCAAGCCTTGATGAGCACGTGCTCCACGCAACGCCGCCGCTAGCGCCTCTTTCAGTTGCATGAGCAGGATCCTCAAAACTGAGGATAGAGCCACGACGGGCACGTTTCGATAAACAGATCATAATGATATTATCGTGACATATCGGTAGCTAGGCGGCTGCTTGATCACGACGGCGCGATATTCGGCATAGCATCGCAAGGGACATCTCAAGGGCGCCACGCTCGTCTGATGCGTCATTGAGTCATCGCTTATGAACCGCACAAGCCCGCTTGCGTTCAGCATCGATCAGTGTCTAGCCATGACTGGGATAATTTTTGTGAAGGCAGGGATAGGTAGTAATGAAGTTTGATTGCGTGAAATTTTCAGGAAAGGTTGACTACGTTCGATCTGTAAACCCCATAAGCGGTGGTCATAAAATCAAGATCAGCTTGGATGGCGCGGTGATTCCGAATCTCCAGGTCTCCAACAAGCTCTATGAAGAGCTAGAAGCAGGTGAAACTGCGACCCTCTATGGAATTTTCAACAGGAGTAAGAAAAAAGAGAAAAATCATGGAGTGCTCTACGGCCTGACCCAGCGCGGTGAGAAAATATTTGATACCAGTCAGCGGTTCAAAGTACCTGTCGCTCTTGCAGGATTTGCAGTCATCGCGTTTTGCCTGATGTTCGTAATTGGGTGGGTTCCGTCTTTGTTCGCTCTGGGACTCCTGTTTGGGCCTAACCCAGACGTGTTCTCCAACGCCACTGTGCTTGCGCTAGTGGAAGGCAGCTTGGCTGCGCTGTTTTTTCTTTGGCGCTCTCAGGTGATGCTCAGTGCAACGGCGAATCCAGAGGTTTGGGAAAGCATCGACCCTGCGACACTTTCGAGTCGCTTCAGTAAATTTCATAAGTAGCCAACCTGGCGGTACGCTGGGGTACCTGCAACATCGTGCCCCACTCGCTAGAAAGCGCAGCAGGAATTCCAGATTCGCAGCGTGATGCCCTCCATACCATGCGAGCATCTAGCAAGCGGAGCGCGCAGGCGTGCAGGATGAGCGCCCGGAGGGCCGAGACGCAGCTTGCTGTGGCTCGGTTCACACCAGCCATACGCCGTCAGGCGGCACGCCATTACCGCTGCTCAGCTTCGAGCCATCTCAGAGGAATCTGCAATGACCAGTAAGGAGCTCAGCGAGCTTGAGAGAGCAAGACGAAGGGCTCTCTGGGCACTTGCTAGCCTCCATCCTGGTGATTCAATGGCACTAGGTGTCTTAGCCATCCTTGACGATCTCGACGACCAGGAGCGAAGCAGCACAGCCTTCGTCCATGAGCCACTCGATCTCAACAAGATTCGTCATTCTGCCCCGGTGAAACGCCATCACTCCGGCACCGATATAGTCTTGGAGCAAGAAATCCCGCAGCCTTGGAGAGAGCGCTTTCTGCAAGCCAGCATCGGTTCAACGCGACTCCCTGAAGGGCCTTATGCATGTGACTGGAAGAGGTTTCTGGTCGAATGGGAGCGTGAGATGCAGCACCTGCATAATCACCGGGTAGCGCACGCAGCCAGCGGCTAAAGCGACTGGCTAGGAGTAGCTGGAATCGCAACCTTCTAACAGGAGCAGCAGGATGGAACAGCCTTCGTTCTTTATTGATTTCGAGGCATCAGGGTTAGCACCAGATAGCTATCCCATCGAGGTGGCTGTCGTGTCGAGTGACATCACTTTCAGCTCCCTGATCCAGCCAGCCCGCTACTGGACGCATTGGTCGTATGATGCACAAGACATGCATGGTCTCAGTCAGGATCAACTGCGTGAGCAAGGTGATGCGCCGGTCGGCGTGGCGAGACGTATGAACCAGCTTTTTTCAGGTCAAATTCTCTGCAGCGACTCGCCACAAGATACTTTTTGGCTCGATGTCCTCTACGAAGCAGCAGAGCTGACTCCCACCTTCCAGTTGAAGCCTTTGGAATCGTTCGTGGGCCGGCAGGCTGCCAGTGACATTTACCGCCTGCTGCCCACAACCAGGATCCACCGAGCTCTCTCTGATGCGTCTGCTTTGATGCTTGCCTGCCGGGCTTTTTTCGAAGCTTGACTACTTTGGGGGACGGTTATCTGAAACCGTCCGGCCAAGTGATCTAGTCGAATATCTGGAATTGGCACGAGCGCTCGGTATTCTTGAGCGAGTCATCCTGCCCGTCAGTGAAGGACTGACGCCCATCAATTAATCGCTGGTGTGCGTGATGCCAGATTTGCCTGGGCCCACTGCTCAGCAGTCGTGACCTGAATCGACTGCTGCGCGTTGAAAGTCCCCGATTTAGGCCAGGCCACGCCTCTACCCTGGGCAAAGACAGCACGATACTTCTTGATGTGATGCGTTGGATCTTTCTCCAATTCCTCAAGCAAGTATGGAACAGTCCACACGTTTCGTTTGAACGGGCGGCCCAGCACACGTTCAAGGAGGCTGGCGACCTCTCCGTACGTCACAGTGTCTCCCGATAGATAAACGATTTCATTGCGAAACCGGGGTTCGAAGAAAACGATTTCCGCTGTCAATGCGCCGATGTCGTCTGGAGTCGTAAGGGTCACGCTGGTCTCAAGGCTGCCGAGTGCGTTCACGGTATCGTTTTCGAAATCAACCACCTCGAATACAGGCTCGAATAGGAAACTGGTAAACATTCCAGTCGAGATGATCACCCATTCAGTTTTGTCCTGTGCACGAAGCAATTCACGAACATCTAGCTGAGCATCGAACAGATCCTGGGGACTGCCCCGACCGATGACTTCAAAGTCGACGCCAAACTGCCATGGGAAGTAGCGCTTCACTCCGGACTTGAGCGCAGCGGTGGCCAGCTTCATCGGAGTTTCCCGGCCTGCAACCATGCCTGCACAGCCTATTACGGTATCGAAACGTGCGAAGACTTCAGCCAACTGATCAATTGAGTCATTCACGAGGTCTGCGGCCACCATCTGGATGCCAAGAGCCCGAAGCTCATCGATTTCGATCTTTTTCTCGGGCACCTCACTGTTGATGGTTGAATCTCTAAGCAGGACGCTGATTGTGGAACCGGGCGCGCGTTTTGCTAACCGCGCAAGATTTCGCAAAACCGGTAGCCCAAGCTCACCGGCGCCTAAAACCAGAATGGATTGGGATTGAAATGGGGTGACTTCGGTCATGATTTCTCCTGAGACCTCGTGCCTGTAAGATGAGCAAATGCTTGCACGATTAGGCAACGCTCGTAAGAAGGCACACCTGTGATACCAGACAAAGAAGTGACCGATGAGGAGGCTCTTAGCCAGGCAGAGACAATCTGCAGAACGCTAAGAGAGGACGATGATGGTGTCAGGCGGGAAGTGCTTGCTCACGCAGGCAGCCGCTGGTCGCTAGGTATCCTGCACGCCTTGGGGGTGTACGGCACCATGCGTCATGCCGAAATAAAAAGGCAGATGACTGGGGTGACTCAGCGGATGTTGACCAAGACGCTACGCTCGATGGAGCGGGATGGCCTGGTACTTCGGCGGGAGTTCGGTGAGGTTCCGCCACGTGTCGAGTATGAGCTGACCTCGCTGGGTATGGGGCTGCTGGTTCGTATGTCCCCTATCTGGACTTGGGTAGTCGAAAACGCTGAGGATTTCCGCAAGGCCCGGCAGATTTTCGACAGCCAGGATGACAAGAAACCTGCATGGCAAATACCTACCTCGATTCCACTAGATTCATAAGCGTCTGGCGAAAATGGCTGAGTAGCTAGACACTACGATCTCCTCTCCAGCGCCAAGAAGCCCTGGAGCAAATACCGCATCGCCTACCGCGCAAAGGCAGCCGAACACTGCAGGTCAGCTGCGTTGCTGTACATCGCCTGAGGACAGCTGAAAACTACGAGCGATTCCTGCTCAGTGGAATTTTGGACGGCAGCAATTGTCCCACTGAAAATTCTCACGAATCTTCATGCTATGGACTCTATTTTGGTTGTGGAGGATGAGCCTCTGATCCTGGAGCTCATCGCTGAAGCGCTTGAAATGTACGGCTACGGTGTACGTGCGTTTGAAAGCGCTGACCTCGCTTGGCAATTCATTCAGCAAAGCGGTTACCCACCACGCTTGCTAATCACCGATCTACGGATGCCAGGCCACACAGATGGTCTCGAACTGGCTAAACGGCTGCGCGATGCTGATGCAGAGGTGCCTATAGTCGTTGCCTCGGGGTTTCATCCTGCAGCAAGAGAACTGCATTCGCTCAACGTGCACTGGTTGATCAAACCATTCGAGATCGAGCAGTTGCATACCATTTGTAGAAAACTTGCCCCTCCGCCTTGATAGCCGGTTGTACTCATGTCGCTCGCGCCCTGACCGCGAACTAACTTAAGTAAGGATCTTTATGCCGAACCGCTCTACACCCGTCAGCAACACTTCTACCGGCGATATTAGCGGTTCAGATCACAACGTCTTCTTTGCCGCAGTTGAAACTACGCGCATGCCAATGATCGTCACGGATCCCAAACGACCAGACAATCCGATCATTTTCGCGAACAACGCCTTTATCGACATGACTGGCTATGATCGAGAAGACATTGTTGGCCATAATTGCCGTTTCCTTCAGGGCCCGGAAACAGACCCGCTTGTTGTAATGCAGGTACGGGACGCCATTGAATCTGAAACAGAGGTGGCGGTGGAGCTGGTGAATTACAAGAAGGACGGATCCTCCTTCTGGAACGCCCTTTTCATTTCCCCGGTATACAACGAAGCTGGCGAACTGATCTATTTCTTCGCGTCGCAACTGGATGTCAGCCGACGCCGGGACGCCGAGGATGGTTTGCGGCAGGCGCAGAAGATGGAAGCTCTCGGTCAGCTAACAGGAGGTATCGCGCACGATTTCAACAATCTGCTGCAGGTCATGATCGGCTACTTGGACATGATTCAGCGCACCGCCGACAAGCCTAATTACGATCAACAACGTATTCTGCGCAGCGCGGCAAATGCCCGTGATGCGGCTGAGAGGGCTAAAACCTTGACGCAGCAATTGCTGGCGTTCTCTCGCAAACAGAAACTACAGGGACGTGTAGTCAACCTGAACAACATCGTCGGCTCCTCCCAGGAAATGGCTGAACGTACTCTTGTCGACACCGAGCTTAGGTTGGCGTTGCAGGGAGATCTGTGGAACTGCCGCGTCGATACAACGCAGACCGAAGTGGCCTTACTGAACATTTTCATCAATGCCCGAGACGCGATGGACTCTCGTTCTGCGCGCAGGCTGACGGTTGAGACGAAGAACGTAACTATCCAAGATTTAGGATCAACCTCTTATGACGGCCTGATGCCGGGCCGCTACGTCAGCATCGCCATAACCGACAACGGTATTGGGATGCCTGCTGCGATTGTTGATAGAGTGATGGATCCATTTTTCACCACCAAGGACGAAGGTAAAGGCTCAGGCTTGGGCTTATCCATGGTGTACGGTTTCGTAAAGCAATCCGGTGGGACTGCGCGCATTTATTCGGAAGAAGGCATCGGAACAACAATCCGCATGTATTTCCCGGCTGACGATAGCCAACTCCATGCATTGGGCCCAGCAGAGCACGTTAATGATCAGTTAGGAAATGAGCGGATCCTGATTGTGGAAGACCGACCTGATGTTGCTGAGCTTGCGAGAATGGTGCTGGAGGAGTACGGCTACTCTTGTGCGTTGGCTTACAATGGCAAGGAAGCGCTGGGTCTTCTAAAAACCGATCATTTCGACTTGCTGTTCACAGACCTGATCATGCCAGGCGGTATGAACGGAGTGATGCTGGCCCGTGAGGCAAAACGGCTGTACCCCAGTCTGAAAGTATTACTTACTACCGGCTACTCCGAAAACTCTCTGGAGCGAACGGACGCAGGTGGAAAGGATCTCGATGTCATTTCCAAGCCCTACATACCAACCGATTTGGCGAAGAAGGTGCGTCAGGTTCTGATAGGGCCGAACGGCGTCAGTTGAAGATATTTCTCGTGTATGGGCAGCGTTGTAACTGGGTCATTGTATGACCTAGTAGCTCAGCGACTAGCGAAGATAGAGGTGTCACCGGAGAGCGTCCTTCGGTCGAATCAGGGCTCCATACCCATTTCCGTACTCCCCTTACCGCGCAACCAATAACGCGGATGGCACTGTAGTTTGTAAGCAAATACGAGCGCGTGAGGATGGAAGCCCGAAGGGCCAAGACGCCTGCTGGCGGCTTGGTTTACGACAGCCGTGCCGCAGGCCACGCCCAACTGATGTGGCACTCAATGCTCTAACGTAGGTAAGAGCTGATTATCGATGAGGCAGGACGCAAGCCCTCAGTCCAAGGAAGGGAGATGTATGGGAATTCTGGATAGATTATTCGGCGGCCGCTTCACTCAACCACCTCCTGATGAGCCACCGTTGAGTGACGCCGCAATCATGCGAGAGCTTCATCCTTACCGCGCTGAGCTCAAGGCTTTCACTCAGAGCCTGCTGACAAGTCTCCCTGAGAAGGAGCAGGAGCGTCTCGTTCGACGAGTCATGCGTTTCTATGGCCAGGGAGAGGAGCCATCCAGCGCGCTGACAGAGGGCTTGCTGGATCCTGACAAAGGGCAATCAATCGAGCACCTCATTCTGCTCGCCATAGATTGGAAAGGATTCGATGGTTTCGAACATCTGGCCCCATACCTGACCAACGCCTGTGGCATCCAAGAACCATATCCGTACGAGCTACGCGAAGGGATGACCGTTGTACAGGTGCTGGCCGAGTTTGATGAGTGGCTGACCAGGTTCGGCAAACGCTATCTGCACCTGAATACCGGCGGTGACGAGTACGTAGGCTTCATCGTAGATATCGACCGCGTCGACATCATGATTGCTATGGCCAGTGACGCCGGCATTCAGGCGAGGCTTGAGGCCTTCTAACAAGGCGAGTGGCCGATTCGCCTCTATACCGACTGCACTTTCCAGTTCCAGCCGAGGCTACTGGCGCAGGGAGCCAACCACTGGCGCAGCTCCGGATTGGAGGCCAACGCCTCAGGCTCTAGCAGGCGCGCGCCTATATCTGCATGCGGCAAGAAACTTACCTCAAGGGTGCGCTCCAACGATCCAATCAATTGCGGAAAGTCCATGACGCTCGCTAGGCGCGGCCACTCCAAAAGCTTTCGATATCGCAGTTGCTGAGACTCAATTCTTAGATCGTCGCCGTGACGCCATTGAGCCCGGAACAGCTTGTCGTGCCTTGCCAGGTCGACCCGCCAGCCCCCCGTGGAAGGAACGAGCAACTCGAGCTTCAGACTCTCAGGTCTCAATTTATTTCGCTTGTAAAACCAATGCTCGATGGGTTCGTTGCTCAGCGTCATGGAGATGACGCTGTAGTGGGGAGCATCGCCCAGGCCGAGCATTGCGAACCATTGGGCAGTCTCTGACGGGGTTTGCGTTTCGGGCATGCTGGATCATCCTTGATGAGTAATTCGGAGTACCGAGTAGTGTGCGGAGGCCGCTCTACGTGGGCAAGCGGAGCGCGCAGGCTTGCGGGATGGAAGCCCGCAGGGCCGAGACGAAGGCTCGGTGCACGACAGCCCATCCCCAAAGGGGCACCCCCCAACGCCAGGTCGATAAGCGAGAAGCGAAGACCATCCTACGAGGATTTTCGTTGGGAATGACAGACGATGACGACACAGTCTATTGCGACATTCAGATGCCTTTGGCTCAAGGTCGAGAGCTATTGCTCTTGGTGACAACATTGAGAGAGTCAAACGCCCACCCACGCTTCACAGGGTCTTAGAGCGCATGCAGTACGAGCTCAGCACCTCAATTGACATCATAAAGGATCCCCCTTCTTGGGGCTTCTCGTGCCCAACCCATCACTGACAACAGGCGCTGGCAGCATGACGTCCAGAATCGCGCCGTCAATCTTGGAGCTGAGCCCCTCAGGAAGATCAGGTGCGCTTCTCGCAGTAATGGAAAGCGGAGTAGTCAGTGAAAATGCGGATGCTGAGCCAGAAGATTCTTGCGAATGAACTCATAGGATAGTGGCATACTGCCTTTATTTAAACGAAAGGAATCGTCGATGAGCACCCAGCTAACGCAGTCTCAGGCAGATCAGATCGACTCAGCACTCGGTAATATCTACCCGAGGCTGGGAGGAGGAGAGCTTACGCAGTTGGCGAAGCTGTTCGGCTCACGGGGACTTTTAAACGCGCTGCGTACAACTCTTCGACCGCCAAAACCTGCTCAACCGCCTAGAGGGAATCCCCCCAAAGTAACCGTAACAGTTCAATTGGCATGGCTCGACAAAAGACCATATGCGCTGATGAATGGTGAGAAACACAAAGTTGAAATTGCTGATGTCGCTGTTTTTCATTTCAACACAAATAGATGGAACACAGGAAGTAGCACGACAGCTAGATGCCTGCTATTACAGGCCAAAGCAGTCAAGACCCCAGACCAACTATCAGCACCAAAAGTATGTTTAAACCCTCCCACGCCCAAATCAAATACAACCACTCAGCGGGAGCTTTTGCTTTTGTCAAAATGGCCTAAATTTGACATGTATTTAGGCTCTAACAGCAAAACTCCCCTTGCCACCAACATACAGATTCCTTTCTCAACCAGTCCTCCACCGATGGGGTGGTTTATTGGAACCCCGATGATCAGACCTTCCAGTTCACAAATGGGCGCCTGGGTTAGCCCATGGATGTGTGCTCCTGCGAAGCAGGATCACGCGTGCGACGAAACATTGGGAAGTTTGCTGTGTAGGCATTTCTCCGGAGGCCAGTCATCGCAGATAGCCAAGAGGCCAACAGATGCGGGAGCTCCCTTCAGCTACAACCCCACTTCGCATGGCCAGGGGAACCCCACCTCTTCCGATTGGGATCGGCTATGCATCGAAATGATGGGAGCTGTAAGGGGCCAGATAATCCCACCCCATTTGACCAACGGTACGCCTCAAGACCGGTTGCAGGCGGGCGTGATGTACTCGATACCCGTGTGGCCTGCGCTCAGAGTGCTCGCTGCTACAGTGGTCAACATCTTGATGCGATTTAGCAAGAAGCGTATGCCGATTTTGGTAGTTTCGCGAGTATTTGACGAGAGAATCATGCCGTAATTTTATTAAATTCACCGGTAGCGTGTGGGTGACCCGACTTACCTGCAACTTTGTTACCGAGACATACAGGGCTCATCTGGCTTAGCTGAGCCTTGGCGGGACTACTGATAGGGAACGTTCGTATGCCACGCTGCATCTTTCACACGATCACGATCTCCTGCGCTCGTTTTTGACGAGAGCTTTAGCTGCATTGACCAACACCTGCAATGCCTCGGGCAGCGCGAATAGCGGCAAGAGTCTGAGTGAAAACCCAAATAAGTTACTCACAAGCCTCAGAATCTGATTCGGAGCCGGCTTCCCGTGACTGCCAGTCCTACCAACCCATTGAGCTATCAGAACTCCGCATCCCACGCATTCATTGCCCCACCCACAGTCGTGAACCACCTGAGCTCGCCATCCTGTAGAGCATTTGCTACCTGCCTGTTGATATTGCCATCGACCCACGTAGGAAGGCTCTCCAAAGCTCCCGAAAAGAGACTGGCCGCCGCTACAGCGTATCGACCTGTACTTAGGCACTGGAGGCACGTGTAGCGCACAGCTGCGCCGCTGGGAAGTCGACGCCAAGCCACAACCTCTATGGAGTCCTGCAGCTCCTCAGAAGAAGGCTCAGCCTCCTGGGCCACCTCGGTAGCTGAGACTGCTTGGCACGGCTCACTACGCGTTCCAGGGTTGTGCACGAGGTGCTTCAACTGCTCGCGTGCGGAGACAATCTGTTCACGGAGCTCTTCTGGATCGATGGACATGCCACCCCGGTCAGTTACCGAGAGGGTTTTCAATGAGTTCGCCGCCAGGATGAACTCGCGCTCACGCTTCTGCTCCCAGTCGGGACGACGGTCAGGAAACAGCCAGCTTATTAAGCGATGGAGGTTGATCATGTGGCGCTCCGATTACGCGGATGGTAAGGCATCCAGTAGGCTATCACCCAAAACCTCCTTGCTTGAACGATGACGCCTTAAATAGCCGGCAGATGCCACGGGTTGTTCGTAAAGAACGTGATCCGGCAGGACAAGCGCACAAAGGCTATCCACCGCGTGATTGCACTGATTAGAGTGAAAGCCGTGGCAACAATTGTGCTGTCAGGTTCGTGTCGTGTTGCCTGAATCTTCCCCGACTCATACTTGACCCATCCGAACAGCCACTGAAACAGGGGTAATGAGATGAGCAGCTTCGACAACGTTGAAACCCGCGTGCTGAACAAAGATGAACTTGGCCAAGTGATCAGGTATCTGCGCGAACTCCGCCAGTGGTCTCAGGAGACACTGGCAGCCCTCGCCAGGGCTACGCCCAGAACCATTCAGAGGGTTGAAGCAGGGGCCGGCGCCAGCCTTAATACGCTTCGCTCACTCGCCTCTGCTTTTGAGTTTCAGGACATCGACGCATTCACGAAACCGATGGCAATTCCGACCGATGAGCAACTGCGCTCGGCTCGTGAGCAGTTTCATCAGAAATATTTCATGACCAAGGCACTGAAGCCCGAATCAGGCAGGGCCTTAGCCAAACTCGCAGCTGAAAGCATCGGGGATTATATCGAGCCCGCATTCGAACCCTCTAAAGACCAGGCACTGGCGTTCGCGGAGCTCACTGATTACCTCCGGGAATACCGCGACTGCGCCGAGTTCTACTCCAGCACAGGGCTCTTGGAAGTTTTTGAAGAACTCCAAGCAATAATCGAGCGCCTGAATGAACAGGGCGTTACGCTGCGCTATGCAACCTGCCCAGTAATCCAGAACACAAGCTCGGATTCGGAGGTGGGAGCAAGCCCAATTGGGGACGTACTTTATTTGATTGGATTCAAGGCAGGTGAAGCGCCGGAAGAATTGGGCCTGCGCCGGAAAATGGGTATCTAATAGCCTGCTTAACCAGGGGTACGATGTAGCTAGGCATTTTTGCCAGCTACGCCCACGTCAACTCAGTAACAGGCATTGGGGCGCTGAGGACTGTTATGACGTCCTCCCCAAATAATCCAAGCCTCGCACTCTCCCGGCCAACCTGTTCGGGGCTAACGGCCCATACTGACTTGATCTAGAGCACCGCAGGAATCACAGACCAGGAGGGTCGTAGGCATGAGGATAGAAGCCCGCAGGGCCAAGACCTGGCTTAGACAGGGCTTGGTTAACGACAGCCGTCCCTGCAGGGGCATGCCACTGTAACTATTGCGTGGCTCATTGCTAGAAGGTGCGCAGGACAGATGATCAAACTACACCCTCTAGGGGAACGTGCCATCCGCACTGTGACTGGTGTGCGAATCTGGTTGATCTCCGTTGGGAAAGAACTCCGTCAGACGCGAGACTTGTCAGTGCGTGAGGACGGCACAAGTTCAACCACGTTGCGCTCCCTCAACTGAGTCTTGAGCTTCTGATTCTCATCCATCAATACCTCATTGATGGATGCGATCTTGGCGAGCTTGGCCTCGAGCTCCTCAATCTCTTGACGGTAGCCCTTAGACTTCTGACGCTCAGCAATCAGATCCTGATGTTTGACATCCCGCATGGCACGACTAGACCGCCCCTGGATCTGTCGTATCTCCTCAGCGATTGATGGGTAATGATTATGGATGAGCGCCGTCGATACTCCCGCCTCACGGGCAACAGCGGCGATAGTCACTTTGGTTTCACCGCTTTGAGCTCGTCCTTTTTGAATGGCGTAGATGGCTAGCTTCAGATCCTTCGCTCGATCCATCGCAGGCTTGTAGTTGGATGTTTTGTCCTTCCTCTTCATGCGCTGAGATCCTCAGGAGGCATACCCAACCGTACCAACACATCTCGGCAACGTTTGAGGTCGCGCTCGACGCGTTGGCGACCACCTTCACCGATGTCCTTACAGTGCAGAAGCTCTTTAAGTTCATCGTAAAGCCGCTGATACATAGGTGCATGGATGCTCCCAATCACTGAGTGCTCGCAGCCAGTGCAGCGGGTGCGTTCAAGGGTATTGCCGACACAGCCGTCATTGTCCGCTGTACACCAGGCGTGGCCGTTGCTGCGGATGAATGTGCTCCCAGAGATGGACTTCAGCATTGAGGCACGATCTTTGAAGATCAGCAGGTTTTCCGGCTCTCGTTTCCATCCCTTGATGGCGCCCCCATAGCCTCCTGCCAACGATTCATCACCCATCCAGCCGTCGACGACGCCAAGTTTGATGTCTTCCAGCTCATCTTGAATCTCCGAATACAGTTCTAGATCCAGATGCTGGCCCCAGCTTTCGTCCATGGCGTAACCTAAAGTCATATCCATAGACCAGTGAGCGTAATGCTCCTTGAGGTAACGCAGGTCGCCAAACCTGCTGTGCGCAGCGTAGTTGGCGAATTTGCGCCTGAATTGATGGCTGGCGAGCTTCCAGCTCAATGCGCAATTTTTGGCGAACGATTTCAGCGCCGCATCCCAACTTGCGATGGAGAGCGTGCGGACTTGGTTGCCTTGGGTCGTGTCCATGCCGAGGAAAAGCGAATTGCGATGTTTTTGCGCCTCTGCGATTTGAGGATCCTGCGGGTCGATGCGCCGTCGCTGAATAATCTCGTCGGCAATCATGGCTTGGTAGGGCATGGCCCAGCGCTCCATAACCCTAAGGGCTCGCACAGCTGCCTCTGGAATCATCCAGTCATGGACTCCTTCATCGGTCTTTTCGGACACAGACCGCATCCAATGATAGATCGTACCGTCATCATCTTCTGTGCGGTGATGGGCGCCCGAGTGCAAATTAGTCAATTCGTGATTACGGCAGCCTGAGGTGCTGGCTAGTACGACATAGCAGGCCGTGCGGAGTGCTGTCAGTGACTTGTTGAATATGCTTAAACCGCCGTCCCAGCCTGAGAGAGCCAAATGGCGGTTTTTCTGCCAGATTAATCCCTCGACACTGTATCCCTTAAATTTCGCTGTGATTGCACTAAGATCATCCCGCAGATCAAGTAATTGCTTTCCGCGCTCTACTTGGCTATGGGCTTCTTCGAACAGTGTACAAAACACCTCATCTGGGATCAGTGGCGTTTTCCCTCTGAGGATGTCGCCATTACTTCCTGCCATGGCCATTGCGGATGTTTCGATCCATGGATGCTGCTGCATCCGGTCGTCGGTAAAATGGCTCAGTGCATAGAGCGCCTCTACAGTGCCGTAACGAGAACGTAACGTTTCTGGCGACAGCGGCTTGTCAGATCTCGCTACTTTGTGGGCTTTGCAAGCTGCCACGTATGTTGCTGCGATAATCGGTGTTACAGCTCTTAAATACTCAATCTTAAGTGCTTCAAGGTGCCTAAGGAACGGCAACGCGTCATGAAATAAAGTGATAATAGACCTTCCTTTAGGCCGATCCGATCCGCTGAGACCGCGCCTCATATACCTATAGATCACTGCTTTCATTGTTGCGCGAAACGCTGATGGTACGATGGAGAAGTTGATCTGCCTCCCGCTGGCCGGAACGTTACTAGGCAAACCATGAAGCTGCCAGATATCTTCAACGTACCTACTGAGGATAACCCAATGCCCATCGACGTTCGCAGCGGTGATGATTAGCTTGTCCCGCTCTGAGTCAGATAGCCGACGCACATCGCCAGGTTGAGCGGCAATGTCTGCAAAAGGCAGCCCCCCTAGGTTGTCGTCAATCATAAGGAGACCTCCAGACTGGCAATGAGATCGACTGACCAGAACGAGTGGGGCTCGGTACGGGCATGCTCACGTGCGGCCTCTACGGTCTCAGCCTTGAATGTGCCACGGCGTAGGCCTTCGGCAACGATGTAATGGTCAATCAGACGAGGGATATGGGCGTACTCGCGTGCCCACCGTCTCTTGTCCATACGGGAACGTTCACTCAGCACTCGAAAGTAGAAGCTAAACAGTTTGTACAAGTCTTCGGCGGTCACTGCGTAGTGCCTACAGCGCAGGCAGTTCATGAAGTTCATACAGGTTTCGCCTTCGCGTTTCGGGGCAAACTGACCATTGACTGGATCCGCACAACGACCCAAAGGACTTTTCTTGTAGGTTGCGCCAATAGTCTCTGCCAGTAGCTCATCCACAAGCATTTCCCCCATAAACCGCCAGTTTCGACGTGCGTCCCCGCTAGGCGCCAAGTAGTTTTGGTCGGCTACTCGTGCGGTGTTGCCGAGAGCAGATGCAGTGGTCGCCAGGTCTCCATCGGTTAGCTCAAAGATGCGATTTGCAAAAGTCTTACGCAGACGAGAGATGTTGATACGCAAAGGCTTTCCGTCGCTGTCCTTCAGATCATATTTGGCTACAAGCCGCTCAATACTTTTATCTAACCTTTGCACTTGCAATGCCGTGACATGACCTGCAGTGTTATGAGCCCGACTGCGGTACAACCACACACGTCCCTTGAAGTCATCGGGAGCTTCAGAGTCTAAGGGTTCAGTCAACACCATTACTCTACGGATCAAACGTTCTACGCTGGGTCTGATGCTAGGCATTGCCTCCAGCACACGCTCGGAGTCCGAGTCGACCCGCAAAGCCACCTTACTGGTGTTGTAGCCACGGCGCTTCCATAGCACGAGGAAGACGGTGTTGTCTTTGGGATGAGGGCGCAGACAATTGCGGCCCATTTCCAGCAATGGGATGGTATTGCGCCCGGTGTGAAGTGCTACTACCAGTAACGCGTAAACCAGGAGTTCGCTAGTCACCATTGTGTCATCGCTCCATATGGGCTTAATCGCCTGCCGCAGCGCCGCAGCAAACTCTTGACGCTCACGTTTCGAAAGCGCTGTCTCGCCCTTGACCTTGCGGTTGGAGTTTGGGAATGGGTTACGTGGAAATGTGGCCGCATCGCCAGAGATGATCAAAGGGAAAATGCCGCGCTTTCCGAGGGCAACGAGCACCGCTTTAGCTTTCGAGTAATAGTTTTTCTGGGCGTTGGTTGCTGTACCCTTTTCACGGAGATGAGCTAGAAAGCCGTCGATAAGACCACGATCCAAATCATTCAGCGTCAACCTACGCTCGTAAGCCACCGCTTGGAGCAGGCAATAGTCAAGAAAATGGTTCAATCCAGTGTCGCAATAGCTTGCAACAGTGGTAGCCGAGAGAGTGCCCTCTTGCCCCGCTAGGAAACGCTCAACCTGACGCTGACAGGCGTAAGTTAAGTCATCAATCTCCGAACCATACCATCTCGCAAAATCGAAATTGCGGCGGGTTGAGGAGTTTCGCCCGAACGAAACTATAGTGTTCGCTGGAGGGACGACATCGGGCCAGATGACCACACAGCCAGTTGCGTCGATGCAATGCTCGACTTGGGGAACGCTGAGATCAGTCTTGGTAAATACCTTTCGCTTCCCCATCACATTGCTCCGGCCATTTCATTCAGCTCGTCGTCGTACGCCAACACGGCTTCATCGGCCATTTCGTTAACAAGGTGCAGGTAGATCATGGTGGTTTGGATTGAGCTGTGACCAAGCTGCCGCCGGAGGAACACCAAGGGGTCAAGGCCTTGTTGTGGGTAGCGCTGAAGGTTTACCAGGGTGTGGGTCGCGTAGGTGTGTCGCAGCATGTGTGCATGGACTTCAATGCCAGCGCGTTTTCCTGTCTCGACGATGATCCGATTCAGGCTCTTGCCGTTGCTTCCATAGGGCTCTCCGAGGTGGTTGAGGAAGAGAGCCTTTTGATCCTTGCTCAGAGATGCTCGCTCTCCTCGCAGTTTCGTCACGTAGCGGTAGAGCTCAGCCATGAATTTGCGACTGACCAAGATATCCCGCGCCTTATTACCCTTGGTCTCCATCCCACTGCCGTCAAAAGGATCAAGGCAAATACGCAGGTTACGTTCGGTTCCTCCAGTCTTGTCAGGGTCGACAACATAAGCCATCGGGAAGGTAGCCAGTTCGTTACGACGTAGGCCTGTTCGCAGGGCCAACTGAATCATGATCCGGTGATGTGGATTGCCCGCCATGGACAGAAGAGACTTCGTCTGGGACATGCTCAGGTATTTAGGTAGGGGCTTGTCACTACGCGGCATCACATTGTTCACCAGCGCCTTACCACCGCTAGCGTCGACATGTTCAAGGAAACCTGTTTCGCGTGGCACAATTCGTTCTTCATGACCGAAAGGCAGGCGCCTTACCCAACCTTTCCCCAGGGCGAACTCGTAGAACTTGCAGATGTACGTCAGTCGCTGGCGGGTAGTGTTGCGTGCCAATCCGCACGTAACCAGACAGTAGTCCCGATAGGCAGCAACAAGACTCTTGGCCTCACCACGATCTACGTCCCGCCAGTCAAGGTCATGCGCTTGTAGGAAGCTGAAGAAGTCGTACAGCGCTCGTCCGGTATTCGGCCAGGATTCCTTCGAGCCGATCTCCCCACGAAGGAGGTAATGACGGAAGAATAGATTGGCCTGAGTGCAGCTCTCCATCGAGTCCCACAGCAGAATCGGAAACCCTTGATAAGGTTGCCCTGCGATCACGAAATCCTTGCTGCCCCACACAAGCTCCATCGTTCATCCCGTCGTCGGCCAATCACTATGTCACTCTGTCTGCTTGGGCTGTGTGATGGTTACTGCTGTGACCCTTCACTCCCCGTGGACAGAGATATGATTTTAATATCACATAGATCTAACGACCGCAACGCTCCAGTTCATAAGGCATTCCTGAGGGTTTGCAGGCACGCCACCTGTCGGCTGAAATCGGCGCTGGAAAGCCGTTTTGCCGGGAGTGGGCCAAGGGCCTGGTTGATGACGTGAGAGGGTTGGCGCGTCAGGTGTTCAAGCACGCGGCACTGTTCTGCGTTGTCGAGGCGTTCAAAACCGGGGTGGCGGCGTCGGGTCGCACGCAAGATATCGCGTTGCAAGGCCTGCAGCAGGGTGCCCTGGCCGCTGCGCCGCAGCAGGAAATCGGCACTGGCTTTCAGGTGTTCCTGCAATTGGCGACGCGCGGGGGATGCAGGGGCCCGAATCGGGCCTTGACGCACGCCGGCCCGCCAAAGTCCCAAGGCGACGAGGGCAGTGAGTGCCACCAGGGCTTGGGGGAAATACCGCATCAGCAAGGTGAACAGGTCGTCGAAGTCGCTGGTGAACAGCAAAGTCACGGCGGTGCCCTGGTTCAGGTACCACAGCAGCCAGGCATTGTCGTGCTTGCCGATGTTCGGGGTTTTCCACAGGTCGCTGTCCGTGATCACTGTGACACTGCCTTCCCCAAGGTCGAGCTGCATCAGGTGGCTGGCCCTTGCGCTGTTGGCGGAGAATTGAGCCAGGTGCTTGGGGTCGGTCAGGTTGAAATCTGTGTCGAAACTGAAATAAGCCGGTGCGGTTTCATTGTCGACATAGAGTTTGGTCAGGTCCCGGGCTTTCTTGCTTGAGGGCTTTTTGAGGGAAGTGGCAGGTTCTTCAGGTTCGTCACTCAGTGTCTGGTGAATCTGCAGGCGATCGAGCAGCAGGTCACCGCTTTTGCCAGTCTCTTCATCCCACAGCGCCTCGGCGACCAGCAACAGATGGCCGCCTGACCTGGTCCACTCCAGCAACTGTTCTACCTGGCGTGGCGACATATTACTGCGCTCGCCGAGCAGCAGTAGGCTGTTGCCCTTGGAGGGCAAGGTATCCAGCTGTTTCAGGTTATAGGCATGCTCTACGGTCAGGCCTTGTTGGCGCAGAAAGTGTTCGGCTGCCAGGTAAGGATTGGCCAGCGCCTCTGGCGAAGGACCACGATCTACCACTTCGTCATAGGGAGTCGCCTTGCTCCATGCGTAGTAACCGCCCGCGCCAAGCAGGCACGCCAGTAATAACCCCACCCATAGTAATGGCCGATTCATGGATTGCTCCCTGGGCTGAACAGGGCGCGCCAATCACTGCATAGTTTCTGCTGGGCAGGGAGCGGAGGCAGGCGGTGACCATAAGCGAGGTTTTGCCAATGACGGGTCAGTTCATCACTGAAGGCCAGCAGCTGTGGTTGCTGCAACTGGTGTACACGTGCCAGGACCTGGCCTTCGGTATCAGCGCCTTTCAATGGCAGGTTGAAATCATGCAATAACCGGCTGAGCAGGCCTCGATACAGCAGGGCGAGGGCTACCCTGGGTTGGGTGGCCCATAGCTGTTCGGCGGCGCCGGCAACGTCGTCGGGCAAGGTTTCGGTACCCAGTTCAAGACCGAACAATTGCGTGGGCAGGGGTTTGGCAACCTCTGTCTTACGCGGCCCGCGCCGGCTGACGAAGGTGTGCAACCAGTCTCGGTAACGCCACGCGAGCATGATCAGGCTGCCGATGAAAACGCCCCACAGTAGAACTTCCAAGCCTTGGGCGATGTGCTTGAAGGTATTGCTGTTGAGGTTGTCCAGCAGCGCCTTCAGCCAATCGGGAAGTCTGCCGTCACTGTGTGTTTTGTTTTTACCGGCTGGCTTTTCTTCGCCAAACCGATAACGGGTTACGGTTTCCGGGTTCTTGAAGGGCGGTTTGTCCAGCAGCGATTTGATGGATTGGCTCGCGCTCGGGGTACTCAGCGGTTTGGAGGGACTGGAAGCTTCGGCCATGACAGGATGGCTGAGAGGCAGCAGCATCAGTCCGATCATCAATAACAACAGCGGGGCCACATTGCTCAGGCGCTGACGAAGGCGTCGGAAGACCAGCTCCAGGTCCCAGGCTTCCAATACGGTGCGACGATTAAGGTAGAGGCTGAAGCCGCAGGCGACATAGATGGGTTCCCAAAATATCAGCAGCAAGACATAGAATGCGTTGCCCAGGTGCTCCAGCCATAACCCTTCCGAACTTGTCGCCAATAACAGGCGCTGCCAGTCCCAATCCATCTCGAGGTTTTGTGGGATGAACAGATAGAACAGTGCCATGCAGCCGAACCACAGGCCTATTTCCAGGTGCATTCCGATGATGGTGAGCCAGCGCGCGGCTCCGGCATTGCGTTGCTGCAACACGCCCAGGCGTTTCTGGCGTGCCGGGCCGTCCAGGCCTTCGAGCTGGCTCACCGGCATTACAAAGCTGCGGCTCAGGCTCAGCCGTCGCCAGGTCAGGCTGGCCAGCAGTTGACCCTTGAGGAGGAGCGGCCACTGGCGCACAGCGTGCTTGATAGTGGGCGTTTCACCAAACAGGGCCTTGGACAAAATGTACAGCGGCAAGCGGTCGAAGGCCGGCTTGAGCCACCAGAACAGAAATATGGCGGTGGACGGATACTGCCACAGCAGGGCTGTAAGCAAGGCGTACACAGGTACGGTGACCAATGCCCAACTGCCCATCAATAGCACGCGATGCTCCCGTGCCATCAAGGCGCCAAGATCCATGGCTTCCCAGGCAGTACGCGGCCGGATGACCACGCTGGCATCAGTCAGGCGCATGGCGATTCCTTCCCGCAAAGCCCAGGTAAGTGCCCACCAGCAGCCACAGAACAGCGCCCACCAGGTATTTGACCCACGGGGTTATCACGGTGGTGGATGACCAATAAGCCTCGATGAACGCTGCGATCAGCAGGAAAATCATGACACCGCAGAGCATTTGCACGCTCTTGCGTGCAGCCAGCCGCAATGATTCACCACGGGTCAATTGTCCCGGAGCGACCAGTGCCCACCCCAACTGCAAGCCTGCGGCCCCGGCGAGGGCGATCGCGGTCAGTTCGAATGCGCCATGGCCGATGACGAATGACCAGAAGGTCTGGCCATAGCCGATCTCGGTCAGGTGACCGGAGACCGCACCGATGATGAGGCCGTTGAAAACCAGAAAGAACACGCTGCCCAGACCGAACACTAAACCGGCGGCAAACGTCTGGAACGCGATACCGATGTTGTGCATCACGTAGTAGCCGAACATCATCCAATCTTCGCTCGATGCACGCTCGGCGGCGCGGCCCAGGCGGCTGGCATCAGGGTCGTACATGCCCTGCATCTCGGCCACCTGTTGCGGGCTGACGATGCTGTAGATCAGGTCGGGAAACAGGTAGACCAGCAGGGCAATACCCACCAGGCTGCCAAAGAACAGCAGGCTGGCGATCAGCACAAAACGCCACTGCTCCCGTACCAGCCGAGGAAAATCGGCGAGTACAAAGCTCAGCGCATTCGCCGCCAGTTGGCTGCGATGACGGTAGAGTTGTTGGTGGCCGCGCAGGGCCAGTTGTTGCAATGGGTCTACCAGATAGCTGCTGTAGCCGCGTTCCTGGGCCAGGGCCAAATGCTGGCACAGGCGTCGATATTGATGAGGGAAATCGGCCACGTCACCGGCCTTGGCCTGGCCTTGCTCCAACTGTTTGAGCTGTTCGGCGAAGGCTTGCCATTGGCGCTGGTGACGGCTTTCGAAAAGGCTCTGTTTCATGCTGGCCCCAGCAGGCCACGGGCCACGCCATTGAGTTGTTCCGCAGCGCGGGCAGGGGATACCTGCAAGGGGGCGGCAAGAATCGAGGCCAATTCGTGAACGCGCTCGGTGGACAGTTCCCCCTGGCGTTCCGCGAAACCAAGGATCGCCCGTTGTTCGCTCAAATCCAGGGCGAAGGGCAGGCGCAGGGCCGTCGCTTGAGGAATCTGGGGGCGTACCAGCGGCTGTTCACGGTAGATCACCAGAGTGCCGGCGGCCAGGTCGCCCAGGCGCTTGAAATGGGGGTGCTGCAGGCAACTGATCGCGCCGAGGCAGTAGCCGAACGGCAGCATGTCGACAAACCGCAGCAGGTTGCGGATCAGTGATGCGGACCAGCCAATCGGAGTGCCGTCATCTTGTACGACACGCAACCCCATGACCTGCTTGCCGGGTGAGCAACCCTGGTTGAGCACCTCGAACAGCACCATGTACCACCAACTGATCAGGAACAGCAGCAGCGCTCCCAGGCCGATACCGACGTTGCCAAGCAAGGCCAATGGCACCAGCAGAACGCCCATGACCACCGCGCGTACGCCCAGGTCGAAGGCAAAGGCGAGCACGCGCGGCACCAGGCCGGCCGGGCGCAGGGGCAGGTCGATGCCCTCCGGGGTCTCGATCTGGTAGCGGGTGTCCAATGGGGCTGACGGCATCGCGATCCTTGGCAGTGCAGAGTGGCTGGAAGACACGGATGCTAGCAGTGTCGGGGATGGAAGCAACCACTCAAGATTTTGCTGGATTTTTGTACAGTGTATTTGGTGCTGGTCGCGGACGCCTTCCAGCGCCTAGACTTTGTCGATCTTCAGTACAGGAACAGCCCGTGACCTCCATTTTCTGGTACGACTATGAAACCACCGGCATCAACCCGCGCAGCGATCGCCCTCTTCAGGTAGCCGGAATTCGTACCGACCTTGAACTCAACGAGATCGGCGCGCCGGTCAATCTCTATTGCCAGCCCAGCGACGATATCCTGCCGCACCCCATCGCCTGTGCGATCACTGGAATCACGCCCGCAATACTCGCGGAAAAAGGCTTGGCCGAGGCCGACTTCATGACTCGGGTGCACACTGAACTGGCCGTCCCGGGTACATGCGGCGCCGGTTACAACACGCTGCGGTTTGATGACGAGATGACGCGCTACAGCCTCTATCGAAATTTTTTCGACCCCTACGCACGAGAATGGCAGGGGGGTAACAGTCGCTGGGATTTGATCGACGTGGTTCGCACCGCCTACGCCCTGCGCCCGGAGGGCATCGAGTGGCCGCAGGAGGATGGGCGTGTCACGCTCAAGCTGGAGCGGCTGACCGAAGCCAATGGTATCGACCATGGCCAGGCACACGATGCGTTATCCGATGTGCGTGCCACGATTGCATTGGCTCGGCTGGTACGTGAGAAACAGCCCAAGTTGTATGAATGGCTGTTTCAACTGCGCAGCAAGCAACGGGTGATGGACCAGGTGCGTCTGCTGCAACCGATGGTGCATATTTCCGGGCGTTTCTCTGCCGAACGTCATTACCTGGGGGTGGTGCTGCCGCTTGCATGGCACCCGCGTAATCGCAATGCATTGATTGTCTGTGACCTCGGACTCGACCCGCAAGGGCTGCTGGACCTTGATGCCGATACCTTGCGCCAGCGTCTCTACACTCGCCGTGACGATCTGGCCGACGGTGAACTGCCGGTCCCCCTCAAATTGGTGCATATCAATCGCTGCCCCGTGGTGGCGCCCTTGAATGTGCTGCGCGCAGAAGATCGTGAGCGTCTGCACTTGGACATGAGTATTTATCAGGAGCGGGCGCTGCGGCTAACTGACGCACAGGAACTTTGGCGCGATAAGTTGGCGGCCATTTACGCGCACGAAGACTTCACGCCGAGTTCGGACCCTGAGCAACAGCTTTACGACGGTTTTATCGGAGACCGTGACCGGCGTTTATGTGAACAAGTCCGAACGGCTGAACCTGCGCAATTAGCGCGCCAGCAGTGGCCTTTTGATGACGAGCGTTTGCCTGAATTATTGTTCCGCTACCGAGCACGCAACTTCCCCGATACGTTGAACAGCGAGGAGCAACTGCGCTGGAAACTTTTCTGTCAGCAACGTTTGTCGAGCCCGGAATGGGGCGCACCGAATACCCTTGAGGCGTTTGAACAGGCTCGGCGTGAATTCGCTATAAGTGCTTCACCGTTGCAGTCCCAGGTGCTGGAGCAATGGCAGGAGTATGCGGACTCTCTAGCAACCAGAATGAATCTGTAGTCGGTTTTGCAGACTATGCAGACAATAAAAAACGCCAGCAAGCTGGCGTTTTTTATGTGTAACGGCTCAGGCGCAAGCCTGGTGAGGCTTAGCCCAGCAGGGTAGCCCAACCTTCAACTACGTCACCGCCCCACTTGGCTTTCCACTCTTTCAGCGTTTTGTGGTTGCCACCTTTGGTTTCAATCACTTCGCCGTTGTGCGGGTTTTTGTACTGTTTGACTTTGCGGGCACGCTTGGTACCGGTAGTTTTTACGGCGCCGCGTGGAGCCTTAACTTTCGACTCTGGATCCAGCAGCGCAATGATGTCACGCAGGGATTTGGAGTATTCACCCATCAGGGCGCGCAATTTACCTTCGAATTCCAGCTCGGTTTGCAGTTTGTCGTCTTGGGACAGGTTCTTCAAACGGGCTTGCAGCTCTTTGATAGCTTCTTCGGTGGCACGGTATTCGTTGATCAGAGACATGTGGACTACCTTATGTAGAGCGCTGATTGACAGGGATAGTGGCCCAATAATAGTCAGGCGGTTTGCCCAAGTAAACATTTAAGGTCGCATTTATGTGAATTACTTTGAATGTTTGTAGCAATGCTATGCATTCGAGTTAATTACCAGGGCGTAGACCCTAAGATAAATCTGCTTGAAAAGCGGGAGCAGCCGTGACGTGGCGCAACAGCCTCATATATGCAGTGGTAAAACCATAGGCTATTAAGGGACAAGGCTGTGGGCGGTGATCGGAATAAACGTTAACGAGTACTGCAGTTTTCCTGCGCAATCGCTAGAATGGCGACCTTTGCGAAGTTCTGGAGTTTTCCCCTAATGCGCACTTTTCGGCTGGTGATTGCTTGCCCGGACCGGGTCGGCATCGTTGCCAAAGTCAGTAACTTTCTGGCCTCCCACAACGGCTGGATCACCGAGGCGAGTCATCACTCGGACAATCTCAGCGGTTGGTTCTTCATGCGTCACGAGATTCGTGCCGATTCGCTGCCTTTTGGTCTTGATGCCTTCCGCGAAGCGTTTGCGCCGATCGCCGAAGAGTTTTCGATGACCTGGCACATCACCGACACCGAGCAGAAAAAACGCGTGGTGTTGATGGCCAGCCGCGAATCCCACTGCCTGGCCGATTTGCTGCACCGCTGGCACAGTGATGAACTGGACTGCGAGATCGCTTGCGTGATTTCCAACCACGACGACCTGCGCAGCATGGTCGAGTGGCATGGCATTCCGTATTACCACGTGCCGGTCAACCCGCAGGACAAGGAGCCGGCGTTCGCCGAGGTTTCTCGCCTGGTCAAGCAGCACGAGGCTGACGTTGTGGTGCTGGCGCGCTACATGCAAATCCTGCCGCCGGAACTGTGCCGCGAATACGCCGGCAAGGTGATCAACATTCACCACAGCTTCCTGCCGTCGTTCGTAGGGGCCAAGCCGTACCACCAGGCTTCCCTGCGGGGGGTGAAGTTGATCGGCGCGACTTGCCACTACGTCACCGAGGAGCTGGACGCCGGCCCGATCATCGAGCAGGACGTGGTGCGTGTCAGCCACAGCGACAGCATTGAAGACATGGTGCGTTTCGGCCGTGACGTCGAGAAGATGGTCCTGGCCCGAGGCCTGCGCTACCACCTGGAAGACCGCGTGCTGGTGCACGGCAACAAGACAGTGGTGTTCTGACCGACCTGTTGTGATTGAAGAATGAAGGGCCTGGGCGTTAAATCGTTCCAGGCCCTTTTTGTTTGCGCGCCTTTGAGGATTGAGCGATGAGTGATCCGTTGGACAAAGCCACGTCAAAAGCCCCCGCTACGTTGGGGGAGGGGTGTTTGAGTCGATATGACCCGAATGACCTGGACAGCGAGGACGGCACCGAGTTTCCCGGTGCCGCCCAGTTGTGGGAGCAAGAGCAGGCCAGGTCCGAGCCTGAGGACTGCTGATCAAATCCGGAAACTACCGACCAATTGCTTCAACCGTGTCGCTTGTTGCTCAAGGTCGGCACATGCTCGCAGCGTGGATTGCAAGTTTTCCACCCCTTCCTGATTGAGGGTGTTGATCTCGGTAATGTCCATGTTGATCGACTCCACCACTGAAGTCTGTTCCTCAGTCGCGGTGGCGACCGACTGGTTCATGCCGTCGATCTCGCCGATGCGCTGGGTCACGCTGTTCAGGCGTTCGCCGGCCAGGTTGGCGATGTCCACGCTGTCGAGGCTATGGCGCTGACTATCACTCATGGTACTGACCGAATCCCGGGCGCCGACTTGCAGTTCCTCGATCATCTTCTGCACTTGCTGCGCGGATTCCTGCGTGCGATGCGCCAGGTTGCGCACTTCATCGGCAACCACCGCAAACCCACGGCCCGCTTCCCCGGCACGTGCCGCTTCAATGGCAGCGTTTAACGCCAGCAGGTTGGTTTGCTGGGAAATACTGGTAATGACTTCGAGAATCTGGCCAATATTCACCGTCTTGCTGTTAAGCGCTTCGATATTGCTGCTGGAAGCGCTGATCATCGCTGACAGCTGATTCATCGCCTTGATATTGCGCTCGACCACTTGCTGGCCGTCCTCAGCCAGATGCCGCGCATCGCTGGCCTGATGGGACGCTTGCGCGGCATTGCGCGCAATTTCCTGGGCGGCTGCGCCCAATTCATTGATGGCGGCGGCGACACTGTTGGTACGGTTGGCCTGCTCGTCGGAGTTGACCATCGACGAGTTGGACGCGCTGACCACCCGCAGTGCTACCTCATTCACCTGTTCGGTGGCTGAGGACACCTCGCGGATCGACGTATGAATACGCTCCACGAAGCGGTTGAACGCGTTACCCAGTGTGCCGAACTCATCATGATTCTGGATGGTCAGGCGACGGGTCAGGTCGCCTTCGCCATCGGCAATATCCTGCATGGCGCGGGTCATCACATGCAGCGGTTGCATCAATACGCGGATAAGCATGCCGAGCAGGGCAATGATGATCACCACGGCAATAACCGTGGCTATTACCGCCGAAGTGCGGAATTCGCTGAGCATGGCGAAGGATTTGTCTTTATCTACTGAAATACCGAGGTACCAGTTCACCGAGGGCAGGCCCTTGATCGGTGTAAAGGTCACGATGTTGTCCTTGCCGTTGACCTCGACTTCGCTGAAGTCAGGGCTGATCTTCGGTGTGTTTTTTGGATAAACGTCAGCCAGGGTTTTCATCACCAGGTTTTTGTCCGGGTGTACCAGTACCTTGCCATCGGCGCTGACCAGAAACGCATAGCCCATGCCGCCGAAGTCCAGCGCGCCAATGTTATCCACCAGGGTTTGCAGGCTCAGGTCGCCACCCACTACGCCGATGCTCTGAGCGCCTCGAGTGCTGGGGGTAGCCACGGAGATGATCAATTTGCCGGTGGCCGCATCGATATAGGGTTCGGTCAGGGTTGAGCCGTTGCTGCTTTGGGCGCCCTTGTACCAGGGCCGCACACGCGGGTCGAAACCATCCGGCATCTTGGTGTCGGGGCGGATGGTAAAGGCGCCCTGACTGTCGCCGACGTAGGTCGCCATAAATGAGGACGTCAGGGTTTTCTGTTCCAACAGGCCGGCAACCGCAGACGGCTCGGGGTTGATGGCGATGTTTTGTGCGGCGTTTTCCACCAGCGCAATACGCCCGCTAAGCCAGGTTTGAATGTTGCTGGCGGTGACGTCGCCCATTTCATGCAGGTAGTTGTTGAGGTCGTCGCGAATGGCGTTGCGTTGCAGGTAGTCGTTGTAGAGGGTAAACAGCGCGAAAGCCGCGATGACGATAAGGGAGGCTGCAAGCAGGATTTTGTGGCTGAAGCGCAGATTTTTATTCATGGCTTGTAGGGTCCGCTAAGGTCTTAATATCCAAGGCGCGTCCTTGTGGGATGCGCAAAATGACAGCGTCAAAAAAGGTGTGATACTTCTTGTAGTAGCTCTGGTGGTCCATGTAGGAACTATCTGACCTATTTTTAGACTTTGTGGGTCTCACATCTGCCTGTATCGACCTGGCGACACTAAAGATTAACCATGGGTGACGAAATGCCTGACTCCTCGCAACTGCTTATCGGTGCCGATCTTTCCGGCCAACCCATCGCCCAGGCCATGCGGTTGGCCAATCGCCACGGGTTGATCGCCGGTGCCACCGGCACGGGCAAGACCGTTACATTGCAACGCCTGGCGGAAGCCTTCAGTGACGCCGGCGTGGCGGTGTTTGCCGCGGACATCAAAGGGGACCTTTGCGGCCTGGGCGCCGCAGCGAACCCGCAAGGCAAGGTCGCCGAGCGCATCGCCAGCATGCCTTTCCTGAACTACACGGCCAAGGCTTATCCGGTCACGCTGTGGGATATCCACGGGCAGTCCGGTCATCCATTGCGCACCACCATCAGCGAGATGGGCCCGTTGTTGCTCGGTAGTCTCCTGGAGCTCACGGACAGCCAACAGTCGGCGCTTTACGCAGCGTTCAAGGTGGCGGATCGTGAAGGCTTGCTGTTGCTGGACCTCAAGGACCTCAAGGCGCTGCTTAACCACCTGCGCTATCACCCGGAATTACTGGGTGAAGACGCGGCGCTGATGACCACCGGATCCAGCCAGGCCCTCTTGCGGCGCCTGGCGGTGCTGGAGCAACAGGGCGCTGAAGCCTTGTTTGGCGAACCGGCCCTGCAGTTGGAAGACATCCTGCAACCCACCAGCGATGGGCGCGGGCGCATCCATCTGCTGGACGCCAGCCGCCTGGTGCACGAGGCGCCGAAGGTGTATGCGACGTTCCTGCTGTGGCTGTTGGCGGAGCTATTCGAGCAACTGCCCGAGCGTGGCGATGCAGACAAGCCGCTGCTTGCACTGTTTTTTGATGAAGCTCATTTGTTGTTCGCCGATACGCCCAAGGCCTTGCAGGAGCGCCTGGAACAGGTGGTGCGGCTGATTCGCTCCAAAGGCGTCGGTGTGTATTTCGTCACTCAATCGCCAGGCGACCTGCCGGACAGCGTGTTGGCCCAACTCGGCCTGCGCATCCAGCATGGCTTGCGGGCGTTCACCACCAAGGAACAGAAATCCCTGCGCGCCGTAGCGGATGGGTTTCGGCCAAACCCTGCATTTGATGCCTTGTCGGTATTGACGGAACTGGGCACAGGTGAGGCCTTGGTGGGCACCTTGCAGGAAAAAGGCACGCCGGAAGTCGTCCAGCGCGTTTTGGTGGCACCGCCGCAATCACGGATAGGGCCGCTCAGCGAAGCCGAACGCGCCGCGTTGGTAGCCAGCTCGCCGCTGCAGGGGCGTTATGACAAGCCGATCGACCGGGAGTCCGCTTACGAAGTGCTGATGTCACGCAAGGCGCTTGGCCCGACCGAAGTAACCAGGCCGACCAACGACGAGCCGAGCTTCACCGACAGGGCCGGTGCATTTCTGGGCACCACGGCAGGCAAGGCGTTGAAATCGGCGATGCAGCAGGCCGCCAATCAGATGGGACGGCAACTGGTGCGTGGTTTGTTGGGATCGTTGCTAGGCGGCAGCAAGCGCAAATAGAGACTCAGGGTTTGGGCCTGGCGTGGGCTGCCAGCCGCTCAAGTGCAGCGCGCAAGGCGGGGTTGCTGATCCCGTCGGCTGTTGCCTGAATGGTTTCGGCGGCATTCGTCGACAGGTCGTGAGTATGCTCCACCACGGCAGGCAGGGTGGTGGGCGGTTGTACCTTGAACTGGATGCGCGTCAGGCCGGCGAATTCATCAAAGGCCATCAATTGACGTTGCAGGCGTTTTTGCTGATAACGCAGACGTGTCGCCCAATGCCCATCTGTGACAATTAGCAGCAGGTTGCCTTCGCGCCAGGACGCTACGCGGCAGTGTTCGCGCGCGGCCGGTTGCAGCTGGCTTTCAAGCAGGCGTTGCAGGCGGCCCAGGCGTTGCGCATGGCCGAAGATGGCTTTCAGCGGCTTGGCATCACGAAGCAACACCGCAGGCGCGCGGGCTGGTGAGGGGCGAAATGCCATTATTGGACACCTTAAGTAACAGAGCTGCCATCGTAGCAGAAAGCCCCCGTACGCCCCAGGCGCTGCATCCATGGGTTTTGTTCGTGAAATCAATCGGTAACTTCTGCGCTCCATGGGTTGAAGTTCCGGTAAAAGCCCTTATTTTAAACAAGCCCTCTCACCGCCCCATGCCAGCATCGGGGAACAACGCCACTTTCCTCACCCACGATTCCGGGTAGAATGCGCGTTCGCATGCGGCCGTGAGGGCTGCTCGGGCCACTCACGGTGCGCCCTCCATCCCTATGTGTGGAAGAACCTGCCGATATGTTTGCGCCTTTGTTAAAGAAACTTTTTGGAAGCAAGAATGAGCGCGAAGTCAAACGCATGCTCAAGACGGTGCAGCTGGTCAATGCCTTCGAAGAGCAGATGGTTGCCCTTTCGGACGAGCAATTGCGCGCCAAGACCCAAGAGTTCAAGGCCCGCATAGCCAAAGGTGAAACCCTCGACAAGCTGCTTCCCGAAGCCTTTGCGGTCGCCCGTGAAGCCGGTAAGCGTGTCATGGGCATGCGCCACTTCGACGTCCAGTTGATCGGCGGCATGACCTTGCATGAAGGCATGATTGCCGAAATGCGCACCGGTGAAGGCAAGACCCTGGTGGCGACCCTGGGCGTTTACCTCAACGCATTGTCCGGCAAGGGCGTGCACGTGGTGACGGTGAACGACTACCTGGCTCGCCGCGATGCCAACTGGATGCGCCCGCTCTATGAATTCCTCGGCCTGACCGTCGGCGTGGTAACGCCGTTCCAGCCGCCGGAGGAGAAGCGCGCCGCCTATGCCGCCGACATCACCTACGGCACCAACAACGAATTCGGTTTCGACTACCTGCGCGACAACATGGCGTTCAGCATGGAAGAAAAATTCCAGCGCGAACTCAACTTTGCCGTGATCGACGAAGTCGACTCCATCCTCATCGACGAAGCCCGTACCCCGCTGATCATCTCCGGCCAGGCCGAAGACAGCTCGCGCCTGTACACCGAGATCAACAAGTTGATCCCGCGCCTGGAGCAGCACATCGAGGAAGTGGAAGGCGTGGTGACCAAAGAAGGCCACTTCACCATCGACGAGAAGACCCGCCAGGTCGAACTCAACGAAGCCGGTCACCAGTTCGTCGAAGAAATGCTGACCCAGATCGGCGAGCTGGCCGAGGGGGAAAGCCTGTACTCGGCGCACAACCTGGGCCTGTTGACCCACGTGTATGCCGGCCTGCGTGCCCACAAGCTGTTCCATCGCAATGTCGAGTACATCGTGCAGGACGGCCAGGTCGTGCTGGTCGACGAGCACACCGGCCGTACCATGCCGGGTCGCCGTCTGTCCGAAGGCCTGCACCAGGCCATCGAAGCGAAGGAACACCTCAACATCCAGGCTGAAAGCCAGACGTTGGCGTCCACCACCTTCCAGAACTACTTCCGTCTTTACAACAAACTGTCCGGCATGACCGGTACGGCCGACACCGAAGCGTTCGAATTCCACCAGATCTACGGTCTGTCGGTGGTGGTTATCCCGCCGAACAAGCCACTGGCGCGTAAGGACTACAACGACCTGGTGTTCCTGACCGCCGAAGAGAAGTACGCGGCGATCATCAACGACATCAAGGACGGCATGGCCAAGGGCCGTCCGATCCTGGTGGGTACCGCCACCATCGAGACTTCCGAGCATGTGTCCAACCTGCTCAACAAGGAAGGCATCGAGCACAAGGTTCTCAACGCCAAGTTCCACGAAAAAGAAGCCGAGATCATCGCCCAGGCCGGTCGTCCGGGCGCACTGACCATCGCCACCAACATGGCGGGTCGTGGTACCGACATCCTGTTGGGCGGCAACTGGGAAGTGGAAGTCGCGGCCCTGGACAACCCGAGCCCCGAGCAGATCGCCCAGATCAAGGCCGACTGGCAGAAGCGCCACCAGGCCGTGCTGGAATCCGGCGGCCTGCAGGTGATCGCTTCCGAGCGTCACGAATCGCGCCGTATCGACAACCAGCTGCGTGGCCGTGCCGGTCGCCAGGGTGACGCCGGTTCCAGCCGCTTCTACCTGTCCCTGGAAGACAGCCTGATGCGCATCTTCGCCTCGGACCGCGTGAAAAACTTCATGAAGGCCCTGGGCATGCAGTCCGGTGAAGCGATCGAGCACCGCATGGTGACCAACGCCATCGAGAAGGCGCAGCGCAAGGTTGAAGGCCGCAACTTCGATATTCGTAAGCAACTGCTCGAGTTCGATGACGTCAACAACGAACAGCGTAAAGTGATCTATCACATGCGTAACACGTTGCTGGCCGCCGACAACATTGGCGAGACCATCGCCGATTTCCGCCAGGACGTGCTCAACGCCACCGTCAGCGCGCACATCCCGCCACAATCCCTGCCTGAGCAGTGGGATGTTGCCGGCCTGGAAGCGGCGTTGAAGAGCGACTTCGGTGTCGACTTGCCGGTCCAGCAGTGGTTGGACGAAGACGACCATCTTTACGAAGAAACCCTGCGCGAAAAACTGATGGCCGAATTGCTGGCCGCGTACAACGAGAAAGAAGAGCAGGCGAGTGCCGAAGCACTGCGCACCTTCGAGAAGCAAATCGTTCTGCGCGTGCTGGACGACCTGTGGAAAGACCACCTGTCGACCATGGACCACCTGCGTCACGGCATTCACCTGCGCGGTTACGCCCAGAAGAACCCGAAGCAGGAGTACAAGCGCGAGTCGTACACGCTGTTCTCCGAACTGCTGGATTCGATCAAGCGCGATTCCATCCGTGTGCTCTCCCACGTTCAGGTGCGTCGCGAAGACCCGATCGAGGAAGAGGCCCGCCTGCGTCAGGAAGCCGAGGCACTGGCTGCGCGTATGCAGTTCCAGCACGACGAAGCACCGGGCCTGGAAGCTCCTGAGGTATTGGGCGAAGAGATCGATGTGGCCCTGGCTAAAAGCCCGGTGCGCAACGAACAGAAGCTGGGTCGCAACGAGCTGTGCTGGTGCGGCTCGGGCAAGAAGTTCAAACACTGCCACGGCCAGATCGAATAAGATTTCCGCCTGACGCTGCAACACCCTGCGCCGCGACCGGCTCCTGCCGTCGCGGCGTTTTGCCATTAATTTCACCGTCGCTCACGACGGCACAGACATCACCCATTTTTAAGGAGCGCATTCATGGCTGTTGGTCTTGGTCCTTTGCCCACGTTGCACCCGGTTGCCGGTTTTGAACTCGGTATCGCTTCGGCCGGCATCAAGCGCCCGGGGCGCAAGGATGTGGTCGTGATGCGTTGCGCCGAAGGCTCGACCGTTGCTGGTGTGTTCACCCTCAACGCCTTCTGCGCCGCGCCGGTGATCCTGGCCAAGCAACGCGTGGCCGGTACCATCCGCTACCTGCTGACCAACACCGGTAATGCCAACGCTGGCACCGGCGAGCCAGGTCTGGTAGCGGCGGCGCGTACCTGCGCCAAGCTGGCCCAACTGACCGGCGTGGACGCCAGCCAAGTGCTGCCGTATTCCACCGGCGTGATCGGTGAGCCATTGCCCGTCGAGAAAATCGAAGGCGCGCTGCAAGCCGCATTGGACGACCTGTCTGTGGATAACTGGGCGGCCGCCGCCACCGGCATCATGACCACCGACACCCTGCCAAAAGGCGCCAGCCGCCAGTTCGTGCACGACGGCGTGACCGTCACCGTGACCGGCATCAGCAAAGGTGCGGGCATGATCCGTCCAAACATGGCCACCATGCTCGGCTACATCGCCACCGACGCCAAAGTCTCCCGCGACGTGCTGCACAGCCTGATCCTGGACGGCGCCAACAAGTCGTTCAACCGCATCACCATCGATGGCGACACTTCGACCAACGACTGCTGCATGCTGATCGCCACCGGCCAGGCCAACCTGCCGGAGATCACCGAGGCCAGCGGCCCGCTGTTCGCCGCGTTGAAGCAGGCGGTGTTTGAAGTGTGCATGGACGTGGCGCAGGCCATCGTGCGGGACGGCGAGGGCGCGACCAAGTTCGTGACGGTTGAAGTCAACGGCGGCGCTAACCACCAGGAATGCCTGGACGTGGGTTACACAGTGGCTCACTCACCGCTGATCAAGACCGCGCTGTTCGCCTCTGACCCGAACTGGGGCCGTATCCTGGCGGCCGTCGGCCGCGCCGGTGTGCCGGACCTGGACGTGAGCAAGATCGATGTGTTCCTGGGCGATGTGTGCATTGCCAGCCGTGGCGCCCGTGCTGAAACCTACACCGAAGCCCAGGGTTCGGCGGTGATGCAGCAGGAAGAAATCACCATCCGCATCGAGTTGGGTCGCGGCGAATGCAGCGAAACCATCTGGACCACTGACCTGTCCCACGAGTACGTGAAGATCAACGCGGAATACCGTACCTAAGAGGATAAGCGCGGTGAAACGAGTGCATGTAGCAGCAGCGGTGATCCGCGGTGTCGACGGCAAAATCCTGCTGGCGCGCCGCGCCGATACCCAGCATCAGGGCGGCCTCTGGGAGTTTCCCGGCGGCAAGGTGGAAGCCAATGAATCGGTAGCCGGCGCACTGTCCCGCGAATTGCAGGAAGAGCTGGGCATCCAGGTCACCACGGCGCGACCGCTGATCAAGGTGCAGCATGACTACCCGGACAAGCAGGTGTTACTGGATGTCTGGGAAGTCTCGGCTTTTACCGGTGAGCCCCATGGCGCCGAAGGGCAACCGCTGGAGTGGGTGGCGCCCCGGGATCTGCTCAACTACGAGTTCCCGGCGGCCAATGCACCGATCGTTGCGGCTGCGCGTTTACCTGCCGAGTACCTGATCACACCGGGCGAACTGGAAACCCCGACGTTACTGCGGGGTATTCAGAAAGCCATTGCTGGCGGCATCAAGCTGGTGCAACTGCGCGCGCCCAACGGCTACGACCCCAAATACCGCGACCTTGCGGTGGATGCGGTGGGCCTGTGTGCGGGCAAGGCCCAGTTGATGCTCAAGGGGCCGTTTGAATGGCTGGGGGATTTTCCTGCGGCCGGTTGGCACATGACCTCGGCGCAATTGCGCAAATACGCCAGCAAGGGGCGCCCGTTGCCGAAGGATCGCTGGCTGGCTGCTTCCTGCCATAACGCCGAGGAATTGGCTCTGGCAGAAATGATGGACGTGGATTTTGTCACGCTGTCGCCGGTGCAACCGACCCAGACCCATCCTGATGCGCAGCCGTTGGGTTGGGAGCAGGCCGCAGAGCTGATCCGTGGGTTCAGCAAACCGGTGTTTCTGTTGGGTGGGGTTGGACCCGCCGAGCGGGAGAAGGCTTGGGAGGCTGGGGCCCAAGGTGTCGCAGGGATTCGTGCGTTCTGGCCTGAGATTTGAGGCTGTTCTGACCGGCCTTATCGGGGAGGCAAGCCCCCTCCCACATTCGACCGAGTTCTACCGTTGGAATGCGGTCAAATGTGGGAGTGGGCTTGCTTGCGAAGGCGTCAGATCAGGCGCTGGATAATCAGTGGGGTTTAGCGGCAGCCTGCCATAAAACCTCGGCCACGCCCTGGCGCCTTGCAATCACCCGCGCCGCCACAAACAGCAAATCCGACAACCGATTGATATACGCCAACCCCACCCCTTCCAACGGCTCGATCGCATTCAACTGCTGACACCGCCGCTCCGCACTGCGCGCCAGGCTGCGGCACATATGGGCCTGGGCGATCAACGCCGAGCCTCCGGGCAGGATGAAGTTTTCCAGCGGTCCCACTTCTTCATTCCAGCGGTCAATCGCCGCTTCCAGCCGGTCCACTTCCGCCGCATTCAACGCCTTGTACACCGGCATCGCCAACTCGCCCCCCAAGTCGAACAAGCGATGCTGGCAAGGCGTAAGCACCTCGATCACATCCTTCAGTTCCGGATGTTTGCCACTCTGTTCTTCCAGGCTGGCCAGTAACAAGCCCAACTGGCTGTTCAACGTATCAACCTCGCCAATGGCCTCCACCCGTGGGTGATCCTTGGGCACGCGGCGGCCGTCGCCCAGGCCGGTTTCGCCCTTGTCGCCGGTGCGGGTGTAGATTTTCGACAGGCGAAAGCCCATGTTCATTGCTCCAGTTGGGTGAGTTCGTAAGGCGGCAGTTGGCTGCCGGCCAGGGGTAAGCGCAAGGTAAAGCAGGTGCCCTGACCGAGGGTGGAGTGCACTTCCATCTGACCTTTGTGGTTGTTGGTGATGATGAAATACGACACCGACAGCCCAAGCCCGGTGCCCTGGCCGATTTCCTTGGTGGTGAAGAACGGCTCGAAAGTGCGTTTGCGCACGTTTTCGCTCATGCCGATGCCGTTGTCTTCCACCTGGATCTCCGCCCACGGCGGGTTGAGGCGGGTACGCAGGATGATGCGCCCCGGTTCGCTGTCGTCTTCACGCAGGTGGATGGCCTGGGCCGCGTTTTTCAGCAGGTTGAGCAGGACCTGTTCGAGTTCGTTGGCGGTGCCGGGGACCGGACCCAGTTGGGGATCGAACTGGCGGATGATCGCCTGGCCCTTGAAGTCAAAGCCGATGGCCAGGTCGAAATCGTTGCCGGCGATCTCCACCGCCTGGTCGATCAATGCCGGCAAGTCGCAAGGCGCCATCTGCCGGTTGCTGCGGCGACTGAAACTGAGCATATGGGTGACGATCTTCGCCGCCCGCGCCCCGGCCTGCTGGATGCCGTCGAGCAACTGCGGCACTTCGCGGCTTTGCAGGTAGCGGTTGACGGTCTCCAGCTCGATACCCACCTGTTCCGCGTGTTCCAGGTTCTTCGGCAAGTCGGGGGACAAGCGGCGGCGGATGTTCTGCACGTTATGCAGGATCGCGCCCAGCGGGTTGTTGATCTCGTGGGCCATGCCGGCGGCCAGGCCGCCGACGGAAAGCATTTTCTCCGACTGCACCATCATTTCTTCCAGGGACAGGCGCTGGGTGATGTCATCGATGCGGATCACCACGCCACGCCCGGCACCGCCCATCAGCGGGTAAAACGTGAGGGCATAGTGCTTGGCTTCGTCGTCCTTGAACCAGGTGACGCGTTCGATGCGCTCCACCGTGTGTTGCTCGACCGCCGCCCTGATCTGCGGCAAGTAAGGCTTGAGCGGCTGGAAGGCCAGGTAGATCGGCTGATTCAGGGCTTCATCCAGGCGCGTGCCGGAGAGGGCGCTGGCTTCCTGGTTCCATTGGGTGACGTAGAGCTGTTCATCCAGGGCGATCAAGGCCGAGGGCATCGAGTCGATGATGCTGTTCAGGTAATTCTGGAAACCGGTGAGCTTTTTCTCGATCTTGCTGCGGACCTGGACTTCCAGCTCCAGCTTGCGGTTGGTGTGGCGCGTCTCCTCGGCCAAGCCTTGGGCCTGGTCGTACGCCGCCTGGGAGTCGTCCCGTGCACGCTTGAGCTGCTGCTCTCGGGCTTCGATGCGCGACAGCATGGTGTTGAAGGCTTCGGCCAGGCTGCCGATTTCATCGCGGTTACCGCGACCGGCACGCAGGGCGTAGTTCTCTTCGCGGGTGACCTGGCGCGACAGTTCTTCCAGCTCGTGGATCGGCCGGGTGATCAGGCGTTTGATCTGGCGGGCGATGACCAGCCACAACAGTACGCTGAAAATCAGGATGCCCAGGCTGGCTGTCAGCGTGCCGGTGTAGAACGCCACTGGCAGCTCGCTGCTGGCCACCAGCAGCAAATGCCCGGACGGTTGGCCGGCGCGAGGCAGGGTGATGACTTGGTTGCTGCGAAACTCGGTGACACGCCAGGCCTCGATATGCCGGTAGTTATCGGGAAGGTGCAGGCGGTCACCGTGTTGCATCTGCGCTAAACGGTTGCCGTCGCCGTCATACAGGGCGGCGGCGCGCAGCGGCGAATAGCTGGTCAGTTCATTGAGCAATGCGTCGGCCTTGGCCGGCGATTCGAGGGCCTCGGCGGCGAGCGCCGGGTTGGACACCAGGCGGCCGATGGCCTGCAAGGCCTGGGGCGCCATGCTTTCCTGGGAAATCCAGTAGGCGGCGCTGATAAAGGTCAGGTTGGCCACCAGCAGTACGGTGGTCAACAGCACCAGCAAGGCGGCCAGCAGTTTCTGCCCGACCGGTAGGTTTTCAAGACGCTGGCGCAGCGGCATCAGGGTTTTCCCAGGTGATAGACAGGCGGGCAGGGTAGCGCGTGGTTCAGTCGCGGGGCAATCCGCGTGCAAGCAACTGCTCGACCAGGCGCACTTGCAGCTGTTGAAGGTGCGGCAGGTTCAGTTGGTGACGGGCAGCCGCCTGGCAAGCATAGCCCAATAGGTAGCTGATTTCGGTGCGGCGGCCGGCGGCCACGTCCTGGTACATGGAGGAGTAGTTCGCGGCGGTGGCCTGGATCACCCGTTCCACCTCGTGTTGCAGGTCCAGCGCGGCGGCGGGCTGGCCGCAGCATTCCAGCAGTTCGCCGAGTTCGGCGCACAGGGTGGCGACTTCGCACTGGTGGGCCTGTAGCTCGCCATTGCGGCACTGATACAGCACGGTCAGCGGGTTGATGGCGCAATTGAGCGCCAGCTTGCGCCAGAGCCGCGTGAGGATGTCGGTGCTCCAATCGTGGGGGATGCCGGCGGCGTGCAAGTCGTCGAGCCACAGCGGCGGGGTAGGGTGGCCCGCATCGCCCAGCCAGGTGTAGCCATGGCCGGCGAACACCACGCGCCAGTCGCCGTCGCGAAACGCGCCTTCGGTGCTGGAGGCGAAGATGCAGCGGGCCTGGGGCAGTTGCGCGGCGACGGCATCCTGGCTGCCCAGGCCGTTCTGTAACAGGATCAGTTCGGCGTCCAGTGCGAGGCGGTGTTGCAACTGTGCGACGGCGGCTTGAGCGTCGTAGGCTTTGCATGCCACCAGCAGGCGATGAATCGGCCCCGGACTGTCAGCTGTTTCGCCGATCACCGGGTAGGTGTGTTCTACACCTTGTTCCACCAGGGTCAGCCCCTTGGCTGCCTGATAACTGGCCAAGCGCGCTTCATCGCGCAGGATCAACCGTACGGGCACGCCAGCGCGCGCCAGGCGAGTGGCCCAAAGGGTGCCCAGGCTGCCGGCGCCGAGAATATGCCAGGTGGTCGACATCAGTTTTTGCTCCGTAGGGTCGCCCGCAGCGAACGGGACGAAAGAACCGCTATAATGCCCCGGCATTTTAGCTTGGGCGCGCTCCATCTCTACTGAGCCCGCCCCTTATATTGGAGATATGACATGCCTTCGTTCGACGTGGTATCCGAACTGGACAAACACGAAGTCACCAACGCCGTCGAGAACGCCGTCAAGGAGCTGGATCGCCGCTATGACTTGAAAGGCAAGGGCAGCTTCGAATTCAAGGAAAAAGAGCTGACCGTCAACCTGACCGCTGAAGCCGATTTCCAGCTGGAAGCGATGATCGAGATCCTCAAGCTGTCGCTGGTCAAGCGCAAGATCGATGTGCAGTGCCTTGAAGTCAAGGACGCCTACGCCTCCGGCAAATTGATGAAGCAGGAAGCCGTGCTCAAGGAAGGCATCGACAAGGAGCTGGCGAAGAAGATCGTCTCCCACATCAAGGACGCCAAGCTGAAAGTCCAGGCCGCGATCCAGGGTGAACAGGTACGCGTTACCGGCAAGAAGCGTGACGACCTGCAAGAAGCCATCGCGGCCCTGCGCGCCAAGACCTTCGACATGCCGCTGCAGTTCAATAACTTCCGCGACTGATGGCACATTGGGGAACCTGTGGGCGTTTTTGACGTCCCACGCCCCACAACCTGCGCCTACTATTGAGCCCTCCTGGGCTCAATTGCATTTATGGCCACTCGATACGCCGAACATCCGGTAACCAGGAGAATGTAGATGGATTTCAATGCTGAAGTGGATCACCTGATCAAGACCTCAGAGTCGTGGCTGCCGATGATCATGGAATACGGCAGCCGGTTTTTGCTGGCGGTGGTCACCCTGGCCATCGGTTGGTGGCTGATCAATGTGTTGACCCACCGCGTGGGACGTTTGCTGGCAATGCGCAATGCCGACCTGGCCCTGCAACACTTCATTACCAGCCTGGCGAACATTGCGCTCAAAGTCATGCTGGTGGTCAACGTGGCCTCGATGATCGGCGTGGCAACCACCTCGTTCGTAGCCGCGATTGGTGCCGCCACCCTGGCCATCGGCCTGGCCTTGCAAGGCAGCCTGGCGAACTTTGCCGGCGGCGTGCTGATTCTGCTGTTCCGCCCGTTCCGCATTGGTGACTGGATCGAAGCCCAGGGCACCTCGGGTACCGTCGACAGCATCCAGATCTTCCACACCGTGCTGCGCACCGGCGACAACAAGACCGTGATCATCCCTAACGGCAGCCTATCCAACGGCCTGATCACCAACACCAACCGCCAGCCGACCCGCAAGGTGGTGTTTGATGTGGGTGTGGACTATGAAGCCGACCTGCAGAAAGCCCGTGAAGTGCTGCTGGAGCTGGCGAAGGATCCGCGCGTACTGGCCGATCCGGCCGCCGTGGCGGTGGTTTCGACTTTGGGCGACAGTTCGATCACCGTTTCCCTGCGTTGCTGGACCAAGACAGCGGATTATTGGGATGTGATGTTCATGTTGAATGAACTGGCGCGTGACCGTTTGAAAGCGGCGGGAATTGATATTCCATTTCCGCAGCGGGTTATTCGTGTGATGCAGGAAAGTGTTACGAAGTAACTAAGGACAATGGCGTTGAACTTGGCCAAAAGGTCAGGTTCAAGGTCGACGGGTTAATCTCGTTAGTTAGCTTGCTAGTTATTTTTCGATTGAAATTAAACGGCAATAAAAAAGCCGCCTCCTTGTCTGCAAGGGGGCGGCTTTTTATTTAAGGCCGAAGCCCTAAGCCATCGTTGTAATCAAACGGTCAATTACAAGATGTTCAGCGGGTAGTTCGCGATCAGACGCAGTTCGTCGATCGAAGGCGAACCGTAGTAAACGCCATCACCCGAACGATAGGTGGCTTGACGCAGACGCAGGCTCAGGTCCTTGGCGGGACCACTTTGGATCACGTACTTGGCTTCGATATCGCGTTCCCACTCTTTACCGTTGGAGGTTGTGGCGGTTTGAGCGCCGCTACCGGTTACGTAACGAGTCATGAAGCTCAGACCAGGAATGCCGAAGGTCGCCATGTTGATGTCATAACGCGCCTGATAGGACTTCTCGCCTTCGGCGTTGAAGTCGGAACGGGCAATGGAGTTGGCCAGGAATACAGAGCCGCCGCCATCTACGCCGTAGCCGTAGTCGCCATCACCGGTGACTTTCTGTGCTGCCAGGGTGAAGGTGTGAGCGCCAATGGTGTACGCACCCTGCAAGCTGAATGCACGGTTATCGAGCTTGACGGAGTTGTCGTAGTAAGCGCGTTGCTTGCCTTCGCCGTCGCTTTTGGTGTCGTAGATGTTGAAGTCCAGTGCGAAGGACTGATCGTTGCTCAGCGCGTGGGTCCAGTTAAGGTTGCTGTACCACTTGCGGAAGTAATCTTCGGTTTTTGCGTAGTACAGGCTGCCAGTGACCTCTGGGGTGAAAGAGTAGACGGCACCGGCAAAGTCGGTTTTCGTCAGGCCCAGGCTGTCACGGAAGGTCTGGTTCTGTGCGACGCTGGAGGTGAAGTGACCGCCTTCCAGTTTCAGGCCCTTGATCTCGTTGCTGGTGATCGAGATGCCCTGTGGCAGCTCAGGCAGCAAACGGCTGTCGTCGGAGGCGAATACTGGGGCTGTGGTGTACTGATCACCCACTTTCAGCACAGTATCGGAGATACGGAATTTAACCGCGCCGCCGCCTTTGGAGTAATCGTCTTGCGAGCGACCGTCTGCACCGGTGGGGAACAGACCGGTACCGGCGCGACCCTTTCCGCTGTCGAGCTTGACGCCCAGCAGGCCGATCACGTCAACACCAACACCGATGGTGCCTTGGGTGAAGCCCGATTGGTACAGGGCGTTGAAGCCCAGGCCAGTCTCTTCGGCACGACTTTTGTTCTTGCCGTTGACTTGCTCGTAGCCACGCAGTGGTTCGTTGCGGAAGTCGCGGCTGAAGTACAGAGCGCGAGTATTGATGCTGAAAGTGCTGTCTTCAACAAAGCCTTTGGAATCGTCCTGGGCGGACGCCATTGCGAACTGCGAGGTGCCTGCTGAAACAGCCAGGGCGATCATGCTCCACTTCATCACGCGCATCGTGATTTGCTCCTTTGGTTTTAGGAAGAGTACTGCCGTCCCACCTGTATTTTTATCTGGGCGGCTCTTTCTTTTATGTGTCGGCGCAAAGTTATATCACGCAGACTCTATTGACGATACTTACCCATCTATCCTTTCAGCTTCTTTACGAGGCTGTCGTAAATTGCTAGCTCCATGTCGCAAATCCACAGTCCTGTTGTAACCGGACTGACAACTTCAATACTGTTTCCAAACCCTTTTCAAAGTTTGAACGCTTCCTTGATACGCATTGAAACGCTGCTGTTCTTTATCGCGAAACACCTGCTTCCAATCGGGTGTCGTTGCCGACGATGCAGGTGTCAATGCAACAAGCGTGCACAAAGCGGTAACCGAATGTCATTTTTTCGTGAAAACCGTTCCGGCCCTGTAAAAACCGCATAAGCACGGGCTTTTTACGCCGTTTGGTTTGGGCTTGACGCGGCTGTGTTACCCCTGTTCGGTGGTACATAAAACCTGTGCGACGGAAAAACGTTACCGGTTCACCCTCATGAGTGGGTACTTGGCGGATCCCTTTGAGGCACAAGTGGGTCATTTTGGTGCGTCCCGGTGAGGCCCGGTTTAGCGTAGCTCAAATATTCGACCGCCTCGAAAGAGTGCATATTTTTTCATCACTGGCGCCGGCGCTTTCCTGCATTCGTCGTGAAGCCGTGCGCATTCGAAGGTATGCTGGGCGCCTGAACCTGACTTGCCGAACGGAGTGCCCGCGGTGTTCGCCCTAGATCAACGCCTGCAACAAGACACACTGGTCATCGGGGACTTCCCGCTGTGCCGCCTGCTGCTGTCCAATGACTCAAACTATCCGTGGTTCATCCTGGTGCCACGCATCAACGCTATCAGCGAAGTGTTTCAACTGGATGTCGCCGACCAGCAGCGTTTGTGGCAAGAGACGACTGCCCTGGCCCAGTTGTTGAATGAAGGCTTGGCCGCCGACAAGATGAACATCGGCGCTCTGGGCAATGTGGTCAGCCAATTGCACGTGCATGTGATCGTGCGCAAGCGCGACGATGCTGCCTGGCCGGCGCCGGTATGGGGCAAGCATCCGGCGCAGCCTTACACCGATGAGCAAGTCGCTGCCATCCGCGCCCGTCTGCGCGAGCTGTTGCCTGCCGACTTCATTTTCAACCAGGGCTGAATCATGGACCTGCAAGACCGCGTCACCGACCTGGAAAGCCGCCTGGCCTTTCAGGACGACACCATCGAGACCCTCAATGACATCCTCGTCACGCAGCAGCGTGCTGTAGAGCGCCTGCAATTGCAGATGACCGCGCTGCTCAAGCGCCAGGAAGAAATGGGCGGCCAGTTCGAAACCTCCGAAGAAGAAGCGCCGCCTCCTCACTATTGATAGCCACGCATAAAAAAACCGCGACCCAGCCAGGCTGGATCGCGGTTTTTTGCTGCGAACGCAGGTATCAGCGGCGCGGCAGTGCAGCGATCACGTCTTCGGCCTGCAGGCCTTTGTCGCGATTCATCACGGAGAACTCCACGCGCTGGCCTTCCACCAGGACGCGATGGCCTTCGCCGCGAATGGCCCGGAAGTGGACGAAGATATCGTCGCCCGAATCACGGGAAATAAAGCCGAAGCCTTTGGATGTGTTGAACCACTTGACGGTACCGGTATCCCGATTGGTCATGTCGTAGGTTTGCGACGAGGCCGCAGGGGACGAACGGTAGAAGCTGATGGCCAGGTGAAGAACGATGGCGACCACAGCGATCACCAGGCTGAGCAGGATGGCCGGGTGGCCGCCGACTTCAGGCATGGGTGCCAGGAGGGTGAGGGTTTGTACGACAACGGTCAGTACCAGCAGCGCGCTGACCAGGTTTTGCAGTTGATGACGCGTGCCTTTGTTCCAGTAAGGGGTCACCGGTGCCAGCGTCAGGTTAAGAAGGCCGAACATGGCCAGGTACAGAGCGTCGTGTTGTTCCAGATACGGCAGGCTTTCAGGCTGCAGGCTCGGGATAAAGGACAGCAGCAAAGCTGCAACGCCCGTTAGCAGGTGGACGATTTTCAACATTTTGATTAACTCACGTTAAGACGGATCACAAGGAAGAGCTGACTGGCACGGTTCGCTTCTGAACAATGGGAGGCGTTGGGCACGTGCGCGGGGTATCAGCCTATGCCGCTGCCGCAGAAAGTAACGGCGGCGACACGCTGTCTATTTAACAGCAAAGGCTGTGCCTACTCAAATCAAGCATTTCGGGGTATTGCAAGGGCGATGGCATTTCTGCAGCAAACGCTTGTCCTAGACACGTGCAGGTTTTTCAAACGGCCAGCAGAGAAATTTCCTACTTGCCTCAAAGGCTTGGGTTGCTCCGGTCGGCAGGGCGCACCGGGGCGAATTGCCGCGCCGGGCTGCGCATCACCGGCACTCTTGCTAGAGTGGTCCTGCACCTGATCAATGAATGCTTGTCAATTGAAGGGGATAAACATGGCAATCGATATCGGTATCAGTGAAGAAGATCGTAAATCCATCGTCGACGGGCTTTCGCGACTGCTTTCCGATACCTATGTTCTGTATCTGAAAACCCACAACTTCCATTGGAACGTCACGGGCCCCATGTTCCGCACGCTGCACTTGATGTTCGAAGAGCAGTACAACGAACTGGCCCTGGCCGTGGACTCCATTGCCGAGCGTATCCGTGCCCTGGGGTTTGCTGCGCCGGGTGCCTACTCCATCTATGCCCGTCTTTCTTCCATCAAGGAAGAAGAGGGCGTGCCCAGTGCTGAAGAGATGATCAAGCAGTTGGTGGCTGGCCAGGAAGCGGTCACCCGCACCGCGCGCGGTATCTTCCCGCTGCTCGACAAGGTCAGCGATGAGCCGACGGCCGACCTGCTGACCCAGCGTATGCAGGTGCATGAGAAAACCGCGTGGATGCTGCGGTCCCTGCTTGAAAATCAGTAAACGCTGACCTTGAGTGGCGCCGCCCTGGCGCCGCTCGCTTGTTTCCGCGCATTTCCTGGCGTTGTCCTACGTCGATCAACTCCGCGTCTTCTGGCTGCCTGCCGCTCCCTGCTGTTTTTATAGGGCATTGCCCAATGGGACGACCCATGGGCGGTTGTTTGGCAATGGAGTGTCAGGTGTATGTCACGCGGAGTCGGTAATGGAGTGATGGAAACCGGTGGTTTCCATAAGATAAAGATCGACCCTTTTGCAAAAGGGTTCGATATGGGGCTGGCCAAGCCGCTGTCCCGGTCGGTGAGGCTCAATGGTTTTTCCACGTGCCTGCGGCTGGAGCAGATCTATTGGAATATCCTCACGGAAATCGCCAGGATCAATGCCTGTTCAGTCAGTGCGTTGCTGTCTTATGTCGATCGGGAAGTACACTTGCGTTATGGCGGTGTGAAGAACTTCAGTGGGTTGGTCAGGGTGGTGTGCGTGGTTCATGTCCTCAAAGGGCGTTTTGACCCTGCGTGCTCACCGGGATAGCCACCGGGCTTCGGGGCCGGCCCTCCATCATGGCGGGCAGGGCCCTGGGCAGAATGCCGGCTGCGCTGCCTCGATTTACCAGATATAATCCCGCGCTTTGCTACGCATGCTGCGGACCCGTAGGGCAGGCGTGGCGCAGTAACGTTCTGATCGCCGAGACATCGCCATGCCCATGTACGACTACCAATGTGCTTCCTGCGGTCATCAGCTGGAAGCCATTCAGAAGATCAGCGCAGCGCCGTTGGTCGATTGCCCAGCCTGCCAGGCGCCTGAGCTCAAGAAGATGTTGTCCATGCCGGGCTTTCGCTTGAGCGGCAACGGCTGGTACGAGACCGACTTCAAGACCGGCTCGAAGAAGAACCTGGCCGGCGGCGACAAAGCAGACTGAGTTGAACTCTACGCGCAGGCTCCTGCATTATCCGTCCCCTGCTTTAATGTACGGTGACGAGGCAGGCCTCCACCGAATTTCGAATTACGAGAAGTGAAACCACTACCATGATGCGCAGCCACTATTGCGGCCAACTGAACGAGACCCTGGAAGGTCAGGAAATCACCCTTTGCGGATGGGTTCACCGTCGCCGCGACCACGGCGGGGTGATCTTCCTCGATATCCGTGATCGTGATGGTCTGGCCCAGGTGGTGTTCGACCCGGATCGCGCCGAAAGCTTCGCCGCCGCCGACCGCGTGCGCAGCGAATACGTCGTGAAGATCACCGGCAAGGTTCGCCTGCGTCCGGCGGGTGCCGTGAACAAGAACATGGCGTCCGGCGGCATCGAAGTGCTGGGCTATGAGCTGGAAGTACTGAACGAGTCGGAAACCCCGCCGTTCCCACTCAACGAATACTCTGACGTGGGCGAAGAAACCCGCCTGCGCTATCGCTTCCTGGACCTGCGTCGTCCGGAAATGGCCGAGAAGCTGCGCCTGCGTTCGCGCATGACCACCAGCATCCGTCGTTTCCTCGACGAAAACGGCTTCCTCGATGTCGAAACCCCGATCCTGACCCGGGCCACCCCGGAAGGCGCGCGCGACTACTTGGTACCTAGCCGTACCCACGCCGGTTCGTTCTTCGCCCTGCCGCAATCGCCGCAGCTGTTCAAGCAACTGCTGATGGTCGCCGGCTTCGACCGCTACTACCAGATCGCCAAGTGCTTCCGCGACGAAGACCTGCGCGCTGACCGCCAGCCTGAATTCACCCAGATCGACATCGAGACCAGCTTCCTCGATGAAAAAGAGATCATGGGCCTGACCGAACAGATGATCCGCAACCTGTTTAAGGAAGTGCTGGGCCTGGAATTCGGCGACTTCCCGCACATGACCTTCGAAGAAGCCATGCGCCGCTACGGTTCCGACAAGCCAGACCTGCGTAACCCGCTGGAACTGGTGGACGTGGCTGACCAACTCAAAGAAGTCGACTTCAAGGTGTTCAGCGGCCCGGCCAACGACCCTAAATGCCGCATCGCCGCCCTGCGCGTGCCTGGCGGCGCGAGCATGCCGCGCAAGCAGATCGACGACTACACCAAGTTCGTTGGCATCTACGGTGCCAAGGGCCTGGCGTATATCAAGGTCAACGAGCGCGCCAATGGCGTTGACGGCCTGCAATCGCCGATCGTGAAGAACATTCCGCTGGACAACCTGAACGCGATCCTCGATCGCGTCGGCGCAGTCGACGGCGATATCGTGTTCTTCGGCGCCGACAAGGCCAAGATCGTCAGCGAAGCCTTGGGCGCGCTGCGCATCAAGCTGGGTCACGACTTGAACCTGCTGACCTGCGAATGGGCCCCGATGTGGGTCGTTGACTTCCCGATGTTCGAAGAAAACGACGACGGTAGCTTCAGCGCCTTGCACCACCCGTTCACCGCGCCGAAATGCTCGCCGGCCGAACTGGAAGCCAACCCGGCTGGCGCGCTGTCCCGCGCGTATGACATGGTATTGAACGGTACCGAGCTGGGTGGCGGTTCGATCCGTATCCACCGCAAGGAAATGCAGCAAGCGGTGTTCCGCCTGTTGGGCATCAACGAAGCGGAACAGGAAGAGAAGTTCGGCTTCCTGCTCGACGCCCTGAAATACGGTGCGCCGCCCCATGGTGGCCTGGCGTTCGGCCTGGATCGCCTGGTGATGCTGATGACCGGCGCCCAGTCGATCCGTGAAGTGATCGCCTTCCCGAAAACCCAGAGCGCTGCGGACGTCATGACCCAGGCGCCAGGTGTGGTGGATGCCAAGGCATTGCGCGAGCTGCACATCCGTCTGCGCGAGACGCCGAAGGCTGAGTAAGGCTGCTGCGTGAAAGCGCACTGAGGTTTACGCAGTCAAAAAAGGCGCATCTTCGGATGCGCCTTTGCGTTACAAGGGTTGCATTCCGCCTGGGGCGGAATTGATAAGGTTTCTAGAGAATTTTTGGAGTTGTGTTATGGCTGGCCATTCCAAGTGGGCGAACATCAAGCACCGCAAAGAGCGTCAGGATGCCAAGAAAGGCAAGATTTTCACTAAATGGATCCGCGAGCTGACCGTCGCGGCCCGCCAGGGTGGGGGTGATCCAGGCTCCAACCCGCGTCTGCGCTTGGCGCTGGACAAGGCCCTTGGCGCGAACATGAGTCGCGACATCATCGACCGCGCCGTGGCCCGCGGTGCCGGCGCTGCCGATACCGACGACATGGTCGAGCTGAGCTACGAAGGCTATGGCCCGGGTGGCGTGGCCGTGATGGTCGAGTGCATGACCGACAACCGCAACCGTACTGCCGCCGCTGTGCGTCATGCATTCAGCAAATGTGGTGGCAACCTTGGCACTGACGGTTCGGTGGCCTACCTGTTCGAGCGCAAGGGGCAGATTACCTTCGCGCCGGGCACCGATGAAGATGCGCTGATGGAAGCGGCGATGGAGGCGGATGCCGACGACGTGGTGACCAACGAAGACGGTTCCATCGACGTGTTCACTTCGTTCGCCAGCTTCTATGCGGTGCGCAATGCCCTGGAAGCGGCCGGTTTCAAAGGTACCGACGCGGAAATCGTGATGCTGCCGACCACCAGCGCCGAGCTGGACCTGGACGGTGCGCAGAAAGTGCTGAAGATGCTGGATATGCTCGAAGACCTGGATGATGTGCAGAACGTGTATTCCAACGCCGACATCCCTGAGTCTGTAGCCGAACAGCTAGGCTGAAGGACGATGTAGATCAAAAAGTGGGAGGGGGCTTGCCCCCGATGACAGTGTGTCAGTTACGTATAAATCGACTGATTCACCGCTATCGGGGGCAAGCCCCCTCCCACATAGGGTCTTCTCTGTGTCAAAAAATGTGCTTACCCAACCCGCAGGCGTTATGACTTTAATCCTAGGTATCGACCCCGGTTCGCGCATCACCGGTTTTGGCGTGGTGCAACAGACCCCGCGTGGCTGCGTGTACGTGGCTTCGGGCTGCATCCGCACCGGCGCGGGCGAGTTGGCCGAGCGCCTGCAGATCGTTTATCGCGGCGTGCGTGAGGTGATCCAGACCTACGGGCCGGTGACCATGGGTATCGAAAAGGTGTTCATGGCAAAGAATGCCGACTCCGCGTTGAAGCTTGGCCAGGCCCGTGGCGCCGCCATCGTTGCCGGCGCCGAGGAGGGCATGGAAATCGCCGAGTACACCGCCACCCAGGTCAAACAGGCCGTGGTCGGCACCGGCGCGGCGAACAAAGAGCAGGTGCAGATGATGGTCATGCATATGCTCAAGCTCACTTCAAAACCGCAGATCGACGCCTCGGACGCCCTGGCTATTGCCATTTGCCATGCGCACACTCGCTCAAGCTTACTGCCTCACGGCCTGGGCACGGCACGCAGTCGTGGCGGGCGCCTGCGTCTCTGATAGCATCAGCGCAATCGTTATTTCCGGTCGGGCCCTGCTCTGACCCTAGCTTTAAGGATCTGAACCGTGATTGGACGCTTGCGCGGCACTCTGGCTGAGAAACAGCCGCCACACCTGATTCTGGATGTAAATGGGTTGGGGTATGAGCTGGAAGTGCCCATGACCACCTTGTATCGCCTCCCGTCGGTCGGTGAGCCGATTACGCTGCATACTCACTTGGTGGTACGTGAAGATGCGCAATTGCTCTATGGTTTCATTGGCAAGCGTGACCGTGACTTCTTCCGTGAGCTCATCCGCCTGAATGGCGTAGGGCCGAAACTGGCCCTGGCGTTGATGTCGAGCCTGGAAGTGGATGAGCTGGTGCGTGCCGTTTCGGCCCAGGACACCTCGGCGCTGACCAAGGTGCCAGGCGTCGGCAAGAAGACCGCCGAGCGCCTGCTGGTGGAACTCAAGGACCGCTTCAAGGCCTGGGAGGTCGTACCGAGCATGTTCGCCCTTGTACCGAACCAGCCGGACATGCCGGCCGGCCAGGTGGCGAGCGCCGAAAGCGATGCGGTCAGCGCGCTGATTTCCCTGGGTTACAAACCCCAGGAAGCCAGCAAGGCCGTATCGGCCATCAAGGACAAGAACCTGAGCAGTGAAGACATGATCCGCCGCGCCCTGAAGGGAATGATTTAAGTGATTGAAGCTGATCGTCTGATTGCAGCCACCGGCCCGCGCGACCGTGAAGAGGTCCAGGACCGCGCCATCCGCCCCCTGAGCCTGGCCGAATACATTGGCCAGCCCACCGTGCGCGAGCAGATGGAATTGTTCATCCAGGCTGCGCGTGGGCGCAGTGAGTCCCTGGACCACACGCTGATCTTCGGCCCACCGGGCCTGGGCAAGACCACCCTGGCCAACATCATTGCCCAGGAAATGGGCGTATCGATCAAGTCCACCTCCGGCCCGGTGCTGGAACGTCCGGGTGACCTGGCGGCGTTGCTGACCAACCTTGAACCGCACGATGTGCTGTTTATCGACGAGATCCATCGGTTATCCCCGATCGTCGAAGAAGTGTTGTACCCGGCCATGGAAGACTTCCAGCTCGACATCATGATCGGCGAAGGCCCGGCCGCCCGCTCGATCAAGCTCGACCTGCCGCCGTTCACGCTGGTCGGCGCTACAACCCGCGCAGGGATGCTGACCAACCCACTGCGAGACCGTTTCGGCATTGTTCAACGTCTAGAGTTCTATAGCACGGCTGATCTGGCGACCATTGTCAGCCGTTCGGCGAGCATTCTCGGCTTGCCGCTGGACCCGGAAGGCGCGTTTGAAATCGCCCGTCGGGCCCGCGGCACGCCGCGGATCGCCAACCGCCTGCTGCGACGCGTGCGAGACTTTGCCGAGGTGCGGGCCAAGGGGCACATCACCAAGGCCGTGGCCGACCTGGCCTTGAACCTGCTGGACGTGGATGAGCACGGCTTCGATCACCAGGATCGACGTCTGCTCCTGACCATGATCGAGAAGTTCGACGGTGGCCCGGTGGGCGTCGACAGCCTGGCGGCGGCCATCAGTGAAGAGCGCCACACCATTGAGGATGTGTTGGAACCGTACCTGATCCAGCAGGGCTACATCATGCGCACGCCAAGGGGCAGGGTGGTGACGCGTCACGCCTATCTGCACTTTGGGTTAAACATTCCGTCACGATTGGGCGAGATGCCCGTAGTAGACGAATTCCTCGATGCAGTGGACGATTAAAAACCTATAGCCAGTCGATTTATCCGAGGTTTGTGCTGTCCTAGTGGCTGGTGTCGTCATTCAGTCGTTAGAAATGTTTCAGACAATGAAAAAACAGTTGCCCAGCCGGATTGGCAACCTGAGGAGTAAGCACTAGAGTATGCGCGCGCAAAACGGGGATCAGTCGTTCGCACATCGCTGTCGCGTTTATTACGAGGACACCGATGCCGGCGGCATCGTGTATTACGTCAATTACCTCAAGTTCATGGAGCGGGCTCGAACCGAGCGGCTACGGGAGCTGGGCTTTGCCCAGTCCGAGCTGGCAGGGGAGGACCTGTTATTCGTCGTGCACTCCAGCGAGGCGCGGTATCACGCGCCGGCGCGGCTGGACGACGAATTGTTGGTCAGCGCTGAAGTAATCGAATTGAACCGTGTCAGCCTGCGTTTCAAGCAGCAGGTCAGGCGGGCAACGGATGCAACGCTGCTCTGTGAGGGGCAGTTCCTGGTGGCCTGTGTGCGCACCAATAGCTTGAAACCCCGGGCCATTCCCGAAGCTCTATGTGCGGCCTTTGCCGACGTAAGCGGCGCGGGTAAACAATCAAAGCAGGAGATTTAGCGTGGAACCTACCGTCGTCGACCATTCCTCCATGTGGAGCCTGGTCAGCAATGCCAGTGTTGTGGTTCAACTGGTCATGCTGACCCTGGTAGCCGCATCGGTTACCTCTTGGGTCATGATTTTTCAGCGCAGCAACCTGCTGCGTGCCGGTCGACGTGCCCTGGAGAGCTTTGAAGAGCGCTTCTGGTCGGGTATCGACCTGTCCAAGCTGTACCGCCAGGCCGGCAGCAACCCGGACCCGGACTCGGGCGTCGAGCAGATCTTCCGCGCCGGCTTCAAGGAATTCTCCCGTCTGCGCCAGCAGCCAGGCGTTGACCCGGAAGCGGTGATGGAAGGTGTGGCCCGTGCCATGCGCGTGGCCATTTCCCGCGAAGAAGAAAAGCTTGAGCAAAGCCTGCCGTTCCTCGCCACCGTCGGCTCCGTGAGCCCGTACATCGGTCTGTTCGGTACCGTGTGGGGGATCATGAACTCCTTCCGTGGCCTGGCCCAGGCCCAGCAAGCGACACTGGCCACCGTGGCGCCGGGTATCGCCGAGGCCCTGATCGCCACCGCGATCGGCCTGTTTGCCGCTATCCCCGCAGTAATCGCCTACAACCGCTTCGCTGCTACCAGCGAAACGTTGATCGGTCGTTACTACACCTTCGCCGACGAGTTCCAGGCGATCCTGCACCGTAAAGTGCACACCAGCGAAGAATAAGCAGGTAATTCCCAATGGCTTTAATCGCTCGAGCTCGCAAAAAGCGCAAGCCGGTCGCCGAGATGAACGTAGTGCCTTACATCGACGTGATGCTGGTGCTGCTGGTTATCTTCATGGTGACCGCGCCGATGCTCAACCAGGGCGTGAAGGTTGATTTGCCCAAGGTTTCCAGTGAAGCCTTGCCGCAAGACAACAACACTCAAGTCCTGACCATTTCGATCAAGGCTGACAAGACCTATTACTGGAACCTTGGCAGCGAAGTCGACACGCAGAAGCAGCAAGACAAGGCGCTCACCTTGCCTGCGATGACCGATGCAGTGACCAAGATCATTCGCTCCGGCAACGAAGGCGGCAAGCACACCCAGGTGTTCATCCGTGGCGACAAATCGGTCGACTACGGCTCCGTCATGGGCGCCATGGGCGGGCTGCAGAAGGCCGGCGTGGGTAACGTTGGCTTGATTACCGAGGCGCCCTGATGCAGCAACAGCGAGAGCCGTCCGCCTCGGAAAGCTACTTCTGGCCTAGCGTCTGGGCGATTGCGCTGCATGTCCTGGTGTTTGGCATGCTGTTCGTCAGCTTCGCCATGACCCCGGACCTGCCGCCAGCCAAGCCGATCGTGCAGGCGACCCTGTATCAGCTGAAGTCGAAAAGCCAGGCCACCACCCAGACCAATCAGAAGATTGCGGGTGAAGCCCAGAAGTCGGCTGCGCGCCAGACTGAAGTCGAACAGATGGAACAGAAGAAGGTCGAGCAGGAAGCGGTGAAGGCGGCTGCGGAACAAAAGAAAGAAGAGGCGGCTCAAAAGGCCGAGGAATCGAAAAAGGCTGACGAAGCCAAGAAGGCTGACGAGGCGAAAAAGGCTGATGAAGCCAAGAAAGCCGAGAAAGCTGCCGAAGCGAAAAAGGCCGAAGAGAAACAATTGGCTGATATAGCCAAGAAGAAATCTGAAGAAGAAGCCAAGAAGGCTGCCGAAGAAGAGGCCAAGAAAAAGGCCGCTGAAGACGCCAAGAAGAAAATAGTCGAAGACGCGAAGAAAAAAGCCGCCGAAGACGCCAAGAAAAAAGCTGAAGCAGACGAGGCGAAGAAAAAAGTCGCCGACGACGCGAAGAAGAAAGCTGCCGCCGACGCCCAGAAGAAAAAGGCCCAGGAAGCAGCGCGCAAATCCGCCGAAGAGAAGAAGGCCCAGGCCTTGGCAGATTTGCTCTCCGACACGCCGCAGCGTCAGCAAGCCTTGGCCGATGAACGTGGTGATGAAGTCGCGGGCAGTTTCGACGATCTGATTCGGGCACGGGCAGCGGAAGGCTGGACACGTCCACCTTCGGCGCGCAAAGGCATGACAGTAGTGCTGCAGATCGGCATGTTGCCGGACGGTACGGTGACTTCGGTCAGCGTGGCCAAGTCCAGTGGTGACGGTTCGTTCGACAGTTCGGCGGTTGCCGCAGTCAAGAACATTGGCCGGTTGACCGAGATGCAGGGAATGAAACCAAGCGACTTCGCTCCCTATCGTTCATTCAAGATGACATTCACACCTGAGGATCTAGCCTTGTGAGAAACCTTCTTCGAGGAATGCTTGTCGTTATTTGCTGTATGGCAGGGATAGCGGCGGCGGATGAAAAGAACATCCTGGTTACCAGCGGTAGTGATCGGGCCACTCCGATCGCGGTAGTACCGTTCGGCTGGCAGGGCGGCAGCGTGCTGCCGGACGACATGGCCCAGATTGTCAGTGATGACCTGCGCAACTCCGGCTATTACGCACCGATTCCGAAAGGCAACATGATCAGCCAGCCTACCCAGGCCAGCGAAGTCATCTTCCGTGACTGGAAAGCAGTGGGCGCGCAGTACCTGATGGTCGGCAATATCACGCCGGCCGGTGGTCGTCTGCAAATCACCTACGCCTTGTTCAACGTGGCGACCGAGCAGCAGGTCTTGACCGGCAGCGTCTCGGGCACGGCCGAGCAGATCCGCGACATGGCCCACTACATCTCGGACCAGTCGTTCGAAAAACTCACCGGTATCAAGGGGGCTTTCTCGACGCGTCTTCTGTATGTAACGGCTGAGCGTTTCTCCGTAGACAACACTCGTTACACCTTGCAGCGTTCGGACTACGACGGTGCTCGCGCTGTGACCTTGCTGCAATCCCGTGAGCCAATCCTGTCGCCGCGTTTCGCGCCGGACGGCAAGCGTATTGCCTACGTGTCTTTCGAGCAGAAGCGTCCGCGTATCTTCGTCCAGCACATTGATACTGGCCGTCGTGAGCAGATCACCAACTTCGAAGGCCTCAACGGTGCGCCGGCTTGGTCACCGGATGGTTCGCGCCTGGCGTTCGTGCTGTCTAAAGACGGCAACCCGGACATCTACGTGATGAACATGGCTTCACGCCAGATCACTCGCGCAACCAGCGGCCCAGGTATCAATACCGAACCGTTCTGGGGCAAGGATGGTTCGACCATCTACTTCACCTCTGACCGTGGCGGCAAGCCACAGGTCTATAAGGCGAATGTGAATGGTGGTGGTGCAGAGCGCGTTACTTTTATCGGTAACTACAACGCCAACCCTAAGCTTTCGGCTGATGAAAAGACGTTGGTGATGATTCACCGTCAGGATGGTTTCACTAATTTCCGGGTTGCGGCCCAGGATTTGCAGCGCGGAACCGTAAAAATCCTTACAGATACCAACCTTGATGAGTCAGCCACTGTTGCGCCCAACGGCACCATGGTAATCTACGCCACCCGCCAGCAGGGCCGGGGAGTCTTGATGCTCGTGTCCATTAATGGACGCGTAAGGCTCCCGCTTCCTACCGCACAAGGCGAAGTCAGAGAACCATCCTGGTCCCCTTACCTGAACTGACGCGGCGCTACAAAAAGATTTGCTTAACACACTGGGGTTCATTAGGAGTTTCACGATGGAAATGCTGAAGTTTGGTAAGTTTGCTGCTCTGGCTCTGGCTCTGTCCGTAGCCGTTGGTTGCTCGTCTAAAGGCGGCGACAATGCCGGTGAAGGCGCAGCTGTTGATCCAAACGCTGGTTACGGCGCTAACACTGGTGCGGTTGACGGCTCCCTGAGCGAAGAAGCTGCTCTGCGCGCTATCACCACTTTCTACTTCGAATACGACAGTTCGGACCTGAAACCAGAAGCCATGCGCGCTCTGGACGTTCACGCGAAGGACCTGAAAGCTAACGGCGCTCGCGTTGTTCTGGAAGGTAACACTGACGAACGTGGTACTCGTGAGTACAACATGGCACTGGGCGAGCGTCGTGCGAAAGCCGTTCAGCGCTACCTGGTACTGCAAGGTGTTGCTCCAGGCCAACTGGAACTGGTTTCCTACGGTAAAGAGCGTCCAGTTGCTACTGGCCACGACGAGCAGTCCTGGGCTCAAAACCGTCGCGTCGAACTGCGTAAGTAATTCGTCATGCGAACGTGCCGTCGTGCTCTGACTGTATTGGCTCTCAGCCTCGCACCGCTTGCGGTGTGGGCTGCGGTTCCTGTGGAAGATAGCAACTCTGGCTATAACAATAGCGGGAGCAGTTATCCGCCAGCGGGTTATGGCACGAACGGCGCCTATGCGGGGGGAGCGGCTACGTCCGCTCCCTCGGCACAGGGCGAACTGTTCAACCAATTGCAACGCATGCAGGATCAAATCGCGCAGCAGCAAGGCGCTATTGAGGTACTGCAAAACCAGGTGAACCAGCTCAAGCAAGAAGGCCTGGAGCGTTACAAGGATCTTGATCAACGTATTGGAGCCGGCGTTCAACCTGCCGCAACTCCTGATAATTCTCCTGCCGGTGGCGCGCCTAGCGCTGCTGCCGGTGCAGCAGCAGGGGCGGCTGCCAGCCAAGCCCCTGCCGCGAGCAGCGAACCGGGTGATCCGGCGAAGGAAAAGCTGTATTACGATGCAGCCTTCGACCTGATCAAAGCCAAGGATTTCGACAAGGCCAGCCAGGCCTTTACCGCTTTCCTGCGTAAATACCCGAACAGCCAATATGCGGGCAACGCCCAATACTGGTTAGGTGAAGTCAACCTGGCAAAGGGTGACCTACAGGGCGCGGGCCAGGCATTTGCCAAGGTCAGCCAGCTGTACCCCAAGCACGCCAAGGTGCCGGACTCGCTGTACAAACTCGCTGACGTAGAACGCCGCCTGGGTCATACCGACAAGGTCAAAGGCATTCTGCAACAGGTGGTGGCCCAGTATCCCGGGACTTCCGCTGCCCAGTTGGCCCAACGGGACTTGCAGCGCTTGTAAGCGATGTTTGCCCGTTTAGAAGAAACCCGCGCCTGGCGCGGGTTTTTTCGTTAGAATCCACGCCCTTTTATGAAACACGCTTTTTGGGGTCTACGCGTTGGCGGGGTCCCTCAAAGTGCCTGACGGAGGCGGACAGCCTGTTTAGCTGTTACGCCCGTGGCGACTATGCAAGACACATTACGTATTACCGAAGTTTTTTACTCGTTGCAGGGTGAAACGCGGACGGCCGGCCTGCCCACAGTATTTGTGCGCCTGACCGGTTGCCCCTTGCGTTGCCAGTACTGCGACAGCGCCTACGCCTTCAGTGGTGGCACGGTGCGCACCCTCGATGACATCCTGGAGCAGGTTGCCGGCTACAAGCCGCGCTACGTTTGTGTGACCGGCGGTGAGCCGCTGGCCCAGCCAAATGCCATCCCATTGCTCAAGCAGCTGTGTGACGCCGGTTACGAGGTCTCCCTGGAAACCAGTGGCGCCTTGGATATCTCTGCAGTTGACCCCCGCGTAAGCCGGGTAGTCGACCTCAAGACCCCCGATTCCAAGGAATCGCATCGCAACCGCTACGAGAACATCGAGCTGTTGACGGCCAACGACCAGGTCAAGTTCGTCATCTGTTCGCGTGACGACTACGACTGGGCGAACTCCAAGCTGATTCAATACGGGCTGGACCGCCGTGCAGGCGAAGTGCTGTTCTCACCAAGCCACCATGACCTGAATGCACGTGACCTCGCCGATTGGGTGGTTGCGGACAATCTGCCGGTGCGCCTGCAATTGCAGTTGCATAAATACCTTTGGAACGACGAGCCAGGACGCTGATATGACTGAACACACCATGGATCAAAAACGCGCGGTAATCCTGCTGTCCGGCGGCCTCGACTCCGCCACGGTGGTTGCCATGGCGCAGGCGCAAGGCTACAGCTGCTACACCATGAGCTTCGACTACGGCCAGCGTCACCGTGCCGAGTTGAACGCTGCGGCCCGCGTCGCCCGCGACATGGGCGTGGTCGAACACAAGGTGATTGGCCTGAACCTCAACGGCATCGGCGGCTCAGCACTGACCGACAGCAGCATCGATGTGCCAGAAACCCCCGGTGAAGGCATCCCGGTGACCTACGTGCCGGCACGTAACACGGTGTTCCTGTCCCTGGCGCTTGGCTGGGCAGAGGTACTTCACGCTCGCGACATTTTCATCGGCGTCAACGCGGTGGATTATTCAGGTTACCCTGACTGCCGTCCGGAGTTCGTCGAGTCGTTCGAACGCATGGCCAACCTGGCGACAAAGGCCGGTGTAGAAGGGCAGGGCTTCCGTATCCTGGCGCCGCTGCAAAACCTGAGCAAGGCTGACATCGTGAAGGCAGGCGTAGGACTTGGCGTCGATTATTCGCTGACTGTTTCCTGCTATCAGGCAGACGATGACGGCCGTGCTTGTGGGAAATGCGACAGCTGCAGACTGCGTGCAGAAGGCTTCCAAGCCGCCGGAATTACTGACCCAACGCGTTATTTCTGATTTATTTCAAATAAGGTGTTGAATAATCCTTAGAAATCAGTATTATACGCGCCACCACACAGCGGGTCGTTAGCTCAGTTGGTAGAGCAGTTGGCTTTTAACCAATTGGTCGTAGGTTCGAATCCCACACGACCCACCATTTTTGGCGGTTTAGAAAATCCGGAAGGCCCACGCAAGTGAGGATTTCCGGGTTTTTTTTTGCCTGCCTGAAAACCCGACAGCCCCAGGCCAACGAAAAGCCTGGGGCTTTTTTGCGTCTGCGCGAGGCTGACGCTATCGCCGAAACCCGTGGGTCACAATCGGGTTTCAAGGTCATTACTGGAAACGAAAAAACAGGCAAAGTCTTTGAAATGCATAGAATTGTCCGACAATCCTGCGCATGAAAAACTCTTCATAAACCGGCCGCTCGAACGTTGGTAGCTTCCCCATCGCTGCCCCACAATTCGAGTCCTAATAATGAATAACAAAACTCTTAAAGGCGCCTTGGCGCTCGCCGTTTCCCTTGCCTCAACCCCGTTGTTCGCCGGTGGTTTCGCGCTCAATGAACAAAGCATCAGTTCAATGGGCACGGGCTACGCCGGTCGTTCCTCCTCCGCCGAAGACGCCAGCACGGTGTTCGGCAACCCCGCCGGCATGTCGCGTCTGAAACAGAATGAAGTCAGCCTCGGCGCGACTTACCTCGATGCCAAATCCAACATCAAGGACGCCAGTTCCTCGCAGTTCGGTGCCAACAACCCAGGCACCAATAAGGGCGACATGGTGCCCGGCATTGCCGTGCCGATGGGGTACCTGGTCACGCCCATTGATGAGCACTGGGCGTTCGGCCTGGGTATCTACGCGCCGTTCGGCCTGGTGACCGACTATGAGCACAGCTTCCAGGGCAATGGCTTTGGCAACAAGAGCAAGGTCCAGGTCATCACCGTGCAGCCGACGGTCAGCTATGCCTTCAACGACAAAGTGTCGGTGGGCTTTGGCCCGACCTTCAATCGCATCAGTGGCGAGCTGGATTCCAATGTGCCGCTGGGTGGCGGAGCCGGCGAAAGCGTGAAGGTCAAAGGCGACGACAACGCCACCGGGTTCAATGCCGGTCTCCTGGTGCAGCCCCTTGAAAGTACGCGCATCGGTGTGACCTATCACTCGCAGGTGGTCTACCACCTCAGCGGCAAGACCCACGCGTCCGGTTTGATCTCCGATGCCTTCGACGGTGGGCCACAAAAGTATGACGCCAGCCTGGATGTGACTACGCCCTCTTCGGTGGATTTCTCGGTAACCCATCAACTCAATGATGACTGGACCTTGTACCTCGGCAGCACCTACACCCGTTGGAGCCAGTTGAAGAAGATCACCATCAACAACGACGGGGTCTCCGACCTCACCGCTCAATTCGGTGGCCTGGGCTCGATCACCGAACAACAGCATTGGCATGACACCTGGTCCCATGCCATTGGTGCGGCCTATCGCGTCAACAAAGAACTCGTACTGCGGACAGGTTTCTCGGTGGACCAGACGCCTACCAACAACACCGACCGCTCCGTTCGAATTCCTACGGGGGACCGCACTGTTTTCAGCTTGGGTGCTGGCTGGACGCCCGTCGATAACCTGACCTTCGATGTGGCGTATTCCTACCTCAAGGAAGAACCGATCAAGGTGCGGCAGAACCTTTCCCAGGTTGGCCTGACTTACGATGCCAAATATGAAAACAGTGCCAACGGGTTCGGTGGCTCGGTGACATACCGTTTTTGATAAAAAAACCGGCGGTAAATACGGGAAGCCCATGTGGGGCTTCCCGTTTTTTTTGCCCGACGCAGGCGCAGGCGAACACCAGATTAGGCTTTTGAAACCATTCGATATTCTGTAGCCTTGCCGAGCTTCACCTTAACCCGTGCTTGATGAACACAATCACTTCGTCCGGCGGCGCCCGAAGGGCTCCAGAGCCGGTGGTACACTCGACTTTCGCGCAACTGCGCCTGCAGGTCTTGCGAACATGACGCAAATTTCCGAACGCCTTCTGGTTCAAGCCCACCTCGACGCCAAGCAGCCCAAGGCCCTCAGCGCCGATGAAGAGGCGAGCCTGCGCACTGCCATCGCCGCCGAGCTCAAGGCTCAGGATGCGGTGCTGGTTGCCCACTTCTACTGTGACCCGGTGATCCAGGCCCTGGCCGAAGAAACCGGTGGCTGTGTCTCTGACTCCCTGGAAATGGCGCGCTTCGGCGCCGCTCACCCGGCCAAGACCGTGTTGGTCGCCGGTGTGCGTTTCATGGGCGAGACCGCCAAGATCCTCACCCCTGAAAAACGTATCCTCATGCCCACCCTGGAAGCAACCTGCTCCCTGGACCTGGGCTGCCCCGTCGATGAGTTCTCGGCGTTCTGCGACCAGCATCCCGAACGCACCGTGGTGGTGTATGCCAACACCTCGGCGGCGGTCAAAGCCCGGGCGGATTGGGTGGTGACGTCAAGCTGCGCGCTGGAAATCGTCGAAAGCCTGATGGACAACGGCGAGACGATCATCTGGGGGCCGGACAAACACCTGGGCACTTACATCCAGCGCCAGACCGGTGCAGATATGCTGCTATGGGACGGCGCCTGCATCGTCCACGAAGAATTCAAATCCAAGCAGTTGGAAGACATGAAAGCGCTGTACCCGGATGCGGCCATCCTGGTGCATCCGGAATCGCCGACATCGGTGATCGAACTGGCGGATGCCGTAGGCTCGACCAGCCAGCTGATTGCCGCGGCCCAACGCCTGCCGAATAAAACCTTTATCGTCGCGACCGACCGCGGCATCTTCTACAAGATGCAGCAACTGTGCCCGGACAAGGTCTTCGTCGAGGCGCCTACCGCCGGCAATGGTGCGGCGTGCCGCAGTTGCGCGCATTGTCCATGGATGGCAATGAACACGCTGGAGCGCACGTTGCAGTGCCTGCGTGAAGGCAGTAACGAGATATTCGTCGAGCCTTCGGTGATCCCGCAGGCTGTGCGTCCGCTCAAGCGCATGTTGGACTTTACCCAGGCCGCGCGCTTGAAGCTGGCGGGTAACGCCTGAGTCGCTACTTTTTCTGTTTGGGGATACGAACCAGCTGGCTGTCGGAATAGATGTCATGCCAGCTGCGTTTGCGTTTATCAAACAGCGACCAGATAAACCCCAGCCCTACGCACAACCACGACGCAATCGACACCACGAAGCGCAGCAACGCCTGCCACAGGCTGATCCGCGAGCCGTCAGCGTTCTGCACGCGTACGCCCCACACCTGCATGCCCAGGGTCTGCCCGGAATGGGTCCAGAACTTGGCAAAGAAGCCGAACAGCACAAACAATAGAATCGTCGACAACAACGGGTCGCCGTCCAGCGCGCCGGATTCGGTGAGGGTGCGCATCCTGGCTTCACCGACAAACGCGATCCAGATCAGCTTGTAGATAAACGCGGTGACGATCAGCAGTGCGGTGCATAGCAGGAAATCATAGAACATCGCTGCCAGGCGACGGCCCAGGCCAACGGCGGGGAATTCGCCTTGCGGGCTCAGCAGGGGTTTCGACATGGCAGGGCTCTCTTATGAAAAAAAGCCATTTTACGAGCAAATGCACATAAAAAAGCCCCTGATGTCACCATCAGGGGCTTTTTGTCGCAGAAGAACTCAGTGGTTTTCTGCTTGTACTTCGTCAGCCTGCATGCCCTTCTGGCCTTGCACAGCAACGAATGTCACTTTCTGGCCTTCTTTCAGGCTCTTGAAGCCGTTGCCCTGAATAGCGCGGAAATGCACGAACAGATCCGGACCGCTTTCTGGAGTGATAAAACCAAACCCTTTCTCGTCGTTAAACCACTTGACGGTACCGCTCTGACGTTCAGCCATTTTCTTATTTCCTTGACGCTAAAAATTAATGACAGCCCCTTTCGCATGAAAGAGTACTGGGCTGGGTTGCAGGAAAGTAAGAGACGTCGAACGGGTTGTAGCGGACTTCTTCAGCTACTGCCCAGGTCCAGGTTCCAAGCGACCCATGCAAACACAGTGGGCAAACTCTACGCCAACTAATAGAGAAAAAACAAGCCCTGCCAAAAGCCCAGGTTTTGCTGGGGCTCATGACACTTGGTTGAACAGTGTGGAACTGACTTATTCGATAGAGTTGGTCACTTGTTATAGGTTGAACCCTCTATAAAAGACTATCGGAAGTGCACTGTTTTATGGCGGTTGCGTTACAGATTAGTGCACGTTAACGCAACCTCGTTACTTATAGAAACAGTCAATCAGCCACGATAGTAACGTTGTGGCACAAATGGCATTTTACTTACACGAAGTGGCACCTTTTTCCCACGCACCAGCGCAGAGACTTCGGTATCCAGTGCAATAAAAGCGCTGTCCAGGTAACCCATGGCGAGCGGGCCGCCGAGGGTCGGGCCGAAACCACCGCTGCACACACTGCCGATCACGGTGCCGTCTGCGTCGACAATTTCCGCGCCTTCACGCACGGGTGTGCGCTCCTGTGGCAGCAGGCCTACACGTTTGCGGCTCACGCCGGTTTGCTGCTGGGTGAAGATCTGGTCGGCGCCAGGGAAGCCACCGGCACGTGCACCGTCGGCACGGCGGGCCTTCGAGATAGCCCACAACAGGCTGGCCTCGATGGGGGTGGTGTCGGTGTTCATGTCGTGGCCGTAGAGGCACAAGCCGGCTTCCAGGCGCAACGAATCGCGGGCACCCAGGCCGATGGCCTGTACTTCGGTCTCGGCCAGCAGGCTGCGCGCCAGGCTTTCGGCATTGGCCGCAGGTACGGAGATTTCGAAGCCGTCTTCACCGGTATAGCCCGAACGGCTGACATAGCAGTCCACGCCCAGCAGGCGCAGGGCGGCGAATTGCATGAAGGTCATCTTGGTGACTTCCGGTGCCAGGCGCGCCAGCACCTTGACCGCGGCCGGGCCCTGCAGCGCCAGCAACGCACGCTCTTCGAAGAGCGGCTCGATGGTGCACTGGTCGCCGATGTGTTGGCGCAGGTGCGCGAGGTCCTGATCCTTGCAGGCGGCATTGACCACCAGGAACAGTTCGTCGTTACCCAGGTTCGCCACCATCAGGTCATCGAGAATGCCGCCTTGCTCATTGGTGAACATCGCGTAGCGCTGCATGCCCACCGGCAGGTCGATGATGTCGACCGGCACCAGGGTTTCCAGGGCCTTGGCAGCGTTGGCGCCGGTGAGGCGGATCTGGCCCATGTGGGACACGTCGAACAAACCGGCTTGATCACGGGTGTGCAGGTGTTCCTTCATCACGCCCAGTGGGTATTGCACCGGCATGTCGTAGCCGGCGAAGGGCACCATGCGTGCGCCCAGTTCGAGGTGCAGGGCGTGCAGAGGGGTTTTCAACAGGGTTTCGGTGGACATATTCAGCTCCTGAAAAACGTGCTGGCGCGCTGTTAGGCGTCAGCACTCGATAATGTTGACCGCCAAACCGCCGCGGGCGGTTTCCTTGTATTTGCTTTTCATGTCGGCGCCGGTCTGGCGCATGGTGCGGATCACTTTATCGAGGGACACAAAGTGCTGCCCATCGCCGCGCAAGGCCATGCGCACTGCGTTGATCGCCTTGACCGAGCCCATGGCGTTACGCTCGATGCAGGGCACCTGCACCAGTCCGCCAATCGGGTCGCAGGTCAGGCCGAGGTTGTGTTCCATGCCGATTTCGGCGGCGTTTTCCACCTGGGACACGCTGCCGCCCAACACTTCGCACAACGCACCGGCGGCCATGGAACAGGCCACGCCGACCTCGCCCTGGCAGCCGACTTCGGCGCCGGAGATCGAGGCGTTTTCCTTGTACAGAATGCCGATGGCGGCCGCCGTGAGCAGGAAGCGCACTACGCCATCCTCATTCGCGCCGGGAATGAAGCGCATGTAGTAATGCAGCACCGCCGGCACAATCCCGGCCGCACCATTGGTGGGCGCCGTGACCACGCGCCCGCCGTTGGCGTTTTCTTCATTGACCGCCAGGGCGTAGAGGTTGACCCAATCGAGCACCGACAACGGATCGCGCAACGCCGACTCCGGGTTCTTGCACAACTGGCGATGCAGGGCCGCCGCGCGACGCTTGACCTTTAATCCACCGGGCAGAATCCCTTCGTTGCGGCAACCGGCGTCCACGCATTCCTGCATCACCTGCCAGATCTTCAGCAGGCCGGCGCGGGTTTCCGCTTCCGGGCGCCAGGCGCTTTCATTGGTCAGCATCACCTGGCTGATGGACAGCCCATAGGTGGTGCAATGGCTCAGCAAGTCCTTGGCGTGCTTGAACGGGAAGGTCAGGGGTGTGGCGTCTTCGACAATCCGGTCGGCACCGGCGGCGTCCTCATCCACCACAAAACCGCCGCCCACCGAGTAGTACTCGCGGCTGCGAATCTGGATGTTGGCGGCGTCGAAGGCACGGAAAATCATGCCGTTGGGATGGTAGGCGAGGGGTTTGCGAATCATCGCCAGGTGTTCTTTCTCGTTGAACGCAATGCGGCGTTCACCGAGCAGATTCAGGTGGCCGTCCTTGCGCATCTGCGCCAGGCGTGTTGCCACGGTTTCGGTATTCACGGTGTCCGGGTGTTCGCCTTCCAGGCCCAGCAACACGGCTTTGTCGCTGCCGTGGCCTTTGCCGGTGGCGCCCAGCGACCCATAGAGTTCCACCTTGACGCAGGTGGTGGCGCCCAGCAGGTGGTCACGCTTGAGACCCTCGACGAATCGAGCGGCCGCACGCATCGGGCCGACGGTGTGGGAGCTGGAGGGGCCAATGCCAATCTTGAACAGGTCGAACACGCTAAGGGACATGGTTGTTCTCCGGTTTCTTATTATTTTCTGAAAGTTGACTCGATCTAGTGTGGGAGGGGGCTTGCCCCCGATGACAGTGTGTCAGTCAGCTTATCTGTGGCTGATGCACCGCAATCGGGGGCAAGCCCCCTCCCACATTTGTACCCAATGCATCCTTTGGTTATGCGTAGCTCTCGATCGACGGGCACGCACACACCAGATTACGGTCACCAAACACGTTGTCGACACGCCCCACCGGCGGCCAGTACTTGCCTTCGATCAACGATGGCACTGGATACACCGCCTGTTCGCGGGTGTAGGGGTGGGTCCACTCACTTACCAGTTCAGCTGCGGTGTGGGGTGCGTTTTTCAGCGGGTTGTCGTCCTTGTCCAGCGTGCCGTTCTCCACTGCGCGGATTTCTTCGCGGATGGCGATCATGGCGTTGCAGAAACGGTCCAGTTCCTCCTTGGATTCGCTTTCGGTCGGCTCGATCATCAAGGTGCCGGCCACTGGGAACGACATGGTCGGCGCATGGAAGCCGAAGTCGATCAGGCGCTTGGCCACGTCATCCACACTGATGCCGCTGCTGTCCTTCAGCGGGCGCAGATCCAGGATGCATTCGTGGGCCACCAGGCCGTTGCTGCCGGTATACAGCACCGGGTAGTGCTCTTCCAGGCGACGGGAAATGTAGTTGGCATTCAGGATCGCCAATTGCGAAGCGCGCTTGAGGCCTGCGCCGCCCATCATGCTGATGTACATCCAGGTGATCGGCAGGATGCTCGCGCTGCCGAACGGCGCGGCGCACACCGCGCCTTCCTTGCGTTCCATGGCCGCGTGGCCGGGCAGGAACGGCGTGAGGTGCGACTTGACGCCAATCGGGCCGACGCCCGGGCCGCCACCGCCGTGGGGGATGCAGAAGGTCTTGTGCAGGTTCAGGTGGGACACGTCGCCGCCGAACTTGCCCGGGGCGCACAGGCCGACCATGGCGTTCATGTTGGCACCGTCGATGTACACCTGGCCGCCGTTGTCGTGAATGATGCCGCAGATTTCGCGGATGCCTTCTTCGAACACGCCGTGGGTGGACGGGTAGGTGATCATCAAGGCCGCAAGGTGCTCGCGGTGCTCGATGGCCTTGGCGCGCAGGTCTTCGATGTCGACGTTGCCACGTGCGTCGCACGCGGTGACGACCACGCGCATGCCGGCCATGTTGGCGGTCGCCGGGTTGGTGCCGTGGGCCGATGACGGGATCAGGCAGATGTCGCGACGTTCCTCGCCACGGCTCTGGTGGTAGGCGCGAATGGCCAGGAGGCCGGCGTACTCACCCTGGGAACCGGCGTTCGGTTGCAGCGAGATCGCGTCGTAGCCGGTGGCCGCGCACAGCATGGCTTCCAGCTCGGCCGTCAATTGCAGGTAGCCGGCGCTTTGTTGGGCCGGGGCGAATGGGTGCAGGGCGCCGAATTCGGCCCAGGTCACCGGGATCATTTCGCTGGCGGCGTTGAGTTTCATGGTGCACGAGCCCAGCGGGATCATGGTGCGGTCCAGCGCCAGGTCCTTGTCGGCCAGTTTGCGCAGGTAGCGCATCAGCTCGGTTTCCGAGTGATAGCGGTTGAACACCGGGTGGCTGAGCACAGGCGACTGGCGCAGCAGGGCGGCAGGCAGGGTGCTGTCGACGCTGGCGTTGAAGGCCGGCAGGGACTTGCCGTCGGCGAAGATCGACCACAGGGCTTCGATATCGGCCTGGGTGGTGGTTTCGTCAACCGAAATACCCAGGCGCTCGGCGTCCACCACGCGCAGGTTGATGTTTTGTGCGCGGGCCTTGTCGTGCAGGGCGGCAGTGTTGGCGCCAGTATTCAGGGTAATGGTATCGAAGAAGTTGGCTTGTTCGACGGTCAGGCCCAGGGCGGTCAAGCCCTTGGCCAGGATCGCCGTCAACTGGTGCACACGCCGGGCGATCTGGGTCAGGCCCTTGGGGCCGTGGTACACGGCGTACATGCTGGCGATGTTGGCCAGCAGTACCTGGGCGGTGCAGATGTTCGACGTGGCTTTCTCGCGACGGATATGTTGCTCACGGGTCTGCATGGCCAGGCGCAGGGCCGGCTTGCCGAAACGGTCGACGGACACGCCGACCAGACGGCCCGGCATGTCGCGCTTGAACGCATCCTTGGTGGAGAAGTACGCCGCGTGCGGGCCACCAAAGCCCAGCGGCACGCCGAAGCGTTGCGCGCTGCCGATGGCCACGTCGGCGCCGAACTCACCCGGTGGGGTCAGCAGGGTCAGGGCCAGCAGGTCGGCGGCCACGGCCACCAGGGCATTGGCGGCGTGGAAGCGCTCGGTCAGTTCGCGGTAGTCGAACACGTCGCCGTTGCTGGCCGGGTATTGCAGCAGGGCGCCGAAGAATGGGCTGACGTCGGTCAGTTCACGCTCATCGCCGACGACCACGTCGATGCCCAGCGGTTCGGCACGGGTGCGCAGCACGTCGAGGGTCTGCGGGTGGCTGTGGATCGAGGCGAAGAAGGCGTTGCTGCTCTTGTTCTTGCTCAGGCGCTTGCAGAAGGTCATGGCTTCGGCGGCGGCGGTGGCTTCGTCGAGCAGGGAGGCATTGGCGATCGGCAGGCCGGTGAGGTCGCTGATCAGGGTCTGGAAGTTCAGCAGCGCTTCCAGGCGGCCTTGGGAGATTTCGGGCTGGTACGGGGTGTAGGCGGTGTACCAGGCCGGGTTTTCCAGGAGGTTGCGCAGGATCGGCGACGGCGTGTGGCAGTTGTAGTAGCCCTGGCCGATGTAGGTCTTGAACAGTTGGTTCTTGCCGGCGATGGCCTTGATCTTGGCCAGGGCCTCGGCTTCGCTGAGGCCGTCTTCCAGGCCGAGCACGCTGGTGCCCTTGATGCTTTCCGGGATCACGCTGGCGCTCAGGGCTTCCAGGGAGTCAAAGCCCAGGCTGGCGAGCATCTGTTGCTCGTCTTCGTGGCGCGGGCCGATATGGCGGGCGATGAATTCTTTGGCGGTGGTGAGATTAACGGTCATGGCGCGCTCCTCAAGCTTCAGCGTTGGCTTTGATCAGGCGATCGTACGCGTCCTGATCCAACAGTTTAGCGACTGCCCCGGCATCGGCCGGTTTAAAGCGGAAGAACCAACCTTCGCCCATCGGGTCTTCGTTGACCAGTTCCGGGCTGCCGTCAAGCTTGTCGTTCACTTCGAGGACTTCCCCGTCCAGCGGCATGTACACGCCGCTGGCGGCCTTGACCGATTCCACGGTGGACGCTTCGGCGCCCTTGTCGTAGGCCTGCAACTCCGGCAGTTGCACGAAAACCACATCACCCAGCGCGTTCTGCGCAAAAGCGGTGATACCCACGGTGACGCTGCCGTCGGCTTCGGCGCGCAGCCATTCGTGATCTTCAGTGAAACGCAACTCGCTCATGGAAACTCCTCAGGGCCAGATTCGTCTGGTGGACGGGATTGGAATAATGAGGAGTTGCTTAGCAATATCGCGGCCAACGTGATTAAACCGTTGTAAATCAATAGCTTGATAAAATCGGTTATGAGGATATGCATGTTGGCTGTATCGATTTCGCTACAGTTGGGCCTGTGAAAAAAAGCCTATGTGGATCAAAGCCTTGCATGGCGCGTAAAAAACAGGGTTGTAGCGATATCGTTACGCTGTAGCGCTTTCAGTACAGCGGATGTCGTTCTCAGACCAAAATCTGTAATGCGGTCAACGTTTGGAATGGTGCCAATGTGGGAGGGGGCAGGCCTCCTCCCACATTTGACCTCTATCGACCCAGCCAGTCAGGGCTTGCCGGTGGGAATGCCGTACTTGCGCAGACGATGGGCAATCGCCGTATGGGAAGTCTGCAAGCGGCTGGCCAGTTGGCGAGTCGAGGGGTAGCTGGTGTAGAGGGTTTCTAGCAGGTTGCGCTCGAAGTCTTCCACCGCCTGTTCCAGGCTGTCGATTTCGCCGTCGCTCTGGCGCGCCACCGAGGTGCCAGCGATGTCGAGGTCGCCGATGTCCACCAGGCTACTTTCGCAGATCGCTGCGGCGCGGAAGATCACGTTCTGCAACTGGCGTACGTTGCCCGGCCAGCGGTTGCCCAGCAGCGCCGGGTAAGTGCCGGGCGCCAGGCGGCAGACCGGGCGCTGGATCTGCGCACAGGCCTGCTGCATGAAATAGCGGGCCAGCAACAGGATGTCCTGGCCGCGTGCGCGCAGGGGCGGTACTTCGACGTTGAGCACGTTGAGGCGGTAGAACAGGTCTTCGCGGAAGGTGCCTTCGCTGACCATCTTCTCCAGGTCGCGGTGGGTGGCGCTGAGGATGCGCACATTGACCTTCACTTCACGGTCGCCACCGACACGCCGGAAGCTGCCGTCATTGAGAAAACGCAGCAGCTTGGCCTGCAAGTACGGCGACATCTCGCCGATCTCATCGAGGAACACCGTGCCCTGGTTGGCCAGTTCCATCAGCCCCGGCTTGCCACCGCGCTGCGCGCCGGTAAAGGCGCCGGGCGCATAGCCGAACAGTTCACTCTCGGCGAGGTTTTCCGGCAGCGCCGCGCAGTTCAAGGCCAGGAACGGCGCACTGTGACGTGCACTGATGGCGTGACAGGCACGCGCCACCAATTCTTTACCGGTGCCGGTCTCACCCTGGATCAACAGCGGCGCATCCAACGCCGCCACGCGCTGCGCGCGCGCCTTTAGGGTGCGGATCACCGGCGACTCGCCAAGCAGCGCGTCAAAGCCCTCCGCATGATCATGGTGCAGCGCCGACAGTTGTTCACCGATGCGGTTGGGTTGGTAGAGGGTGAGCAGGGCGCCCGCGTCAGTGATCGGCGTGGCGTCCAGCAGCAGGGTCTGACCGTTGACGCTGATCTCGCGCAGCGGCAAGCGAAAGCCCTGTTCCAGCAAGGTGTCCAGCAGCGTAGGGTCGTTGAACAGTGCGCTGATGCTTTCGCCGGCCGGTTCGCGGCCATACAGGGCGATCAGCGCCGGGTTCGCGAGCAGGATCTTGCCCGCGCTGTCCAGCGCCAGCACCGGGTCGGTCATGGCGGCCAGCAGGGCGTCGAGTTGCAGGTGACGGCGTTGGCCGGGGAGGATGTCCACCACGGTCACCGCCTGCACGCCGTGCACGCTGAACAGCGCGTCGCGCAGTTCTTCGAGCACATCGGCGCTGAGGGTCGGCGCGTCGATGTAGACGTTGGGCGGCACCATCTCCACCGCATCCAGATTGAGATTGCGCCCACCGAGCAGGGCCAGGACTTCCTGGGTAATGCCGACGCGGTCGATGAAGCTGACGTGGATACGCATGGGGCGCTAACGATTCTGGGGAGCTGGAGGCGGCAAGTATGCCTTGCAGATGTTGGAGATCAAAATGTGGGAGGGGGCAAGCCGCCTCCCACCGTTGAAGCTGAGTGTCCTTTATTCCAGGTGTTCGGGTTTGATCGGGTCCCCGGCCTTCACATCCAATTGATGCCGCACATCCTCGAACATCAGGTCGTACTGCTTGTGCATCGAGCCGTTCAATACCGCGACCTTCGGCATCCCATACTTCTGCGCGATGTTCATCGCATGCCGCGCAAAGTCGAACGCCTGGTCCTTGGGCAGGAAGAACTCTTCCTTGAGGTCCTTGCCCTGCACCGAGCCATGCAGCTTGAACAGCATGCCCTTGCCCTCCTTTGGGTCCTGGCTGACTTCGTAGTCGATGCACAGGTTGTAGCTGTAGTCCTGGGCATTCAGTGCGTGACGTTCAACATGCAAGTGACCGGGTTCAAAGGTGGCCATAGGCGTCTCTCCTCTACTTCACAGATAGGTGATGCCAGGTGTTGCCGTGCTGATGCGGGTGCCGGCGCTGCCCTGGACGATGGCTTCGATGTCCGAGAGTGAACCGATGACGGCGGTTTTGCCAGTCTTGCGGGCGAACTCGCAGGCCGCTTGCACCTTGGGGCCCATGGAACCGGCGGCGAAGCCGAGCTTTTCCATTTCGTCGGGATGGGCCTGGCCGATGGCTTTCTGGGTCGGCTTGCCGTAGTCGATGAAGGCCGCGTTGACGTCGGTGGCGATCACCAGCAAATCGGCGTCCAGTTGCGAGGCCAGCAGCGAGGAACACAGGTCCTTGTCGATCACGGCCTCAATCCCGCGCAGCTTGCCGTCTTCGCCATACATCGTCGGGATGCCGCCGCCGCCGGCGCAGATCACGATAGCGCTTTTTTCCAGCAGCCACTTGATCGGGCGGATTTCAAAAATGTGTTTGGGCCGTGGGCTGGCAACAACGCGACGGTACTTGTCACCATCCGGCGCAATGGCCCAGCCTTTTTCGGCGGCGAGTTTCTCCGCTTCGGCCTTGGAGTACACCGGGCCGATGGGCTTGGTCGGGTTCTTGAAGGCAGGGTCCTTGGCGTCCACTTCCACTTGGGTGAGCAGGGTGGCGAAGGGCACCTCGAAGTCCAGCAGGTTGCCCAGTTCCTGTTCGATGATGTAGCCGATCATGCCTTCGGTCTCGGCGCCGAGCACGTCCAGCGGGTACGGTGACACCTGGGTGTAGGCCGCCGCCTGCAACGACAGCAGGCCGACCTGCGGGCCATTGCCGTGGGCGATCACCAGCTCGTTGCCGGCATGGATCTTGGCGATCTGTTCGGTGGCGATGCGGATATTGGAGCGCTGGTTGTCCGCGGTCATGGGTTCACCACGGCGCAGGAGGGCGTTGCCGCCCAGGGCTACGACGATGCGCATACAGAATGTCCTTCTGAAAGTTCTGATGAAGGAACGCGGTCAATGTGGGAGCTGGCTTGCCTGCGATAGCATCACTGCAGCCTTCTTGAAAGACTGAGGTGCCTGCATCGCGGGCAAGCCCGGCTCCCACGTTTGTCCTCATTGCCAACTAGAGGTTTAGATATCTGCGAGAGCCGACACCAGAATCGCCTTGATGGTATGCATGCGGTTTTCCGCCTGCTCGAACGCGATGTTGGCCGGCGACTCGAACACCTCTTCAGTCACCTCCACGCCATTGGCCAGGTTCGGGTACCGCGCGGCGATGTCCTTGCCCACCTTGGTTTCGCTGTTGTGAAACGCAGGCAGGCAGTGCATGAATTTCACCCGTGGGTTGCCCGAGGCTTTCATCATCTTGGCGTTGACCTGGTACGGCAGCAGTTGCTCGATGCGCTCGTCCCACGCTTCCACCGGCTCGCCCATGGAGACCCAGATATCGGTGTGGATGAAGTCCACGCCTTTCACTGCTTCCTTCGGGTCTTCGGTGATGGTGATGCGTGCGCCGCTTTCTTCGGCAAACGCCTGGCATTGCTTGATGAAGTCCGCGTGCGGCCACAGCGCTTTCGGTGCGCCGATGCGCACGTCCATGCCCAGCTTGGCGCCGATCATCAACAGCGAATTGCCCATGTTGTAGCGCGCGTCACCGAGGTAGGCGTAGCTGATGTCATGCAGCGGCTTGTCGCTGTGTTCGCGCATGGTCAGGGTGTCGGCGATCATTTGGGTCGGGTGGAATTCGGCAGTGAGGCCGTTGAACACCGGCACGCCGGCGAACTTGGCCAGCTCTTCGACGATTTCCTGCTCGAAGCCACGGTACTCGATCGCATCAAACATGCGGCCGAGTACGCGGGCGGTGTCTTTCATGCTTTCCTTGTGGCCGATCTGCGACGACACTGGGTCGATGTAGGTGACGTGGGCGCCCTGGTCATGGGCCGCGACTTCGAACGCGCAGCGGGTGCGGGTCGAAGTTTTTTCGAAGATCAGCGCGATGTTCTTGCCCTGCAGGTGCGGACGCTCGGTGCCGGTGTATTTGGCGCGCTTGAGGTCGCGTGAAAGGTCCAGCAGGTAGTGCAGTTCGCGGGTGGTGTGGTGCATCAGCGACAGCAGGCTGCGGTTGCGCATATTGAAAGCCATGATGGAATCTCCTTAATAGTCGATAGGGTCGCGGATGATCGGGCAGGTCATGCAGTGGCCGCCGCCACGCCCGCGGCCGAGTTCACCGGCGCTGATGGTGATGACTTCCACGCCGGCCTTGCGCAGCAGGGTGTTGGTGTAGGTATTGCGGTCGTAACCGATCACCACGCCAGGCTCCACGGCCACCACGTTGTTACCGTCATCCCACTGTTCGCGCTCGGCGGCGAAGCTGTTGCCGCCGGTCTCGACCACGCGCAGTGCCTTGAGGTTGAGGGCTGCGGCCACGGTTTCGAGGAAGTTGGTTTTCTCGCGTTGGATGTCGATGCCGTGCGGCTTGCTCTCATCCGGGCGCAGGGTGAACGGCACGATCTGGTTGACCACTTCGGGGAAGACGGTCACCAGGTCGCGGTCGCAGAAGCTGAACACGGTGTCCAGGTGCATCGCCGCGCGGGATTTCGGCAGGCCGGCGACGATCACGCGCTCCACCGCCTTGTTCTTGAACAGGTTGCGCGCCAGTTGGCCGATGGCCTGGTGGGATGAGCGCTCGCCCATGCCAATCAGTACCACGCCGTTGCCGATCGGCATCACGTCGCCGCCTTCCAGGGTGGAGGCGCCGTGCTCCTGGTCGGGGTCGCCGTACCAGATCTGGAAGTCCGCGTTGGTGAACTCGGGGTGGAATTTATAGATGGCCGAGGCCAGCAGGGTTTCCTGGCGTCGCGCCGGCCAGTACATCGGGTTCAGCGTCACGCCGCCGTAGATCCAGCAGGTGGTGTCGCGGGTGAACTGGGTGTTGGGCAGCGGCGGCAGGATGAAGCTCGAATGCCCGAGGAAGTCGCGGAACATCTCGATGGTCTTGCCGCCGAAGCTGCTCGGCAGGTCGTCGGCCGACACGCCGCCAATCAGGTACTCGCTGATTTTGCGCGGCTCCAGGCTGCGCAGCCAGGAGCCGACTTCATCGACCAGGCCGAGGCCAACCGTGTTGGCGGTGATCTTGCGCTCCAGGATCCAGTCCAATGCTTCGGGGATGGCGACGATGTCGGTGAGCAGGTTGTGCATTTCCAGCACATCAATATCCCGCTCGCGCATCTTGGTGACGAAGTCGAAGTGGTCGCGCTTGGCCTGGGCCACCCACAGCACGTCATCGAACAGCAGTTCATCGCAGTTGTTGGGGGTCAGCCGCTGGTGGGCCAAACCTGGGGAGCACACCATGACTTTGCGCAGTTTGCCGGCTTCGGAATGTACGCCGTACTTCACTTTTTCCGTGGTCATTACAGATCCTCCAGTCAGAATTACAGAGTCAGGAAGCCGTCGTAGAGGCCATAGGCAGCCACCAGGGCGCCAATGACTACCGCGGCGAAAATCAGCTTCTCGACGTTGGTGAAAATCGGTTTGCCCAGTTCATGCTTGGCCTTGGCGAACAGGATCACGCCGGGGGCATACAGCAGGGCGGAAAGCAGCAGGTATTTGACGCCGCCGGCGTAAAGCAGCCAGACCGCATAGACCAGCGCGATAGCGCCGATGAACAGGTCTTTCTTGCGCTCGGCAATGGCGTTTTCGTAAGTCTCGCCGCGTACCGCCAGCAGCAACGCGTAGGCCGCCGACCACAGGTAGGGCACCAGGATCATCGAGGTGGCGAGGTAGATCAGCGACAGGTAGGTGCTGGCGGAAAACAGCGTGATCACCAGGAATATCTGCACCATGGCGTTGGTCAGCCACAGGGCGTTGGCCGGTACGTGGTTGGCGTTCTCCTTGCGCAGGAACTCCGGCATGGTGTGGTCCTTGGCGGCGGCGAACATGATCTCCGCACACAGCAGCACCCACGACAGCAGTGCCCCCAGCAGCGAGATGATCAAACCGACGCTGATCAGCACCGCGCCCCAGTGGCCTACCACATGCTCCAGCACGGCGGCCATCGACGGGTTCTGCAGCTTGGCCAGTTCCGGTTGGGTCATGATCCCCAGGGACAGCACGTTCACCAGCATCAGGAACAGCAGCACGGTGATAAAGCCGATCACGGTGGCTTTGCCCACGTCGGAGCGTTTTTCCGCACGGGACGAGAAGATGCTCGCGCCTTCGATGCCGATGAACACCCACACGGTGACCAGCATCATGTTGCGCACCTGGTTCATCACACTGCCCAGGTCGGGGTTTTTCACGCCCCAGATGTCGGCGGTGAAGATGTCCAGCTTGAATGCGAACAGCGCGATCAGCACGAACAGCACCAGCGGCACGACCTTGGCGACGGTGGTCACCAGGTTGATGAACGCCGCTTCCTTGATCCCGCGCAGCACCAGGAAATGCACGGCCCACAGCAGCACCGAGGCACCGATCACCGCAGCCGGCGTGTTGCCTTCGCCGAAAATGGGGAAGAAGTAACCCAGGGTGCTGAACAGCAACACGAAGTAACCCACGTTGCCCAGCCACGCACTGATCCAGTAACCCCAGGCGGACGAGAAACCCATGTAATCGCCGAAACCCGCCTTGGCGTAGGCGTACACGCCACCGTCGAGGTCGGGCTTGCGGTTGGCGAGGGTCTGGAACACAAAAGCGAGGGTCAACATGCCGATGGCGGTAATTACCCAACCAATCAATACCGCGCCGACATCGGCACTGGCGGCCATGTTTTGCGGCAGTGAAAAGATCCCGCCGCCAATCATCGAGCCCACGACAAGTGCAACCAGTGCGCCGAGTCGTAGTTTTCCGGGAGATTCAGACATCGCATAACTCCAATGCAGGAGAAGAGAGACCACAGAATAAATCCGTGCGCTAATCAAACAGCTGACTCAGATCACTTCATTGGCACATTCCATTGTGAATTAATGACTTAGGGTAGAAGTTCGTGGGCGATGCAAATCCTCGGGAAAGCTTGGCGCAGAGCCATCTATCCCTTTTTGATTAATCATTTGGCCAAGTCTATGGACGTTTGAAGCTAGTCCGTATTCCTGAATGTGCAAACTTTTTGAACGATGTTTTACGAAGTCTCAGACCCAGGCGTATTTAAATTCTAAATACGCCTGAACGGGACGACCTGACATGCCATTGTGTTATGAGCTCGTCTGTTTTATCGCCTTCACTAATAACCGCTACACTCGCTGAGTTAATTAGCCGAGTGCACGGTTGTCAGCTCAAGTTGCAGTTCATTCAGGAGTGTTCATGTCTCAACCGGCCCAGAAACTGCGTCTTGGTGCCCTGATTGCCTTGGTGGTGGGGTCGATGATCGGTGGCGGGATTTTTTCCTTGCCGCAAAACATGGCCGCACGCGCCGAGGTGGGGGCCGTGTTGATCGGCTGGGCGATCACCGCAGTCGGCATGCTGACCCTGGCCTTCGTGTTCCAGACCCTGGCCAATCGCAAGCCCGAACTGGATTCGGGCGTGTATGCCTACGCCAAGGCCGGGTTTGGTGACTACATGGGGTTCTCGTCGGCCTGGGGCTACTGGATCAGCGCGTGGATGGGCAACGTCGGTTACTTCGTGTTGCTATTCAGTACCCTCGGCTACTTTTTCCCGGTGTTCGGCCAGGGCAACACGCCGGTGGCCATCGGCTGCGCATCATTGTTGCTGTGGGCCGTGCATTTCCTGGTGCTGCGCGGGATCAAGGAGGCAGCGTTCATCAACCAGATCACCACGGTGGCGAAGATCGTGCCGTTGCTGATGTTTATCGTGATCGCCGCCGTAGCCTTCAAGGCGGATATCTTCACTCGCGATATCTGGGGCCTGGGCAACCCGAATATGGGCAACGTGGTGGACCAGGTGCGCAACATGATGCTGGTCACCGTGTTTGTGTTTATCGGCATTGAGGGCGCCAGTGTGTACTCGGCGCGGGCCGAGAAACGCTCGGACGTGGGCCGCGCCACGGTGATCGGTTTTCTGGGCGTGCTGGCCCTGCTGGTGCTGGTGAATGTGTTGTCCCTGGGCATCATGAGCCAGCCGGAACTCGCGCAATTGCAAAACCCGTCCCTGGCCGGTGTGCTGGAGCATATTGTCGGCCCCTGGGGGGCGATGGCGATCAGCATCGGCCTGGCGGTGTCACTGCTCGGCGCCTTGTTGTCCTGGGCGCTGCTCTGTGCGGAAATCCTCTACGCCACGGCCCATGACAAGACCATGCCGGCGTTCCTGAAAAAGGAAAACGCCAACCAGGTGCCGGTCAACGCGCTGTGGCTGACCAATGTGATGATCCAGGTGTTCCTGGTGATCACGCTGTTTTCCCACAGCACCTACACCACCCTGATTTACCTGGCCTCGTCGATGATCCTGGTGCCCTACCTGTGGTCGGCGGCGTATGCCGTGTTATTGAGCGGGCGCGGCGAAACCTACGAAGATGCCCACGGCCAGCGCATGAAGGACTTGCTGGTGGGCCTGATTGCACTCGGCTACGCCGTGTGGCTGCTCTACGCCGGGGGCTTGAAGTACCTGCTGCTGTCGGCGCTGTTGTATGCGCCGGGGGTGATCCTGTTTGCCCTCGCCAAGCGTGAGCAGCGCCAGCCCTTGTTTACCCACATGGAAAAAGGCATTTTCAGCTGTGTGATCACCGGCGCAGGGCTGGCGGCGTATGGGCTGTACAGTGGGGTATTGTCGTTGTGAGGCTGACGTATCAGCCGCCTTATGATTGGGCGGCGATGGTAGGTTTTCTGGCGGCGCGGGCGATTACGGGTATGGAGACCGTCGAGGCCGGCGTTTACCGGCGCAGCATCAGCGTGGGTGGCCGGCATGGCTGGCTCAGCGTCGCGCCGGGCGCGGGTGACTGGCTGGACGTCGCGGTGGATTTTCCGGAGGCGGCGGCGCTGCCCGAGATCGATCGGCGCTTGCGCAACATGTTTGATCTGGACGCCCAACCTCAACGGATCAGCGCTCAACTGGCGACTGATCCCTTGATGGCTCAGCTGGTTGCGGCCCGTCCCGGCCTGCGTGTGCCGGGCACCTGGGACGGCCTGGAGTTGGCGATTCGTGCAGTGCTGGGCCAGCAGATTACGGTGGCGGCGGCGATTCGCCTGGCGGGCAAGTTGGTGGCGCAGTATGGCCAACTGCTTGAGACGCCGTACGCCGGTATCACCCATGTGTTCCCCGCGCCCGAGGTGCTGGCGGCGGCGGACCTGGCCACCTTGGGCATGCCGAAGGCGCGTGGGCGGACCTTGTCCGGTGTCGCGCAGGCGCTCCTGGATGACCCTGAGGTGTTCCAACCCAAGGCCAGCCTCAAGGAAGGTGTGGCGCGCTTGGTGGCGTTGCCGGGGATTGGCGACTGGACCGCGCAGTACATCGCCATGCGCCAGATGCGTGAGGCGGATGCATTTGCGTCGGGGGATATCGGATTGATCAATGCGCTGGCGGCGCTGGAAGGTGGGCCGGTGTCGGCGCGGCAGCTGCTGGCGCGGGCCGAGGCGTGGCGGCCGTTGCGGGCGTATGCAGCGCAGCATCTCTGGACGTCGTTGCAGCGCTCAGATTGATGGTGCCTGTACTGGCCTCATCGCAGGCAAGCCAGCTCCCACACTTGACCGAGTACATCCTTTGGAATGTGGTCAAAATGTGGGAGGGGGCTTGCCCCCGATGGCGATAGTCGAGTCACCACTGCGCTTGGTGTGAACCCAGTTCCCCAGCCGGCAGATCCCATTGCAACGGCGTGCCGCTGATAGTCACCGGCGGCAACAATCGATGCGCCTGGCCCCAGGCCGTCTGTTCCACTACCAGGCCTTGATCGCTCGGTTGCTCGGCCCGCAACGCCGGCTGCTCCGGCACTTGTCCGGCGTCCACCAACAACTTCGCCGTACGCGCCAGCGACAACAGCGCCGACCCACCACGGCCGGATTTCAATCGCTCACTGAGTGCCTGAATCGCACTGGCCGCCATCAAATACCCGGTGGCGTGATCCAGCGCCTGCAATGGCAGCGGCACCGGTTTGTCCGCTTGTTTCCAGGCCATGCCCGCGGCGGCAATCCCGCTGCTCATCTGCACCAGGCTGTCGAAACCCCGGCGATTGCGCCACGGGCCGCTCCAGCCGTAGGCGTTGAGGCTCACGTCGATCAGGCCGGGGGCGAGGGTTTGCAGTTCACTGGCGCTGTAGCCCAGTTGTTCCAGGGCGTCGGCACGGTAACCGTGGAACACAATGTCGGCGTCCTTGAGCAGGCGCTCGAAAACCTCGCGGTCTTGGGCGCTTTTCAAGTCCAGGCGGGCGCAGCGTTTGCCCAGGGTCATTTCCGGCACCACGCCGGGTTCGTTCCAGGTCGGCGAGTCGATACGCAATACATCCGCACCCAACCCTGCGAGGAAGCGGCTGGCCACCGGGCCGGCCAGCACGCGGGTCAGGTCCAGCACCTTGAGGCCCGCCAGCGGCCGCGCCACCGAGCCGAGCCAAGGCTTTTTGACGGAGGTTGCAAAGGTCTGGCGCTGCACCAGGGCCTCGGCATTGACGGCCAGGCCCTGAGGGTGGGTTTGCCAGGCTTGCCAGGTACGCATCTGCGCGGCGCAACCGCCTTCATCGACAATCGCCTGTTCCAGTTCGGCGGTATTCCAAGTGGCAACTTTGTTGGCCATCGCGATGCGATCAGCCACCTTGCCCAGTACCCGTTCGGCGGCGGCGCGGTGGTGGGGTGCGTTGGTGTGCAGGCGAATCCAGCCATCGGTGCTGGCGTAGTCACCGGCCACCGGGTCCCACAGCGGCGGCGTCTCCCAGCCTACCGGACGAATCGAAGACGAGAACCAGAAGGACGCGAGTCGCCGGTCTACGCTGACGCCGGGAAGGCGCCCGGTCTGTTGCTGGATCAGCTGGGCCACGGCCTGGCCGGCCGCACCGATACTGGCAACGGCCAGGTCGGTGACGGCAAAGGCCGAGGGCAGGGCGCCGGCTTCGGTGCTGGTCAGCGGCGCGCGCGGTAGATCGAGTGCGGCTTGGATGGGAGTCAGCAGGTTTGTCATCAAAGGCCCTCCATGAGAGAAGGGCCACTATAGAAGATCATCAGGCCGGTGTGACAATCCCGGGTTCCAGCGGCAGGTCGATACTGGCGATAAAACCGCCTTGGGCGTGATTGGCCAGGAACAGGCTGCCGCCATGGCGCTCGGCGGCGCGACGGGCTATCGCCAGGCCCAGGCCGTGACCTTGTGCGGTCTGGCCGGGGGCGCGGTAGAACGGTTCGCCCAATTGGCTCAGGTGTTCGGCGTCAACGCCGGGGCCGTGGTCGCGCACGCTGATCACAATATGCTCGCCGTGAAGGTGGGCGTGCAGCTCGATCGGCTGACCCGGCGGGTTGAAGCGCTGGGCGTTGCGCAGCAGGTTGTCCACTGCCCGTTCGATCATGGTCGGCCACCCCTTGAGGTGCAGTTCGGGATCGGTGGTGAGCTGCACCACCTGGTCGGGCGCGCTGAGTTGAGCGTCCTTTTGCAGGGTCTTGAGCAACGGGTTGAGGTCGATCTCTTCGGCGCTGGCGTTATCGGCATCGACGCGGGCCAGTACCAGGATCTCGCTGATCAGTGCCTCCAGGCGATCACATTCGCGGGTCAGGCGAGGCCAGAGTTTTTCCCGTTCTTCGGGGCTGGCGCGTTCGGCCAGGGCCAGGGCGATGCGCAGGCGGGCCAGCGGCGAACGCAGTTCATGGGACACGTCGCGCAGCAACTGGCGCTGACTGCCGATCAGACTTTGCAGGCGCGCGCCCATGCGGTTGAAGTCGGTGGCCAGCACGCCGAATTCATCGCGTCGGTTGGCCAGCTGCGCCAGGCTGTTTTGCTGGTAGGTGGCTTGCCCCAGGTCATGCACGGCGCCGCGCAGTCGGCTCAAGGGGCGCGTGATGGACAGCGTCACGAACAGGCTGAACAGGGTCAGCACCACCAAGGCGATGACCAATGCGCTCAATGGCCATGTCAGGCTGCTGCGATGCCATTCGTCCAGTTCCGGGTGCGGGATGCGGTAGATCAACAGGTAAGTGTCGCCGGTCTTCTCACTGGTGTATTCAGCGGTCAGGCGGCGCCAGGGCAGGTGGCTGTCCTTGCTATCGTTCTGGCGGGCTTCGAAGGCGGCGGCTCGGCGGGGAAAGGTGCCGCGCACCACCGGCTCGCCGCTTTCGTTCAGCACCTGCACGTCGATGTGGTACTGGCGTTTGCGCTGTTGCAGCAAATCCTGGGCAGCGTCCTCACCCTGGGTTTCGTAGAGTTGGGTCCACTCTTCGGCCAGGTTGTTGAGGCCTGGGTGACGGCTGAGAATCCAGGCATCTTGATTGAGCATATGCCCAAGCAGGATCGACAACCCGGCAACCAAGGCGATGGCCAGCCAGAAACTGGCCAGGATGCGCCAGAACAATGAACGCACAGGGAACCCTCAAGCAGGAAAAGCCCAGTGGCGGCGGCCACTGGGCTGGGAGCGTTAACGCGGGGGCATTATTGCGCTTTTTGCGGCTGTTGCGCTTTCCAGGCCTGGAATTCCTTCCATTCGGCGCGGCGCTGTTCCTGCTGCTTGACGATCTCGTCGAATTTCTTCTGCTGGTCAGGCTTGAGTACGGCGCGGATATCCGCCTGGGTTTTCTGCTTGCCGGCGGCGATTTCGTCCTGCATGGCCTTCTGGTCAGCAGCCGGGAGCTTGTCCAGGTACTTCCTGGTCAGGTCCTTGCGAGCGTGCCACTGGTCGCCCATCAATTTGCGGATCTGCTCGCGCTGTTCCTTGCTCAGGTCCAGTTGGCTGAAGGGCCCGCCTTTGCCACGCGGACCGTGTTCGCCGCCGTGACCCGGGCCACCCATCATATGGCCTTCAGGGCCGCCCATCGGGCCCGGGCCTTCGGGCATTGCCGCCATGGCAACGGTCGGCAGGGCAGCGGCGAACATCAAAGCGATAAGGGTCTTGCGCATGGTGATTCTCCTGTCTCTATTCCGGTGAGTCCGGATGTGAGTAGATTAAGGCGATCAAGGTCAGCGGCGGTCAGGTGTGGGTAAAGCTTGGGTAAAGAGGGTTTTGGGCTGAGTTGACAAAACTGCCGATAGCTATAGGAAAAGAGGGGCTCACTCAATTGCTACAGCATGTCTTGAGGGAGTTGGCGTGTGGTCGTGATGGCTGTATAAATGAACAGCTTTTTTCGATGAGACCCTGAGTGCTAAACATTTTTAACCTGTCAACTACAATTTGACGGGGTCTATCGACTTGTTCAGACTTCGATCTAATTTCTGACCCCGTCAAACTACCGTTCCCGCCATCTATTAAGGAGGCCGCATGGAGTACCGAACTGCAGACGACGTCCTGCGTGCCCACTGGAATGGTCGGTTGCCGGTGAACCCGATAGCCATTGCCGAGGCAATGGCTATCGAGGTGAAGGCGCTTGCACCTTTTGAACCGGATACCTGGCGACCGAATGAAAGCGGCCATTACTCCTTCCGGGACGGCGCTCCGCTGATTACTTACAACTTCATGGATGCGCCGGTAAGGCAGCGTTTCACCATTGCGCACGAGATTGGTCACCATGTGCACGGAGACCTGGACGCACCTCGAGATACTTCCGAGCAGTTCAGTGCCAAGTCCAGGGACCCGAAAGAGATCGCAGCCAATCGATTTGCCGCTGCTCTGTTGATGCCGGCCGCGCTGGTGAAACATATGGTGCTTGAGCAGCGCGTCACAGACATCGTAAAGCTGGCCAGTGCTTTTGGTGTGTCGACGGCAGCAATGGAATTCAGGCTGAAGGCGATTGGGCTTTTATGATTGATACCAGCGACGACCTGGCGGGAGGGGAGGCTGATAATCCTGGCCTGATCAGCGACTATCTGAGAAGAGAGTCCTGGCGCTTCAGGTGGGAGAAGCGACTGACGACCGTCACCGTCGTCTTGATCTTGTTGTTTTACATTGCGCTGTTGGGCTTCGTCTTTTTGGGAAACATCCGGGTCTCAGCCGGCGCCTGGTATTTTTTCAGCGCCGTGCGCCCGCACAGTACGGGTGATATTCCCATCATCGTGGCCCTCTCAACCGTCCCGACCCTGCTGTTGATCGCGCTGCTACGGTATTTCCACCACCGGCCCAAGTCAGATCCAGATGATTTGCAGGCACCGCTGCCCATCAGTGTCGAAGCGGCGAAAGCGATCATCAAGGCGACGACCGACGCGATGAAAACCCCTTGAACAACAAGCCCAGCCTGCCAGCTGGGCTTTTTGCATCAGAATGGACCCCGCGTGTTTTTACAGGCTGTAGTAGTAACCCCGACTGCGCAACGCCACGATGCGTGGCCGTCCGTCCGGGTGCGGGCCGATTTTTTTGCGCAGGTTGCTCACGTGCATGTCCAGGCTGCGATCGTAAAGGGTCAACTTGCGACCCAGGGCGATCTGCGCCAGTTCCTGTTTGTCCAGCGGCTCGCCGGGCTGGCGCAGCAAGGCTTCAAGCAGGCGGCTTTCGGAGACGGTGAGGGAAAATTCCTGTTCATCGATGCTGACCACGCCGCGCACCGGGCTGAAACACAGGTCGCCCAATTCGAGCTGGGTGGACACGGCGGCCGGGTGGCTGCGGCGCAGCACGGCGCGCAGCCGGGCGGTAAGCTCGCGTGGGTCGCAGGGCTTGGCCAGGTAATCGTCGGCGCCCAGTTCCAGGCCGAGGATGCGGTCCAGCGGTTCGCCGCGTGCCGAGAGCATCAGCACCGGCAGCTCCGGGTGGTCGTTGCGCAATTGCTTGAGCAGTTCCAGGCCGCTGCCGTCGGGCAGCATCACGTCGAGTACCACCGCGGCCGGGGCACTGTCGGCCAAGGCTTTGCGGGCGCTCAAGCCATCATGGCAGGCACGCACCTGGAAGCCTTCCTGGCTCAACCAACTGGTCAGCAGCTCGCAGAGCTCCTGGTCATCATCTATCAGTAACAGCTCGCTCATGACTCACTCAATTTAGCCATTGTCGACGGCGACGGTGCCCACCGCTGGCGAAGATCCCGCACAGCAAGGCGATCAGCGCGACGGCCCCACCGGTGACGAACCATTGTTGCTGCTCGGTCAGCCATCGGGTCAAGGCGCCGCCCTGTGTTTCTTTGAGTTGCTGGGCCAGGCGTTGGTTCTCTTGGCGAAGGCGACTCAGTTGGGCGCTTTCGCGGGTAGCCTCTACGTTTTGCAGTTGCTTGCTCAATTCTTCACGCTGGCGTTCGCTTTCTTTCAACCGCTGCTGCAACTCGGTGATCTGGGCGCCGGCACTCAAGGACAGAGGCGTGGAACTGCCGGTGTTCGAGGTTTCTTCAGCGTGGGCCGTAGCCCCGATCATTACCACTGCCAACAGACACAACTGACGTAAGCGCATCGGAACTCCTGATTCCACACGAATATTCAGAACGTTGTCGGCAGGTTACCGAGAATAATGAGCAATTAGGAGCGCGCCGAACCGATTAGGTTCGGCGTGGCCGTGATCAAGGCAGGACTTGCTTGAACGGCTTGATCACGACGTCGGCGTAAACGCCGGCAGCTACATAAGGATCAGCCTTGGCCCAGGCCTGGGCCAAGGCCAGGGAGGCAAACTCGGCGACGATCAGGCTACCGGTGAACCCGGCGTCGCCTGGGTCGTTGCTGTCTACCGCAGGGTGTGGACCCGCCAGCACGATACGGCCTTCGGCCTGCAGCTGCTTGAGGCGCTCGACATGGGCCGGGCGCACGCTCAGGCGTTTTTCCAGCGAGTCGGCAACGTCGGTGGCAATGATGGCGTAGAGCATGTCAATCCTCGGTTTTCGGAGTGGTAGGGGCGACGTCATGCAGGTGGCGCGACAGATAGATACCCTGGCCGACCAGGAACAGCACGGTCATGGCCAGGCTGCCGAAGACCTTGAAGTCGACCCAGTAGTCCTGGAAGGTAAAGGCCACGAACAGGTTGGCGGCGCCGCAGAACAGGAAGAACACGATCCACGCAACGTTCAAGCGTGTCCACACCGGATCCGGCAGGGTCAGCGCATGGCCCATGATCCGCTTGATCAGCAGACGGTCACCGATGAAGTGGCTGCCGATAAAGACCAGGGCGAACAGCCAGTTCACCACCGGTGCTTTCCATTTGAGGAAGGTTTCGCTGTGGAACGCCAGGGTCAGGCCGCCGAATACCAGGCATGCGACCAGGGTGAGCCATTGGCTTTTTTCCAGCTTGCGCTGGGAGATGAAAATGGCGCCGTAGACGACGATAGAGCTGATGATCAGCACGGCGGTGGCGCTGTAGATGCCCCCGAACGAGAACGCATGACCGGCGATTTCGATGACCCTGGGGTCGAGCTTGGTAACGATGAAAAACAGCAACAGCGGGATGAAGTCGATGAATTGTTTCACAGTAAGAGCCAGAAGCTGGATGTGGCGGCATAATAACAAACATCCTTGGTAGCGAAAGCGCCAGCTGACTTGAGGTTACAGATCCCCGTGAATGTTGATTTGCACTGCCACAGCACGGCCTCCGACGGCGCCCTGGCGCCCGCGGTACTGGTTGCGCGTGCGTTTGAAAAAGGCGTGCGAGTCCTGGCGTTGACCGACCACGACACCCTCGAAGGCCTCGACGAAGCCCGGGAAGCCGCGCATGCCTTGGGCATGCAGTTGGTCAACGGTGTGGAATTGTCCTGCACCTGGGGCGGCGCCACCATTCATGTGCTCGGCTACGGTTTTGATCAAAACGCCCCGCCTTTGGTTGAAGCCATCGCCCAACTGCACGATGGCCGCTGGCTGCGGTCCGAAGAAATAAGCCGCAAACTCGGCCTTAAAGGTATGTCCGGTGCCCTGGACGGCGCCCGCGCCATCCAGCAGGAACTGGGTGACAGCGGTAACGCACCGGCCCGGCCGCACTTTGCCGACTGGATGGTACGTGAAGGTTTTGTAAAGGACCGCGCCGAAGCGTTCCGCAAATGGCTGGGCGCCGGCAAGTTGGGGGATGTGAAGCAACACTGGCCGACCCTGGAAGACACCGTCGAGACCCTGCGCACCTCCGGGGCCTGGGTCAGCCTGGCCCATCCCTGGCACTACGATTTCACCCGCAGCAAGCGCCGCAAGCTGATTGCCGACTATATTGGAGCGGGCGGCCACGCAATCGAGGTGGTCAACGGGCATCAACCCGCCGAACAGGTCGGCAGCCTGGCGATTCTTGCCCGCGAATTTGGTCTGCTGGTCAGCGCCGGCAGTGATTTTCATGGCCCAGGCGGCTGGTCCGAGATCGGTGAGTATCGCCCCGTCCCGGAAGATTTGCCGCTCTTGTGGGGGCGATTCAAGCATGACCCCATTATTGCCACCGTCTGAACAGGTAGAGCACGTGAGTCAATTCTTCCAGATTCATCCGGAAAACCCCCAGGCGCGCCTGATCAAACAGGCTGTCGAGATCATCCGCGCCGGCGGCGTGGTGATCTACCCCACCGACTCGTCCTACGCCATTGGTTGCCAGATCGGCGACAAGGGTGCGGTCGAGCGGGTAAGACGCCTGCGTCAGCTGGACGACAAGCACAACTTCGCGCTGATCTGCAGCGACCTGTCCCAATTGGGGCTGTTTGCCAAGGTCGACACCGGCACCTTCCGCCTGCTCAAGGCGCACACGCCGGGGCCCTACACCTTTATTCTCAACGCTACCCGCGAAGTGCCGCGCCTGCTGCTGCACCCCAAGAAGCGCACCATCGGCCTGCGGGTGCCAGAGCACCCCATTGCCCTGGCGCTCCTCGAAGAGCTGGGTGAGCCGTTGATGAGCGTGTCGTTGATCATGCCGGGTAAAGTCGAGCCGCTGTACGATCCTTACGAAATGCGCCGGCTGTTGGAAAAGCACGTCGACCTGATCATCGACGGCGGCTATGGCGGCAACAAGGCCTCCACCGTGATCAACCTGGCCGACGGCGAACCCGAAGTGATCCGCGTGGGTTGCGGCGATCCGGCTCCGTTCATGGTCGAGGCCTGAATGTCGGCCGTGGAAACCGTCGACAGCCAGGCGGGGGCCCAGCAGGAACTGCCGTTTGCCATGGTGTATGGCCAGGCGGTCATGGAAATGCCCCTGGACCTGTACATTCCGCCGGACGCGCTGGAAGTCTTCCTTGAGGCGTTCGAAGGCCCGCTGGACTTGCTGCTGTACCTGATCCGCAAGCAGAACATCAACATCCTCGACATCCCGGTGGCGGAGATCACCCGTCAGTACATGGGCTATGTGGAGTTGATGCAGTCGGTGCGTCTGGAGCTGGCCGCCGAGTACCTGGTGATGGCTGCCATGCTCGCCGAGATCAAGTCGCGCATGCTGCTGCCGCGCTCGGAGACGGTGGAAGCCGAAGAAGATGACCCGCGCGCCGAACTGATCCGCCGCCTGCAGGAGTACGAACGCTTCAAGGCCGCCGCCGAAGGCATCGATGGCCTGAGCCGGGTGGGCCGCGATGTGGTTGTGCCCAAGCTGGATGCCCCCGAGGCCCGTGCGCGCAAACTGTTGCCGGACGTGAGCCTGGAAGAATTGCTGATGTCCATGGCCGAGGTACTGCGCCGCGGCGATATGTTTGAAAGTCACCAGGTCAGCCGCGAGGCGCTGTCCACCCGCGAGCGCATGAGCGACGTACTGGAGCGCCTCAAGGGCGGCGGTTTTGTGCCGTTTGTCGAGCTGTTCACCGCCGAAGAAGGGCGCCTGGGAGTGGTAGTGACATTTATGGCGATCCTCGAACTGGTCAAGGAGTCCCTGGTCGAGCTGGTCCAGAATGAGCCTTTTGCGGCTATCCACGTGCGGGCGCGAGCCGAATAACGAGCTGAATCGATGAATCTGACTGAACCCCGCGAACTGGCACCGCTGCTGGAAGCTTTCCTACTGGCGTCGGGCAAACCGCAATCCCTGGAACGCTTGTTCGAACTCTTTGAAGAAGCCGAACGCCCCGAACCGCCAGTGTTCAAGAAGGCGCTGGAGATTCTGCGCAAGTCCTGCGACGGTCGTGCGTTCGAACTGCGCGAGGTGGCGTCGGGTTATCGCCTGCAGATTCGTGAGAAATTTTCCCCTTGGGTGGGCCGCCTGTGGGAAGAGCGCCCCCAGCGCTACTCGCGGGCGATGCTGGAGACCATGGCGCTGATCGCCTATCGCCAGCCCATCACCCGGGGCGAGATCGAGGACGTGCGGGGCGTGGCGGTCAACAGCCACATCGTCAAGACGCTGCTGGAGCGCGAGTGGATCCGCATCGTCGGTTACCGTGACGTGCCCGGCAAACCGGCGATGTTTGCTACCACCAAGGTGTTCCTCGACCATTTCAACCTGAAAAACCTCGACGACTTGCCGCCGCTGGCCGAATTGCGCGAGATGGAAGCGGAGCCGGTGCTCGACTTCGACGATGCCCCTGTGCCGGCCAGCCTGCAAGAGCTCGCCGATGCGACGGCAGAGCCGGAAGAGCCGAAGGACGAAACCAGTTTCCATACCTTGCTGCTGGAACTGGACGACATGGAGCAGGGCATCAAGACCGACTTTGATGACTTGTTGCGTGACGGTGCGACTGAGGCAGAACCCCAGGAAACCGTTGACCCCGAGCCGGAACCCGACCCTGAAGAAGACATCCTCGGCGTCGCTGAAGCCCGCGAAAAACTCCTGGCCGCCGTCGCCGCCCTCGAACAGCCGCCGTTGAGCGACGAAGAAGACGAAGCCCGGGCCCTGGCTGAAGCCATTGAGGCCGAGCGCCGCCAGTTCGAAGATTGACCCGGACCCCACATGGCTCACCGGTCGGCGGAAAAACCGACGACCGGCCACTAATCGACTAGTCTCTGATGCGCAACGCGCGCCATGCGCGTATGATTCGCGACCCTTTGCCGAGCTATTCGGCCAAAGCCCCGCTTTCAACACTCTTCAGGCCATGCCTGAATCGACCCACCGGGAGGTGCTTAAGATGAACGACAAAGACCAGAACGACAGCCAGGAAATCGGCCCAGCAGGCGAAAAACTGCAAAAGGTGCTGGCGCGTATCGGCGTGGGCTCGCGCCGCGACGTCGAAGCCTGGATCACCCAGAAGCGCATCAAGGTCAACGGCGTCGAGGCTACCCTCGGCCAGCGCGTCGACCTGCACGACGCAATCACCATCGATGGCAAGGTCATCAAGCGTGAAGAGGCCGCCGAATCGGTGCGCCGCGTGATCATGTACAACAAACCCGATGGCGAGATCTGCACCCGTGACGACCCGGAAGGCCGTCCGACCGTGTTCGACAAGATGCCCAAGCCCAAAGAAGGCCGCTGGATCAACATCGGTCGTCTGGACATCAACACCACCGGCTTGCTGATGTTCACCACTGACGGTGAGCTGGCCAACCGCCTGATGCACCCGTCCTACGAGATGGACCGCGAGTACGCCGTGCGCGTACGCGGCGAAGTCGATGACGAGATGATCGAGCGCCTCAAGGCGGGCGTGGTGCTGGAAGACGGCCCGGCCAAGTTCACCGACATCAAGCAGGCACCGGGTGGCGAAGGTTTCAACCACTGGTACCACTGCGTGGTGATGGAAGGCCGTAACCGTGAAGTGCGTCGCCTGTGGGAATCCCAGGGCCTGGTGGTCAGCCGCCTGAAGCGCGTGCGTTTCGGTCCGGTGTTCCTCAACTCCGACCTGCCGATGGGCCGCTGGCGCGAAATGAGCCAGTACGAAGTCGACATCCTCAGCGCCGAAGTCGGCCTGACGCCGGTGGCGATGCCGCAGATGAACGCCAAGAGCAAAGACAAGCTTGAGCGGATGCAGCGTAAATCGTCGCGCCCGGTGGCGCGCACCGAGCGTGTTGCCCGCACCCTGCGCCCTGCGTTGAATGCACCGGCGACTGGCGGTCGTATCTCCCGAGAGCCGCAGATCGAAGGTGAACGCCGCCCAACCGCGCCGTCGCGTCAGGAAGGCGAGCGTGCGCCGCGTGCACCGCGTCCGGCCCCGGCCGGTGGTCGCAGCAACCGGGGTGAAGCGGATCGCCCAGCCGACAACGCCAGCACCAAGCGTCCAGCCAGGCCGGCGGCGAACAAGCGCCCTGGCCCGAAACTGGTCGCGGACGAGCCGTCTGGCAAGCGCCGTGGCGCACCGGCCGGTTCCGGCCAGCGTCCTGGTTTTGGTCGCAAGAAGCCGCAGTGATTTGATCGCCGCATAAAAAACGCCAACCCTCGAGTTGGCGTTTTTTTTTATCTGAATTTGAAATGCATTCAACTGTGGGAGGGGGCTTGCCCCCGATAGCGGTATGGCAGCCACCACATACATCAACTGACCGACTGCCATCGGGGGCAAGCCCCCTCCCACATTCAGATTTTCAGTGTTAGTTAAAGCTTTGCTCAGAACGCAAAGGCCCCGTCAAACACCGGCTTGTCATCCAGCGCCAACACCCCACTGGCAAAGATCAAGTCCAGGTGATGGCTGCCTTTCTGCCCACCTCCCAGTCCCAGGTGCAACCCGCAATGGCGCTCCTCGAACCCGGCGTTGCGCGCATACAGATCCTTCACCCCTTCATTGGTACCAATCCCCAACTCTTCCACACGCCGGTTCGACGGATTGGCATTCAGGTACTTGTTGAAATCATCGGCCAACCCCGGCACTTCACTGGCCACGCTGCAGATGGTCGAGTTCTCGATCCACAGCTCCAGCGGTGACTCCAGCACGCCGTATTTGCGTGCGAACGGGATAGTGCTGAGAAAGGTGCCGACAAACCGCACCTGGCCATTGATCGCTTCGCTGTGCGTGGCGATCTCACCCGGCGCCAGGTCGTGGTTGCCGACGCCGTTGATATTGGTCCACTTCTTGATGCTGCTCATTGGCGCTTCCAGCCGCGAGCCATGTTTGTCGGTAAAGCTCAGCACGTTGGCCTGGGACATGCGCCGAATCAGCGTGGCGTTGAGGTCGGCGATGCGCTGCGGCTCGACGCTGAAGGTGTCGTAGAAATAGTCGCCGTAATCCTTGAACAGCAGGGATTTTTTCCAGTGTTCGGCCATCACGCCCTGCAGGGCACGGATGAAGTCCGGGCCTTCGGCGCGTGGGTTGGGCAGGGTGGAGGAATCGTAGAGAAACAGGTACAGGTCGCAGGCTTCGATGGCAATGGCCAGGGTGTCGCTGGCGGCCAGGTCCAGGCGCTGCACCTGGAAGTTGAAACGCGCGGCGCTGCCCTGGGTGATCGCCTGGGCGATGGCGTCGTAGCGCTCGGTATGGCCCAGCAGCACGGTGGGGCGGCTCAGGCCACTGAGGGCCGGATGGTGCGCGAGGTAGTAGAGAAAGTGTTCGACGGCGCGGGCCTTGTCCATGACGTACATCCTTCTGTGCCTTGGGTAAGGGAGCAGGTGCCGAGCGCGGCACCTGCCAAGAGCGTGCCGGTTTTAGAAGGGCCACATCGCGGTGCCAAATGGCACAACGGCATCGGCTTGCATCATCTCAACGGCGGCGTCATGGGTCGGTGCTTCAAACCAGTCGTCGAGTTGCAGTTCGGTTTCCAGGTCGTTTTCCAGTGCTTGCATGGTGTATCTCCTAGAGGACGGTGTTTGAGAACGACTTGCCAACGGGCTTCGTCAGCAAGTGGGATGAACCTAGGAGAGAGTGTTTCAAAATGCAAAATTTTTATTGACACGGTTTCATTTGGATATTTTGTTCTGTTTTTCCCATTTGATTTTTTCTTGAGTAAATACAGGCGGCTGAAGCGACTGCTGGGTCAGAATCTTCCTACCGTCAATTTTTATGAAGATCATGGCTGTAACGTTAATTTTCCGTGCTGTAACGATTAATTTACGAGTAAATGTCGGCATCATTGACCGTTTTTGCCCTGTAAGAATTACCTGACAGATCGTCGCACTCGCTTTTCGCCGGCGCCTCCAAGCTGTCGAGCGGTGTACAATCCGCCGCGTTTTACTGTGACCCCCTTGCGTAACCACGCAAAAGGACAAGACCTCAGGGTTCACCCACCCTGATCACTCCGCCTGGCCATGAGCCGGACGGGTTCGATTTCGTCACAGATAAAAACAAACAGGTGACGCATGACCGTAAGAAAGACGCTGTACTCCTGGTGCCTGCGCTGGGGTTTGAGCGGCGCTGCTTGAGTCGTTGATTCAACGCAGCAACCTGCAGTCAAAATTCTCAAACCTTGCGTGAGACCCTTTTCATGAGTGGACCCCATTCCTCTTCAGGCGAGCTGAAACGCGGCCTGAAAAACCGGCATATCCAGCTGATCGCCCTCGGTGGCGCCATCGGTACCGGCCTGTTCCTCGGCTCGGCCGGGGTGCTCAAATCCGCCGGGCCGTCGATGATCCTGGGTTATGCCATCTGCGGCTTCATTGCCTTCATGATCATGCGCCAGCTTGGCGAAATGATCGTCGAAGAGCCGGTCGCCGGTTCCTTCAGCCACTTTGCCCACAAGTACTGGGGCGGTTTCGCCGGCTTCCTGTCGGGTTGGAACTGCTGGATTTTGTACATCCTGGTGGGCATGTCGGAACTGACCGCCGTCGGCAAATACGTGCACTACTGGTGGCCGGAGATTCCGACCTGGGTCTCGGCCGCGGCGTTCTTCGTGCTGATCAACCTGATCAACCTGGCCAACGTCAAAGTGTTCGGTGAAGCCGAGTTCTGGTTCGCCATCATCAAGGTGGTGGCCATCGTCGGCATGATCGCATTGGGCAGCTACCTGCTGGTCAGCGGCAGTGGCGGGCCACAGGCCTCGGTGACCAACCTGTGGGAACACGGCGGCTTCTTCCCTCACGGCGTCGGCGGATTGGTGATGGCCATGGCGATCATCATGTTCTCCTTCGGCGGCCTGGAAATGCTCGGCTTCACCGCTGCCGAGGCGGACAAACCGCGCACCGTGATCCCGAAGGCGATCAACCAGGTGATCTACCGCATCCTGATTTTCTACATCGGCGCCCTGGTTGTGCTGTTGTCGTTAACGCCGTGGGACAGCCTGCTGGAGACCCTCAACGCCTCGGGTGACGCCTATAGCGGCAGCCCATTCGTGCAGGTGTTCTCGATGCTCGGCAGTAACACTGCCGCGCATATTCTCAACTTTGTGGTCCTGACAGCGGCGCTGTCGGTGTACAACAGCGGCACTTACTGCAACAGCCGCATGTTGCTGGGCATGGCCGAGCAGGGCGATGCGCCCAAGGCATTGGCCAGGATCGACAAGCGCGGCGTGCCGGTGCGTTCCATCCTCGCCTCGGCGGCGATCACCCTGGTGGCGGTGCTGATGAACTACCTGATCCCGCAGCACGCGCTGGAACTGCTGATGTCCCTGGTGGTGGCTACGCTGGTGATCAACTGGGCGATGATCAGCTTCTCGCACTTCAAGTTCCGCCAGCACATGAACCGCACCGGCCAGGTGCCGTTGTTCAAGGCATTGTGGTACCCCTACGGCAACTTCGTGTGCCTGGCGTTCGTGGTGTTTATCCTGGTGATCATGCTGATGATTCCGGGCATCCAGGTGTCGGTGTATGCGATACCGGTGTGGGTGGCGTTTATGGCGGTGTGTTACGGGATCAAGAACAAGCGTCGTGCGCAGCAAGCCTTGGACGCGGCAGTGCCCGCAGTTAAGTAAGCGTAATCCGTGATCAAGCAAACCCGGCCGTGTGCCGGGTTTGCTGCTTAGAGGACGGAGGGAGTGCGCATTCGCGTATCCTTGAGCTTCTCCATTCGAGGTAGCTGCCGCTCATGCTGGTAATTTCCAACAACGTCCACCTGCCCGACACCGAGATCGAGCTGACCGCCATTCGCGCACAGGGCGCCGGTGGGCAGAACGTCAACAAGGTGTCGAGTGCGGTGCACCTGCGCTTTGATATCCCGGCGTCGTCGCTGCCGGCGTTCTACAAGGAGCGTTTGCTGGCGCTGCGCGACAGTCGGATTACCAGTGAGGGCGTGCTGGTGCTCAAGGCCCAGCAATACCGGACCCAGGAGCAGAACCGCGCGGATGCGCTGGAGCGCCTGGTGGAGTTGATCCTCAGCGCCACCAAGGTGGAGAAAAAGCGCCGCCCGACCAAACCGACCCTGGGCTCGAAAAAGCGTCGCCTCGAATCCAAGACCAAGCGCGGCAGCATCAAGGCCGGGCGTGGCAAGGTCGACTTTTAGTCGCCACGTGCCTCACGGGCTTTTGGCGCTTGTCGGTACAGGTAAACACTGAGCAGCAAGCCACCCACGGCGGCGAGGGCGGCGAACAGGAAGATCGACGCAAAGCCGAAGCCTGCCGCCACGGCCCCGGCGAGCGGGCCGGTGATGCCCAGCGACAGGTCGATAAACAGCGAGTAAGCCCCCACCGCCGAGCCCCGGCTGGACGCCGGTACCAAGTTGACGGCTTCGACGCCCAAGGCGGGAAACACCAGGGAGAAGCCAAACCCGCTCAACGCCGCGCCGGCCAGGGCCAGGCTGGCATCCGGGGCGAGCCACAGCAACAGCAGGCCGAGGATCTCCACCGACAGGCAGGCAATCGCCACGCGAAACCCGCCGATCCGGTTGATCAGGTTGCCGAACAGCAGACGTGCACCGATAAAGCTGGCGCCGAACAGGCTCAAGGCCCACACCGCGTTATCCCAGTGCTGGGTGGTGTAGTACAGGGTGATGAAGGTCGCGATGGTGCCAAATCCAATCGAGCCCAGCGCCAGCGCGCAGCCGTGGGGCAATACCCGGCCCAGCACATTCATGAAGGGCAGGCGCACGCCGGCCACGATCGGTGCGGCGACCTTGTTCCAGGCCAACAGCAGGCCGACGATGGCCAGCAGGATGATGCTGACCCCCATGCTCCACAGCCCGAAACTCTTCACCAGCACGACGCCCAACGGTGCACCGACCGCCAGTGCGCCGTAGCTGGCGATGCCGTTCCAGGAGATGACCTTGGCGGTGTTCTGCGCGCCGACCCGGCCGATGCCCCAGCCGATGGCGCCCGAGCCCACCAGGCTTTCCGCGCTGCCCAGCACCAGGCGGCCGATCAACAGGCTGCCCAGGCTCAAGGCCGGCAGGCTGGAGAACCACGCAGCGAGCAGCATGAACACGCCGCTCAGGCCGCAGCCGGCCAGGCCTATCAGCACGGCGCGCTTGCTGCCCAGGTTGTCGATGATCTTGCCCGCGTACGGGCGGCTCAGCAGGGTAGCCAGGTATTGCACGCTGATCACCAGGCCGGCAATCACCGCGCCGTAGCCCAGCTCACTGTGGACATAGCCCGGCAACACGGCCAGGGGGATGCCGATATTCAGGTAGCCGATGAAGGTGAACAGGACGATGGAAACAACTTGCAGCGTGACCGCCATGGGGCGCTGGGTATCGAGCATGGGAGGGGTCCACTGTCGCAGCAGGTAAAGATAGGTTGCTAATGATACCGGTGGTTTGCTTCGCGCAGGGCGCTAAAACACAAAAACCTCGGATCAAAAAGACCTCAGGCGCGCGCAGGGGCCAGCAGTTGGGTGGTGACCAGGGCGGCCAGCGCGTTTTCCTGGGTGCCGAAACGCTTGAGCAGTACGGCCTGTTTCTCCGCGCTGAGGCGGTTCCACACCTCGACCATCTGCAGGGCTGCGTCGAGTACAGCGGTGTTCGGGTTGTCGGGGAGGGTATCGGTCATGGCGGGGCCTCGATTCATTCAGGCAGTGTGGAAAGCGCTCAACATTGCGCTTTCCACACGGTCTGGTACGGCGTCAGTCCTGGCTTTTGCTGTCGACTGGTTTGGCTTCTTTTTTGGCCTCAGGCTGTTTATCGCTGGCCTGCTGCGGTGTTGGCTGCTCTGTAGGGTGCAGGCTTGGGAAGGGGAGATTAGGTATCTCGTGCATCGTGGTCGCTCCTCGCAAGGTCTGTTTTTTCAATCGCAGGTGATTCCGCGCTCTCAAAAAGCCTTGGCAGGATACAGCACCGCAAATGACAAAAAGATTTTTATGTCGCCGGATGCAGGAACTTTCATCGTTTAAACGGTCGTTCGCCTAGAACGGCACCTTGCCCAGAATCATGTCGCGGTACATCACAAAGTCCCCCAACAAGCTGTAAAACGGGTGCTGAAAGGTCGCCGGGCGGTTCTTTTCGAAGAAGAAGTGGCCGACCCAGGCAAAGCTGTAGCCGGCAATCGGCAACGCCACCAGCAAACCCAACGAACCGCGGCCGATGGCATACGCCAGAATGCCGATTACCAGCGTGGTACCGATGAAATGCAGGCGCCGGCAGGTACTGTTGGCGTGCTCGGCCAGGTAATAGGGGTAGAACTCAGCAAAGCTATTGAATCGCTTGACGTTTTCCACAGTGGCTGGCCCTTTGATTGTTATGCCGCCCAACAGATGTTCGGCGGGGAGCTTATTTGAGTCTAGAGTGATCAGTAGTAACAGCCAGTGACAATAGATGCCACTTTAGTATCCTTGGCTTCCTGGCTGTCGTTTGAGCCTGCTTTATTAAGAAGACGCCATGAGCGAACGAACAACTTCTGCAAGCTGGGCGATGGGGATCGTCAAGGCATTGGAAATGGACGGCCTGGATTGCCGCGCCTTGTTCAGGCAGTTGGGCCTGGACTACGCCGCCCTGAATGACCCCGATGCGCGGTTTCCACAGGATTGCATGACCCGCCTGTGGCAGCGCGCGGTGGAGCTGTCGGGCAATCCGGCGATCGGTCTGAACATGGGCAAGGTGGTGCGCCCGGCGTCGTTTCATGTGGCCGGCTATGCGCTGATGTCCAGCAACACCCTCGCCGAGGGTTTTATGCGCCTGGTGCGTTACCAGCGCATCATCGCTGAAAGTGCCGACCTGAGTTTCCGACTGATCCCCGAAGGGTATGCGCTGATTCTGACGGTGCACGGGGATCACCTGCCGCCGACCCGGCAAAGCGCCGAAGCCTCGCTGGCCAGTGCCCTGGCGCTGTGTGGCTGGCTCACCGGCCGCACCCTGCAGCCGCGCAAGGTGGTGCTGCAAGGTGATCAGCCGGCGGACCTTGGCCCGTACAAACAAGCCTTCCACGCACCCCTGGAGTTCAACGCGCCCTACGACGCGTTGATTTTCGAGCGGGCCGACATGGAAGCGCCGCTGCCCACGGCCAACGAGGCCATGGCGCTGTTGCATGATCGATTTGCCGGTGAATACCTGGCGCGTTTCTCGGAAAGCCGCGTGACCCACAAGGCGCGGCAAGTGCTGTGCCGGCTGTTGCCCCAAGGCGAGCCCAAGCGTGAAGTGGTGGCGCAGACGTTGCACCTGTCCCAGCGCACCTTGCAGCGGCGGCTACAAGAGGAGGGCACCAGCTTCCAGACCCTGCTCGACGACACCCGACGCGAACTCGCCGAGCAATACCTGGCACAGCCGAGCATGACCTTACTGGAAATCGCTTACCTGTTGGGTTTTGCCGACCCGAGCAACTTCTTCCGTGCGTTTCGTCGCTGGTTCGATGCCACGCCCGGTGAATACCGGACGCGGTTGTTGGAAACCTCGGTTGTCAGTGACGCCAAAAAGCCGGAATACACAGAACAAAGACCGTAATGATCTCCAGTCGACCGAGCAGCATGCCCAATGACAGGATCCATTTGGCCGCATCCGGCAGGCTGGCGAAGTTGCCCGCCGGGCCGATGGTTTCCCCCAGGCCCGGGCCGACACCGGACACCGTGCTGGCGGCGCCGGTCAAGGCGGTCATCCAGTCCAGGCCCAGCAGCGACAAAGCGAGGGCGATGGCGCAGATGGTGATGGCGAAGAAAAACGAAAACGTCAGGATCGAACGCACGATCTCTTCGTCCAGACGATGGCCGTTGTACTTCTGCTTGATCACCGCGCGCGGGTGAATCAGCTGGTTCAAGTTGGCTTTGAGCAGGATGTAGGCGACTTGGAAACGGAAGATCTTGATCCCGCCGGCTGTCGAGCCCGAACAACCACCGATAAACCCCAGGTAGAAGAACAGCATCAGTGAGAAGTTGCCCCAAAGGCTGTAGTCCCCCAACGCGAAACCGGTGGTGGTGACCACCGAGGTCACGTTCAACGCCACATGGCGCAGGGCATCGAGCCAATGCAGGTTGGTGGTCCACCAGTACCAGGTACCGAGCACCAACCAGGTCACGATCAGCAAACCGAGCAAGCCTTGTACCTGCTGATCCTTGATCAGTGCCTTGCGGTTGCCGCGCAACGTGGCCACATACAGGGTGAACGGCAGGCTGCCGAGAATCATCACCACCACCGCCACCCAGTGCACCGCCGGTTGTTTCCAATGGGCCAGGGACTCATCCGAGGTGGAGAAACCGCCGGTGGAAATCGCCGACATTGCGTGGTTGATTGCATCGAACAGGCCCATGCCCGCCCACCAGAACGCCAGGCTGCCAAGGATGGTGATGCCCACGTAGGCCGCCACGATCAGCCGCGCCACCATGTGCGAGCGGGGCATGACTTTTTCCGAGCGGTCCGAGGACTCGGTCTGGAACAGGCGCATGCCACCGATGCGCAGCAGCGGCAGGATCGCTACCGCCATGCCGATAAAACCGATACCACCGAGCCAGTGCAGCAGCGAGCGCCACATCAGGATGCCCGGCGACAGGGTGTCCAGGCCGCTCAACACCGTGGAGCCGGTGGCGGTGATGCCGGACATGCTTTCGAAGAACGAGTCGGTGTAGCTGATGTGCTGGGTCAACAGAAAGGGCAGCGCGGCGAAGACACACACCACCACCCAGCTGCTGACGGTCAGCAGGTACATGTCCCGCGGGCGCAGGTGCACATGCTCGGGGCGACCGGGAATCACCAGGGCCAGGCCGGCGAGAAAGGTGATCATGCTGGCCCACAGGAACGAAGGCAGGTCGCTGGTGCGTTCGAAAATCACCAGGGTGGCCATGGGCACGACCATGGCGATCGCGAGGGTGATCAGGAAGATGCCGATGATGAAACCGATGATACGCAGGGTCGGCAACGCCATGAAATTCGCTCGAGGTAGGGCAGAGGCGCCATTCTACCTGGGGTGCGGGGCATGTAAACCGGGGTTTGAGGCAATGCAGTCAAATGTGGGAGGGGGCTTGCCTCCGATGGCGATGTGTCAGTAAACACCTGCTTCACTGACACACCGCTATCGGGAGCAAGCCCCCTCCCACCTGGATCAGAACTCGTGATCAGCGTTATCCGGGTTCAGGTCGCTGATACCCAGCTTGCCCGCTGCCGCTTCGATCGAGCCAGTCTGCTTGACCAATGCGGCGATGGCGTCGCGCACGATCTGGTTGCCCGCGTCATTGCCGGCCGCGATCAACTGGTCGTAGTGCTCACCCTTGTTGGCGTGGTCCACCATGACCTGGATCTTCGCTTCGGTCGCCGCCAGGTCCGCTTTCAAGGCGGTGTCGGCAGCCGGGTCGGCCTTGGCCACCAGGGACGACAGGCTGGCGCCGGTCATTTTGGTGCCGTCGACGCGGGTGTACTCGCCCAGGTAGACGTTGCGGATGCCCTTGGCGTCGTAGAAGTGCGAGTTGTGGGTGTTGTCGCTGAAGCAGTCCTGTTCGTCTTCCGGCGAGTTGGCTTCCAGGGACACCTTCATGCGCTCACCGGCCAGTTCGCCCAGGGACAGGCTGCCCATGCCGAACAACATTTTGCGCAGGCCGTCGGTGGCAGGTTCTGCCTCCAGGGTGGCGCGGTAGTTGTCTTCGACGTTGGGTTTCCAGTTGCCGACCATTTCTTCCAGATCGCTGACCAGCAGTTGGGTCACGGCACGCAGGTAAGTGCGGCGGCGCTCGTTGTGGCCACCGGTGGCACCGTCGCCCGTCAGGTAGTCCGACGCCGGACGGTTGCCGGCGCCTGGGCCGGTGCCGTTCAGGTCCTGGCCCCACAGCAGGAATTCGATGGCGTGGTAGCCGGTGGCGACGTTGGCTTCGGAACCGCCCAGCTCATTGAGGCTGGCGAGTTTTTCCGGCGTGATGTCCTTCACGTCGACCTTGTCTTCGCCGACCTGGATCTGGGTGTTGGCAATGATATTGGCGGTGGCGCCCGGGTTGCCCAGGGCGTGTTCGTAGGACTTGTCGACGTAGTCGATCAGGCCTTCGTCCAGCGGCCATGCGTTCACCTGGCCTTCCCAGTCGTCGATGATGGTGTTGCCGAAGCGGAACACTTCGCTCTGCAGGTACGGGACGCGGGCCGCGATCCAGGCGGTACGTGCGGCTTTCAGGGTTTCGTCGTTCGGCTTGGCGAGGAACGCGTCGATCGCGGTCTGCAGGGTTTTCGCGGTGGACTCGGCATCGCTGTAGACCGCAAATACCATGTCTGCGTAATGCGCGACCACGGCCTTGGCGGCCGCTTCGTCGACCTGACCGGCAGGGGTGGCAGCCGCTGGAGCGGTAGTGCTGGCAGCCGGGGTCGGCGCCTGTGGCGCTGCGGCCTTGTCTTTACCTTCGCCACAGCCGGCGAGAGAAATGGCAATGGCCAGCAGACTGGCGGTGGCCAGGGGCATACGAATCATGGCGAACATCCTGCTTCGGTTGTTGATGGGGCGCGCGGGGGGAGCGCAAAAACTGCGACATAATGCGAAAGATTTGCATTTTGTGTAAAGGGTTATGCGCGGGAAATATTCAGTATCGTTTTGGCCGGTCAAAGAATGACGGCGTTGTTACGCTCCGACTGCTTCAGAAATGCCGCCAACTCCCTGGCCTGCAAGGGTTTGCTGTAGTGGTAACCCTGACCCTCATGGCAGCCCTCGGAGATGATATAGGCCTCCTGCTCAGCGGTTTCCACGCCTTCGGCGATCACCTGCATGCCCAGGCTTTTGCCCAGTTGGATGATCGCGCGCACGATGGTGGCATCGTCGTCATCGTCCAGCAGGTCCTGGACGAAGCTCTTGTCGATCTTGATCTTGTCCAGGGGCAGGCTTTTCAAGTAGCTGAGGGATGAGTAACCGGTGCCAAAGTCATCGATGGCAATCAACGCCCCGGAGCGACGCAGGCTCAGCAGATGCTGGGCTGCGGTGCTGATGTCTTCCATCAGGCCGGTTTCGGTGACTTCCAGTTCCAGGCTGCGCGGCGGCAGGCGGTAGATCTGCATCAGGTTATTGACCACCCGTGGCAGTTCGGTGTGGTGCAGTTGCACGGTGGACAAGTTGACCGCCATGCGCAGGTCGGTGAAGCCCAGGTCGTGCCATTCGCGCAATTGCCGGCAGGCCTGGTCCAGCACCCATTCGCCAATCGGAATAATGGTGCCGTTCTGCTCAGCGAGCGGGATAAACAGGTCCGGCGGTACCAGGCCATGCTCTGGATGCTGCCAGCGGATCAGCGCCTCCACACCGACCACGCGGTGATCGCGGTAGCTGATCTGCGGTTGGTACACCAGGTGGAACTGGTCGCGGCTGAGGGCTTCGCGCAGGTCTTTTTCCAGCTCGCGGCGGCGGCGCATTTCGCTGTCGACGCTGGCGATGTAGAACTGATAGCGGTTGCGCGAACGGGTCTTGGCCAGGGTCATGGTCTGTTCGGCTTTTTGCAGCAGCTTTTCGGTGCTGTCGCCGTCTTCCGGGAACAGGGTGATGCCGATGGTGGCGCGCAGGCGGATGCCTTCGTGATCGAGAGCGAACTCCGCCTCCAGGTCGTCCAGAATGCTTTGTGCCAGTTCGGCGGCCTCGTAAGGCTGGTCGATATCGGCCTGCACCAGGGCGAACTGGTCGCCACCCAGACGGGCGAGTGCGCCGAGGCGGCCGCTGTGGGCGCGCAATCGGTCGGCCAAGGCCAGCAACAATTTGTCACCGGCCTGGTAGGTGAACTGCTCGTTGACGCTCTTGAAGTCATCCAACCCCACGCACAATACCGCTACGCGCCGTTGTCGACGGCCGGCGTCGATGAGGATCTTGTCCAGTTGCTCCTGCAGTTTCTGGCGGTTCGGCAGGCCGGTCAGGAAGTCGTACTGGGCCATGCGCAACAGGCTGCTTTCGGCCTCATGACGCAAATGGGTGTTACGTTCGATGGATTCGAGCAATTGGTTGGCGGTGTTGATCCACAGCCCCAACTCGTTGCGCTCGTGGCCCTTGAGCTGCGGGATCTTGTGTTCGCTGGGCCGGTCCGGGTTGATCGACGTCAGGTGCTCGATAATCCGTGACAGCGGCTTGGTCAGCAGCCAGTGATAGACCAGGTACAGCACCAGGCCCATGGCCAGGGCGCGCAACACCCCGGAAATGAAGATGATCACCGAGTTGACGATAAAGCCCTGGCCATAAGTCGCGGTGTCGAGGGTGATGCTCAGGTCGCCGTAATACTCGCTGTAGGGGCCTTTGCCCACCAGCGCCGTGGTGAAGGTGCGTTCCCGGCCGAGAATCAGGTCAGTCAACCAGCGGCTGGGCGCTTGCTGCAAGGCACGGCTTTTTTCCGCCAGCATGGTTTCGTTGGGGTGGCCGATGGACGCCATGCGCACCGCGTCATCCTGGAACAGGCCCTCAATCACTTGCATGCCCATCTCGCGGTCCAGGCTGTAGACGGCCTGGGTCGAGGGGTCGCGAAACATGTCGAGGATGCGCTGGGCATCACCGGCTACGGCCTGGCGTGTCTTGTAGGCATCGAACACGATCTGCGCCACGCTCAGCACGACGCCCACGATCAATGCCGACAGCAGCACAACCCGTAGCAACTTCACCGACAAGCTGTTTTTGAGTTCCAGCTTCAAAGGGGCATTCCTTGTCTCATGCGGGTGGCCTTCAATATGCCATGAGTATTGGCAATCTGGGGTTGGCAGTCAAAGGGACATTGGGTCAGCCGCAAAAAGGTCATGAGACATGGAACCCTCTCCTTGGAAATGCCCACTCAGGGCGGGAGAGGAATGTGCCTTTCATTGAATATCGGAGTATTTACTTATGAGCGTAGCAATAGCCGCCGCAGCACTGGCACCCGTCGCCGCCGCCGTGGCCCCCGTGGTTCTCTCCGTTGCAGGTCAGGCAGCAAAAGTGGCTACGGATGCCGCGAGGGACATGGTGGGCGGTGCAATCGATTTGGCAGGAAGCGGTGTCAGCAAACAACCGCAAATCCGGTTCTGACTGGGCGTATCTGTACGTTTCGATCCTATGTCATCAGGGGGGGGCGGAGAGAGGCGCTCCCGCCACCCCTTGGTTTCTTCTTTAACTCAGTCAGTGCTTATTGCTTGAAGCTGATGGCTATTTTTCCTGCGCCTTTCTCCATGGGGAGCTCAATGGTTTTGCTTGGGGGCTCTTCCTCTTTGCCGGCAATCTGTTTAGCCAGGGCATCGGCAAAGGGTTGCAGCAGCGGCGCGACCGCTTTGACTATGTCGCCAACCACAGGAAGTCCTGTTTTCACCAGATCACCCACTACGGGAAGTTGTGCCAGTGCACCAATAGTCATTGTTATTTCTCCGACAGGTAAGAGACCTCAATTTGTCTCACTGAATACGTGGCAAATGACAATGGCTGAGTTCCTGAGCCTGAATGACTATATGTTGCGCAAAAAAACCGGCATTCCAGGCTGTCTGAAAACGCAGCCTGCGCCGGTCAAAAGCAAATGCCCCGACTTATCGGGGCATTTGCTTTTTAGGTTTCGGATAATGAAAAAGGGCTTTTCAGCCCATCAACCCCATCATCTTTTGCACACCCAGCACGGTTATGGCTCGTTTCAGGTTGTACGCCTGTATCGCAAGTGCCATTTCCGGTCGCCTTTGTTGAGCGCTTTAAGCGTGAGTACCGTGCCGTTGGGGCAGTGGTAGCTATCACTTTCCTCGTCGTAACTGAAAAGTGTGCGATCAAGATTTTGCTCTTCACCACCCTGGGTATTTACAGCTCGATTGGGCGGGACAAAGGGGGTGATACCAGCATCTTCACACGCCTGGAACTGGCCGCCATCGGCTCAAGCTGACGGTTATCAGTACCTTCCTGGGTTACTTCGTGATGCACGATCAGGCGGTGTTTCGCGTCGACCGCACTTTCGTCCAGTGAGACTGGAAACAGAGCGCCTTGAGTACGGTCTTCACCTTGGATATAGCGCATAAGAAAAATGCCCGTATCTTGCGATACGGGCATTTTTTTAAACCGGGCGGCAGATTGCTAGGTTTTCACACAGCCTGATTCGCCGGGCTTTTTTTACTGCAAGCGTTGCTTAGGCAGTGAAGGTCTTGCCTTCGAACTGCTCAGCCACGAACTTCCAGTTGACCAGGTTCCAGAACGCTTCCACATACTTTGGACGCACGTTGCGGTAGTCGATGTAGTAGGCGTGTTCCCAGACGTCGCAGGTCAGCAGCGGGGTGTCGCCGCTGGTCAGCGGGTTGCCGGCGCCGATGGTGCTGGCCAGGGCCAGGGAACCGTCAGCCTTTTTCACCAGCCAGCCCCAACCGGAGCCGAAGGTGCCGACGGAGGTCTTGGTGAACTCTTCCTTGAACTTGTCGAACGAACCGAACGCAGCGTTGATGGCTTCAGCCAGCGCGCCGGTGGGTTGGCCGCCAGCGTTTGGCGCCAGGCAGTTCCAGTAGAAGGTGTGGTTCCAGACCTGGGCAGCGTTGTTGAAGATACCGCCCGAAGAGGATTTGACGATCTCTTCCAGGGTCTTGCCTTCGAACTCGGTGCCTGGCACCAGGTTGTTCAGGTTCACGACATAGGTGTTGTGGTGCTTGTCGTGGTGGTATTCCAAGGTTTCCTTGGAGATGTGCGGCTGCAGGGCATCGTGTGCGTAGGGCAGCGGCGGCAATTCGAAAGCCATGATAAATCTCCTAATCAGGTCAGTTGCGGTGAGCGCAAGGCCGATCACGGGCGGCCAAACAAGCGCCGGGGAGTTTGTACTCTTTGCGGCGCAGGGTCAGGATCATAGCACCGGGGTTGTGGCAAAACCACGCAACAACTGTGTGGGATAGAGGTTCCAGAGCGTTTTGGAATATTCCTCAGGCACTGATCAATTGATAGGCCACGCTGAACATCATCACCGCCACCAACAGGTCCAGCAGGCGCCAGGTGGCCGGGCGTGCCAGCCAGGGGGCCAGCCACGCCGCGCCGAGCGCCAGGGTTGCGAACCACAGCAGCGACGCACTGGCCGCGCCGGCGACGTAGGCGCCGGGTTCGGTTTGTTGGGCGCCGAGCGAGCCGATCAGCAACACGGTGTCCAGGTACACGTGAGGGTTGAGCAGGGTGACGGCCAGCGCGCTCAGCAGCACCGCGCGCAGCGAGCGCACCTGCAGGTTGCCGCCCTGGTCCAGGCTCTGTTTCGAACAGGCCCGGCGGAGTGCGCAGGCCCCGTACCAGATCAGGAAAGCCGCGCCGCCCCAGCGTGCGATCGCCAGCAGTATCGGGCTCTGCGCCAGCACTGTCGCCAGGCCGAACACCCCGGCGGCCACCAGCAGCGCATCGCACACCACACACAGCGCTGCCACGGGTAAATGATGTTCACGGCGCAGGCTTTGCGCCAAGACAAAGGCATTCTGGGTGCCGATGGCCATGATCAGGCCGAGGGCGACCAGCAAACCATTCAGGTAGCTTTGCCACATAGGGTCTACTCCGCGTTTGCCGCCAGTTGCTGCAACACCTGCATGGCACGCTGGGCATCGGCACGGCCGACGAACAGGTGGTCGTGGTAATAGCCGGCAATCACGTTGCAACTGATGCCGGCCTTGCCCAAGGCACTGGCGAAGGCGGCGGTCAGGCCCACGGCCTCCAGGGCCGAGTGCACATTCAAGGTGATCCACGCGGCGACGTAGTCGAAGGCCAGCCCAGCCTGTTCCGCTTGTTGGCGTTCGACGATCAGGGTCAGGCCTTCTTGTTCGCGGAAGCTGCCGATCACCTCGCAATCGGCAGGGATTCGCTGATCGGGCAGGGTGCAGAATATGTAGTCGCCGTCATTCAGATGAGGGCTCATGCTGCGCAGCAGGGTAGCCAGGGCGGTTTCGGCAGCCATGGAGGTTCCTTATAAAGAGAGAAGCGATGCTGGCTATTCTCATGGCGCAGGCTGTATAAGAAAAACCAATATTGCTGATCGCTCATTAGAGAAACTGATGTTCGACTATAAATTGCTTTCCGCTCTGGCGGCGGTGGTGGAGCAGGCGGGCTTCGAGCGCGCCGCCCAGGTGCTGGGGTTGTCGCAGTCGGCGATCTCCCAGCGCATCAAGTTGCTGGAGGCGCGTATCGGCCAGCCGGTACTGGTGCGGGCCACGCCGCCGACACCCACCGATATCGGCCGTCGCCTGCTCAACCATGTGCAACAGGTGCGCCTGCTGGAGCGCGACCTGCAAAGCCAGGTGCCGTCCCTGGATGAGGAAGGCATGCCCGAGCGCCTGCGTATCGCGTTGAACGCCGACAGCCTCGCCACCTGGTGGGCCGAGGCCGTCAGTGGTTTTTGCGCCGAACAGCATCTGCTGTTGGATCTGGTGGTGGAGGACCAGACCGTAGGCCTCAAGCGCATGCGCGCCGGTGAAGTGGCGGCCTGTATCTGCGCCAGCGAGCGCCCGGTGGCCGGGGCACGCAGCCTGCTGCTGGGGGCCATGCGTTATCGCGCGTTGGCCAGCCCGGCCTTTATTGCCCGGCACTTTCCCGACGGCGTGCGCGCCGACCAACTGGCACGCACCCCGGCATTGGTTTTTGGCCCGGATGATTTCCTGCAACACCGCTACCTGGCATCCCTCGGCGTGGATGGCGGCTTCGAACACCATTTATGCCCATCGTCCGAAGGCTTTATTCGCCTGACCGAAGCGGGCCTGGGTTGGGGGCTGGTGCCGGAATTGCAGGTGCGCGACCAACTGCAAAAGGGCCTGTTGGTCGAGTTATTGCCAGATAAGCCCATCGATGTGCCGTTGTACTGGCATCATTGGCGCAGTGGCGGGCAACTGCTGGGCTTGTTGACCGACCATCTGGCCCAGGCATGCGGGCAGTGGTTGGTGCCGTTGGAGTGATGGCGTGCGTCAAGGCAACAGCGATGAAAAACGAAAGCACACGGGGTAATACATGAAGATTCTGGTCACCGGCGCAAGCGGCTTCATCGGCGGGCGCTTTGCGCGTTTCGCCCTGGAGCAGGGCCTGGACGTGCGGGTCAACGGGCGACGTGCCGAAGGTGTGGAACACCTGGTCAGGCGCGGCGCCGAGTTTATCCAGGGTGATTTGAATGACGCCGACCTGGTGCGCGATCTCTGCCGCGATGTCGAAGCCGTGGTGCATTGCGCCGGCGCCGTCGGGCTGTGGGGCAAGTATCAGGACTTTCATCAGGGCAATGTGCTGGTCACCGAAAATGTCGTCGAGGCCTGCCTCAAGGAACGCGTGGGCCGGCTGGTGCACCTGTCGTCGCCGTCGATCTATTTCGATGGGCGCGATCACCTGGGGCTGACTGAGGAGCAAGTGCCCAAGCGCTTCAAGCACCCCTATGCCGCCACCAAGTACCTGGCCGAACAGAAGGTGTTCGGTGCCCAGGAGTTCGGCCTCGAAGTCGTGGCCCTGCGTCCGCGCTTCGTCACGGGCGCCGGTGACATGAGTATCTTCCCGCGCCTGCTGAAAATGCAGCGCAAGAATCGCCTGGCCATCGTCGGCGATGGTCTGAATAAGGTCGACTTCACCAGCGTGCACAACCTCAACGAAGCGCTGCTCAGCAGTTTGCTCGCCACGGGCTCGGCGCTGGGCAGGGCCTACAACATCAGCAACGGTGCGCCAGTGCCGGTGTGGGATGTGGTGAACTACGTGATGCGCCAAATGGAGTTGCCGCAGGTGACGCGGTATCGGTCCTACGGTTTGTCCTACAGCGTGGCAGCACTCAACGAAGCGTTTTGCGCGATGTGGCCCGGTCGTCCCGAGCCGGCGTTGTCGCGCCTGGGCATGCAAGTGATGAACAAAGATTTCACCCTCGACATCAGCCGCGCCAGGCATTATCTGGACTACGAGCCCAAGGTCAGCCTGTGGACCGCCCTCGACGAGTTTTGCAGTTGGTGGAAGGCCCAGGACCCTGGGTTGAAGTAAGAACACAACAGGCAACACTTCGGGAACCGAATTCGGCGTTCCGGGTCGATCAGGGCGTCGGGAACGCGGTTTATACTCCCGTCGCTCGCCACCTCACCGATTCAGGGTTGATACATGCGCAACGATGCTAAAGACGATTTCGACAACGTTCCCAGCCTGCGGGCGGATGTCGGGGATGACGATGACTTCGAACCTACCCCGGCCACCTCAGTGCGTTCGCGTAACACCAAGGTGGTCAAGGTCAAGAGCGCCAGCACCGGCCCGTTGTGGGCCTTGATCGGCGCGCTGCTGATCGCCTTTGCGGGCCTGGCCTGGTGGAGCTTCCAGCAGATCTCCCTGATGGGCCAGCAGTTGGTGGCCACCCAGGAGAGCTTTGCGCGCATCAGCGAAGAAGCGGCGGGGCGCCTGCAGGATATTTCCGGCAAGGTGGTGGCCAGCGAGGCCAGCGTCAACAACGGCAGCGAAGCGCTGAAACTGCAGATCAAGCAGCTTGAAAGCCAGTTGCTGGAGCAGGGTAAACAGCAGGTCGGCGTGGCCGGCCAGGCCACCGAGCTGGACAAGCGCCTGGCGCAAATGACCGCCAGCACCACCGACCTGTCCAACGCCAACAGCAAGCTGCAAGGCCAGGTCCAGGCGTTGACCGACGCCGTGGCGACCCTCAAGGCGGCGCAGGTTGACGCCGGCAAGCGCGATACCGAGATCAAGGAACTGGCCGCTGACGTGGCCGCCTTGAAGAAACAGGGCAACCCCAGCGCCGCCATCGCCCGGATCGAACAGGACCTCGTGGTGCTCAAGAGCGCCCAGGACAACGCGTCGGCCAACAGTGATGCGCCTACCAACAAAGAGTTCGACGTGTTCCGCATCCAGACCACGCGTAATATCACCACCTTGCAGAGCCAGGTGCAGAACCTCAACCAACAACTTAACGCGCCGGCGAGAGTTACCCCGCTCGGGCAATGAGGTCTCTTGTAGAAATGTCACCACTCGGTGACATTTCCCATCCCCTTCGTTACTTGCTCCCAGTGCGCCCTTGTTTAGACTCCGGTCATCCCACAAACAATAATAAGGGCCACCCATGACCACCCAACCACTGCCTGCCAGCAGTTGGCTGAACGCGCTTGCCCATCACGCCTGGCTCGCTGCCGAAGGCCAGCGCCTGCTGGCGTTTGCCAAGGCGTCTCGACTGCCCGATGGCTTTGGCAACCTGGACGACAAAGGCCGGCTGCCGGCCGATGCCCGCGCTGAAACCATGAACACCGCCCGCATGACTCACAGTTTCGCCATGGCCCACGCCATGGGGTTGCCTGGCTATGCCGAACTGATTGAACACGGGGTTGCCTCCCTCAACGGCCCGTTGCGCGACAGTGAGCATGGCGGCTGGTTCGCCGCACCCCACGCCGTCGACGGCAACCGTGGCAAGGCCGCGTACCTGCACGCCTTCGTGGCCCTGGCCGCCAGCTCTGCAGTGGTGGCGGGCGCTCCCGGCGCGCAACACTTGCTGAATGACGCCATCCATATCATCGACCAGTTCTTCTGGAGTGAAGAGGAGGGCGTGATGCTCGAGTCCTTTGCCCAGGACTGGAGCGGCGTCGAAGCCTATCGCGGCGCCAACAGCAACATGCACGCCACCGAAGCCTTCCTCGCCCTGGCCGATGTGACCGGCGATACACGTTGGTTGGACCGTGCGCTGCGGATCGTCGAGCGCGTGATCCATACCCATGCCGCCGGCAACCAGTTCATGGTGATCGAGCATTTCGATACAGGCTGGCAACCCTTGCTCGGTTACAACGAAGACAATCCCGCCGATGGCTTCCGCCCCTACGGCATTACCCCCGGCCATGGCTTCGAGTGGGCGCGGCTGGTGCTGCACCTTGAGGCCGCGCGTCTGCAAGCCGGGCTCGCCACACCCGAGTGGCTGGTGACCGACGCCAAAGGCCTGTTCGCCAGTGCCTGCGAGTACGCCTGGGCGGTGGATGGTGCCCCCGGCATCGTCTACACCCTTGACTGGAACCACCGCCCGGTGGTGCGCGAGCGCCTGCACTGGACTCACGCCGAAGCCAGCGCTGCTGCCCAGGCCCTGCTCAAACGCACCGGCGAATCGCATTACGAAACCTGGTACCGGCGCTTCTGGGAATTCTGCGAAACCCACTTCATCGACCGCATCAACGGCAGCTGGCATCACGAACTCAGCCCGCATAACCAACCCAGCAGCAAAATATGGGGCGGCAAGCCGGACCTGTACCATGCCTGGCAAGCGGTAGTGCTGCCTGCACTGCCCTTGGCACCCAGCATGGCCAGTGCCATCGGGGCTGGGCGCTATGTCACCAACTGGTGACATTTGTGCATCCCTTTGTTACCTGCGCCTCAAAAAACCCTGTTTAAACTCCGTGCAGCGCAAGCCTAAGACTTGCATGCATAACAACAAGAAAAGGTACTCAGATGAACGCGATTAATCGCCTCGCCGTCGCTATTTCCATTGCCTCGTTGTTTCCCCTCAGTGCATTTGCCGCCGACTCGAAAGGGACGGTTGAAGTTGTGCATTGGTGGACCTCGGGTGGTGAGAAGGCGGCTGTAGATGTCCTGAAGGCCCAAGTTGAAAAAGACGGCTTCACCTGGAAAGACGGTGCCGTCGCAGGTGGCGGTGGCGCCACGGCCATGACCGTGCTGAAAAGCCGCGCAGTCGCCGGCAACCCGCCAGGCGTTGCCCAGATCAAAGGCCCCGACATACAGGAATGGGCGTCCACCGGCCTGCTCGACACCGACGTGCTCAAGGACGTCGCCAAAGAAGAAAAGTGGGACTCCCTGCTCGACAAGAAAGTCTCCGATACCGTGAAGTACGACGGTAACTACGTTGCCGTACCGGTCAACATCCACCGCGTGAACTGGCTGTGGATCAACCCGGAAGTCTTCAAGAAAGCCGGTATCACCAAGAACCCGACCACCCTCGAAGAATTCTACGCCGCTGGCGACAAGCTGAAGAAAGCCGGCTTCATTCCGCTCGCCCATGGTGGCCAGCCTTGGCAGGACAGCACCGTGTTCGAGGCGGTGGTGCTTTCTGTTATGGGCGCCGATGGCTACAAGAAAGCCCTGGTCGACCTGGATAACGCTGCACTGACCGGCCCGGAAATGGTCAAGGCCCTGACCGAGCTGAAAAAAGTCGCGACCTACATGGACGTCGACGGCAAAGGCCAGGACTGGAACCTCGAAGCAGGCAAGGTCATCAACGGCAAGGCCGGCATGCAGATCATGGGTGACTGGGCCAAGTCCGAATGGACCGCCGCCAAGAAGGTCGCCGGCAAAGACTATGAGTGCGTAGCCTTCCCGGGCACCGACAAAGCCTTCACCTACAACATCGACTCCCTGGCGGTGTTCAAGCAGAAAGACAAAGGCACTGCGGCGGGTCAGCAGGACATTGCCAGAGTCGTGCTGGGTGAAAACTTCCAGAAAGTGTTCAGCATCAACAAGGGTTCGATCCCTGTGCGTAACGACATGCTGAACAAAATGGACTCGTACGGCTTCGACTCCTGCGCCCAGACCGCTGCCAAGGACTTCCTGGCAGACGCCAAGACCGGCGGCCTGCAGCCAAGCATGGCGCACAACATGGCCACGACCCTGGCGGTGCAAGGTGCATTCTTTGACGTTGTGACCAACTACATCAACGACCCGAAAGCCGACCCGGCCGACACCGCCAAGAAACTCGGCGCTGCGATCAAGTCCGCCAAGTAACGGTTGACCTTATGGGGGGGACTCCCTTGCCCCCCATAAGGCGTGTTCCTGTAGTCCTTTTTCCCTGTACTGGATTTTCCCATGAGTTCTGTTGCTGTGTTCAGCAAAGCCTCGCCGTTCGATGCACTGCAGCGCTGGCTACCCAAACTGGTGCTGGCGCCCAGCATGTTCATCGTGTTGGTGGGCTTCTACGGCTACATCCTGTGGACGTTTGTACTCTCGTTCACCAATTCCACGTTCCTGCCAAGCTACAAATGGGCGGGCCTTGCGCAATACGCGCGGTTGTTCGACAACGACCGCTGGTGGGTGGCGAGCAAGAACCTGGCGGTGTTTGGCGGGATGTTCATCGGCATCACCCTGGTTATCGGGGTGACCCTGGCGATCTTCCTCGACCAGAAAATCCGTCGTGAAGGCTTTATCCGCACCATTTACCTGTACCCGATGGCACTCTCGATGATCGTCACCGGTACGGCCTGGAAATGGCTGCTCAACCCGGGCATGGGCCTGGACAAACTCCTGCGTGACTGGGGCTGGGAAGGCTTCCGTCTCGACTGGCTGATCGACCCGGACCGCGTGGTCTACTGCCTGGTGATCGCCGCTGTATGGCAAGCCTCGGGCTTTATCATGGCGATGTTCCTCGCCGGCCTGCGTGGCGTCGATCAGTCGATTATCCGTGCCGCCCAGATCGACGGCGCGAGCCTGCCACGCATCTACTGGAGCGTGGTGCTGCCCAGCCTGCGTCCGGTGTTCTTCAGTGCGGTGATGATCCTGGCGCACATTGCGATCAAGAGCTTCGACCTGGTGGCGGCAATGACTGCCGGCGGCCCGGGCTACTCGTCCGACCTGCCTGCCATGTTCATGTACTCGTTCACCTTCAGCCGTGGCCAGATGGGCATGGGTTCGGCCAGTGCGATCCTGATGCTCGGTGCGATCCTGGCGATCATCGTGCCTTACCTCTACTCCGAGCTGAGGACCAAACGTCATGACTAGTCTCGCCTCCAAATCACCTGTCAGCCTGAGTCGCATCGCGATCTACGCGGTGCTGATCCTCGCCGTGCTGCTGTACCTGGTGCCGCTGGTGGTGATGCTGCTGACCAGCTTCAAAACCCCGGAAGACATCAGCACCGGCAACCTGCTGAGCTGGCCGACCGTGGTCTCCGGCATCGGCTGGGTCAAGGCCTGGGCCACTGTGGACGGTTACTTCTGGAACTCGATCAAGATCACCGTTCCGGCCGTACTGATCTCCACCGCCATCGGTGCGTTGAACGGCTATGTGCTGTCGTTCTGGCGCTTCAAAGGCTCGCAGTTGTTCTTCGGCTTGCTGCTGTTCGGTTGCTTCCTGCCGTTCCAGACCGTGCTGCTGCCGGCGTCGTTCACCCTCGGCAAGATGGGCCTGGCCAGCACCACCACCGGCCTGGTGTTTGTGCACGTGGTCTATGGCCTGGCGTTCACCACGCTGTTTTTCCGTAACTACTACGTGAGCATCCCGGACGCGCTGATCAAGGCGGCACGCCTGGACGGTGCGGGATTCTTCACCATCTTCCGTCAGATCATTCTGCCGATGTCGACCCCGATCATCATGGTCTGCCTGATCTGGCAGTTCACCCAGATCTGGAACGACTTCCTGTTCGGCGTGGTGTTCTCCAGTGGCGATTCCCAGCCCATCACGGTGGCGCTGAACAACCTGGTCAACACCAGCACCGGGGCCAAGGAATATAACGTGGATATGGCGGCGGCGATGATCGCCGGGCTGCCGACCCTGCTGGTCTATGTGATCGCAGGCAAGTATTTCGTGCGCGGCCTCACGGCCGGCGCGGTCAAGGGGTAATCATGGCTACGCTTGAACTTCGCAATGTAAACAAGACCTATGGCGCCGGCCTGCCCGACACCTTGAAGAACATCGAACTGTCGATCAAGGAAGGCGAGTTCCTGATCCTGGTCGGCCCTTCAGGGTGCGGCAAATCCACGCTGATGAACTGCATCGCCGGCCTAGAGACCATCACCGGCGGCGCGATCATGATCGGCGACCAGGACGTGAGCGGCATGAGCCCCAAGGACCGGGACATCGCCATGGTGTTCCAGTCCTACGCGCTGTACCCGACCATGAGCGTGCGCGAGAACATCGAGTTCGGCCTCAAGATCCGCAAGATGGCCCAGGCGGATATCGACGCCGAAGTGGCGCGGGTTGCAAAACTGCTGCAGATCGAACACCTGCTCAACCGCAAGCCGGGCCAGCTCTCCGGCGGCCAGCAACAGCGCGTGGCCATGGGCCGTGCCCTGGCGCGTCGGCCGAAGATCTACCTGTTTGACGAGCCGCTGTCCAACCTCGACGCCAAGCTGCGCGTCGAGATGCGTACCGAAATGAAGCTGATGCACCAGCGCCTCAAGACCACCACGGTCTACGTGACCCACGACCAGATCGAAGCGATGACCCTGGGCGACAAAGTGGCGGTGATGAAGGACGGCATCATCCAACAATTTGGCACGCCGAAAGAAATTTACAACGACCCGGCCAACCTGTTTGTGGCAAGCTTTATCGGTTCACCTCCCATGAACTTCGTTCCTATGCGCCTAAAACGCAAGGAAGGTCGTTTGGTCGCGCTGCTCGACAGCGGCCAGGCCCGTTGCGAATTGCCATTAGGCATGAACGACGCAGGTCTGGAGGACCGTGATGTGATTCTGGGCCTGCGCCCGGAGCAGATCGTGTTGGCGGCGGGTGAGGGCAACGGCTCGTCGAGCATTCGTGCTGAAGTCCAGGTCACCGAACCGACCGGTCCGGACACCTTGGTGTTCGTGCAGCTCAATGACACCAAGGTCTGCTGCCGTTTGGCGCCGGATGTGGCGCCCCAGGTCGGCGAGACCCTGACCCTGCAATTTGATCCGGCCAAGGTATTGCTGTTCGACGCCAACACTGGCGAACGCCTAGGCACTGCTTCTTCATTGCCCGCACAGGGGCATGCCGACAACGTGGCCCAATTCAAAGGCCGCTGAAGCAGCTAAGTTGTTGTTTCAAATAAAAAAGTAACCCGCGTTAGATAAAAACAGTTTAATAACAATAAAGACGAGGATGTAGGGATGAAAAAGCAACACAACAACACTCGGCTGATCTGCCAAATGTCAGCTGCAGCAGCCCTGGTTTTGTCCGCCAATGCGATGGCGGCCGATGCATTCAGTGCTGATTCGAAGTGGATGACCGGCGATTGGGGTGGTGAGCGTACCAAGCTGATCGAGCAAGGTATCGACATCAAGGCTGACTACGTTGGGGAGATGGGCTACAACGCCAAGGGCGGTTACAACCACGACAAGACCGGTCGCTACTCTGACCAGTTCGGTCTCGGCGTGGCACTCGACCTGCAAAAACTGTGGGGCTGGGATAACACCCAGGCCAAGATCCAGTTGACCAACCGTAATGGCCAGAACATCTCCAACGACCGCATCGGCGATCCGCGTGCCGGCACCTTGAGCTCGTCTCAAGAAGTGTACGGCCGTGGCCATATGGTGCGTCTGACCCAGTTCTGGATCCAGCACCAGATGTTCGATAACAAGTTGGACGTGAAGCTTGGTTACTTCGGCGAAGGCGAAGACTTCAACACCTTCCCGTGCGACTTCCAGAACCTGTCGTTCTGCGGTTCGCAAGTGGGTAACTACGTCAACACCTGGTACAACTGGCCGGTCAGTCAGGCCGCGATCCGTGTGAAGTACAACATCACGCCTGAGCTGTATGCGCAGATCGGCGCGTACAACCAGAACCCCTCGCAGCTCGAACACGGTAATGGCTTCAAGCTCAGCGGCAGCGGTACCAAGGGCACCGTGATCCCAGTGGAATTGGTCTGGTCGCCGAAGGTCAACAACCTGCCGGGCGAATACCGTGTGGGTTACTACAAGAGCGCGGCTGATGCCTCTGACGTCCGTGAAGACATCAACGGCAATGATGCTGCGACCACCCGCGCCGCCTACCGTACCCGCAGCAGCAAGAAAGGCTACTGGTTCGTTGCTCAACAGCAACTCACCACCCATAACGGCGATGCCTCCCGCGGCCTGAACATCGCGGCCAACGCCACCTTCCACGATAAGGAAACCAACCTGGTCGACAACTATCAGTCGCTCATGCTGGTGTACAAAGGCCCATTCGACGCGCGTCCGAAAGATGACGTCGGCATTGGTGTCGCGCGCCTGCACGTCAACGATGACGTGAAGAAAAACTCTGAACTGCTCAACGCCGCCAATGGTGTGAGCGACTATGACAATCCTCTCTACACGCCGATCCGTGAGACCGAGTACAACGTTGAACTCAACTACGGCTTCCACGTCACCAACTGGCTGACCGTGCGTCCTAACCTGCAATACGTTGTCCAGCCTGGCGGCGTGGACAAAGTCGACAACGCGTTGGTGGCGGGCCTGAAAATTCAGTCTACGTTCTAACGCTGTTGCGATAAGCTCCTTCTCTCTGTGCGCATTTTGCGGGTAGCCATGGCTACCCGCTTTTTTTGGGTCGCACTGTGAAGACAATCAGGACCGTGGCACATGCATGAGCAACCGCTGCAACGCTTTTTCAAATCCCTGCGCGAGCGTCCGGTGTTCGCCTGGGAGCGTTTTCAGATGCGTGATGTGTTGGTGATCGATCATCCGCTGTGCCAGGCGGTGTTCAGTCGCCAGGGCGCGCAATTGCTGCACTTTCAGCCTACCGGCCAGAAACCGTGGTTGTGGTGTGCCGCCAAGTGGCCGCAAGTCGGCGCCATCCGTGGAGGCGTGCCGGTGTGCTGGCCGTGGTATGGCCGTCACCCGAGTGAAAATGCCTGGCCATCCCATGGCTGGGCGCGCTTGATCGACTGGAAATTGCTCGACAGCAGCACTGACGACGACGGTGTGCGCCTGCACTGGCAATTGCAGCTGTGCGACTGGCAGGTCGACCTGCACGCGCACCTGGGCGAAACCTTGGAGCTGCGCCTGAGCACCGAGCATCAGGATGAGTTGCCGTGCCAACTGAGCCATGCATTGCACGCTTACTGGCGTATTGGTCATGTTGATGAGATAGCGCTGTCTGGGCTCGACGGTGCGCAAGGTTACGACCAGCTCAACCGCCAGGTCTGCCAGCAGGAGGGTGAGTTGCGGGTAGAAGGCGGTTGCCAGCGGGTGTTCCAGCACGAAGGCGAATTGCAACTCAAGGACCACGCCTGGCAGCGCGAACTATGCATCGACACCGGCGACAGCGCCGACACGGTGGTGTGGCATCCGGGCAGCCGGCCGCTGTTGGGCGTGAGCTTCAACGAGGCGTCGGGGTTTGTGTGCGTGGAGTCGGCGATGGCCGGGGCGAGCCTGGCGCCGGGGGAGAGGGCGCATTTGAGTTTGCAGGCCAGGGCTGGGGTTTAGCGGGGTGGTTGATGGCCTCATCGGGGGCAAGCCCCCTCCCACACTTTGCTCTGTGAATACAGTCAAAATGTGGGAGGGGGCTTGCCCCCGATAAGGCCAGTACAGCCAACACAAAGGCAGGCCTAGTTGAACTCATCCCCCACCGGATACCGGCTGTCATTCAAACTCTCTTTGATCTTGCGCAAATGCGGCTGGAAATCCACCCCGCGACGCAAGGTCATGCCGGTGGCCAATACGTCCAGCACCGTCAACTGGATGATCCGCGAGGTCATCGGCATGTAGATGTCGGTGTCTTCGGGCAGTGGAATGTTCAGGCTCACCGTACTGGCCTTGGCCAGCGGCGAGTTTTCGGCGGTCACGCCCAACACTGAAGCGCCGTTTCCACGGGCGATGCGCGCCACTTCCACCAGTTCACGGGTACGCCCGGTGTAGGAAATGATCACGAACAACTCGCCGGTGTGTGCCACCGAGGCGATCATGCGCTGCATCAGCACGTCGGCATGGGCGGTGACCGCCAGGTTGAAGCGGAAGAACTTGTGCAGCGCATCCATCGCCACCGGTGCCGAAGCGCCCAGGCCGAAGAAGTGGATCTGCCGCGCCTGGATCAACAGGTCCACGGCCTTGCTGATCAGGGCCGGGTCCAGGGCCTGGCAGGCGCTGTCGAGCGACGCGATGGCGCTGCCAAAGATCTTCTGGGTGTAGGCCTCGGGGTTATCATCGGCTTCCACTGCGCGGCTGACATACGCCGCGCCGCTGGCCAGGCTTTGCGCCAGCTGCAATTTCAGTTCAGGGTAACCGCTCACGCCGAACGAACGGCAGAAACGGTTGACCGTCGGTTCACTGACCGAGGCGGCCTGGGCAAGGGCGGCGATGGAGAAGCGGGTCGCCTGCTGCGGGTTGAGCAGGATGACCTCGGCAACTTTTTTCTCGGCCTTGTTCAATTCTTCGAGGCGGTTCTGGATCTGTTCCAGAAGATTTCGCACGCGGTCCATTCAGTCTTTCCTTCGGGCGACGATGCAAATTAGGGTGGCAACCAATCGACGAGTGGCCTTTTGCGGTGGCCTATCCTACTGAGGGTAGCTGAACACCACCACTCGGAATGCGTATTTTGGGAAAATGTTGTGGTTATTACTACATTTTTCCTTGAGTGATGCCTTGAAAAAAGGTATTTGTAGCTTAACTTGATAAAAGAACAAACATCATGCCTTCGATAACCGTAGAACCCTGCACCTTTGCCCTGTTTGGCGCCTTGGGTGATCTGGCGCTGCGCAAGTTATTTCCTGCCCTCTATCAACTCGATGGCGCCGCGCTCCTGCACGACGACACACGCATCCTGGCCCTGGCTCGCGAAGCCGGTTCCGAGCAACAGCACCTGGCGCACATTGAAAAAGAACTGCGTAAATACGTCGGCAAGGAACTGGACGAAACCATCGCCCAGCGTTTCCTGGCGCGCCTGACCTATGTTCACGTCGACTTCATGAAAGCCGATGACTACGTGGCCCTGGCGGAAGTCGCCGGCACCGAACAACGCTTGATCGCCTACTTCGCCACACCGGCGGCGGTGTACGGCGCTATCTGCGAGAACCTGTCCAAGGTCGGCCTGGCGGACAACACCCGCGTGGTGCTGGAGAAACCGATTGGTTCGGACCTGGAGTCCTCGCGCAAGGTCAACGACGCCGTGGCCCAGTTCTTCCCGGAGAACCGCACCTACCGTATCGACCACTATCTGGGCAAAGAGACCGTCCAGAACCTGATCGCCCTGCGTTTCGCCAACAGCCTGTTCGAAACCCAGTGGAACCAGAATTACATCTCCCACGTGGAAATCACCGTGGCCGAGCAGGTCGGTATCGAAGGCCGTTGGGGCTACTTCGACAAGGCCGGCCAGCTGCGCGACATGATCCAGAACCACTTGCTGCAGCTGCTATGCCTGATCGCCATGGACCCGCCGGCCGATCTGTCCGCCGACAGCATCCGTGACGAGAAGGTCAAGGTGCTCAAGGCCCTGGCGCCGATCAGCCCGGACGGCCTGACCACCCAGGTGGTGCGCGGCCAGTACATTGCCGGCTACAGCGCCGGCAAGCCGGTGCCGGGGTACCTGGAAGAAGAGAACTCCAACACCCAGAGCGACACCGAGACCTTCGTTGCCCTGCGTGCCGATATCCGCAACTGGCGTTGGGCCGGGGTGCCGTTCTACCTGCGCACCGGCAAGCGCATGCCGCAGAAGCTGTCGCAGATCGTCATCCACTTCAAGGAACCGTCCCACTACATCTTTGCCCCCGAGCAGCGCCTGCAGATCAGCAACAAACTGATCATCCGCCTGCAACCGGACGAGGGCATTTCCTTGCGCGTGATGACCAAGGAGCAGGGCCTGGACAAGGGCATGCAACTGCGCAGCGGCCCGTTGCAATTGAATTTTTCCGACACCTACCGCAGCGCCCGTATCCCGGATGCCTACGAGCGGTTGTTGCTGGAAGTGATGCGCGGCAATCAGAACCTGTTTGTTCGCAAAGATGAAATCGAAGCCGCGTGGAAGTGGTGTGACCAGCTGATCGCCGGGTGGAAAAAATCCGGTGATGCGCCCAAGCCGTACGCGGCCGGGTCCTGGGGGCCGATGAGCTCGATTGCACTGATCACGCGGGATGGGAGGTCGTGGTATGGCGATATCTGATTTGAAACTGCCCCAGGGCGTAACCCCTCACGAGTACCGCACCCCGGTGCTGTTGGCGGAAGGCCTGGCCAATGACGTGGCCGAGCAACTGCGCACGGCCATCAGTGCCCGTGGTGAAGCGACCCTGGTGGTGTCCGGTGGCCGCAGCCCCGTGGCGTTTTTCCAGCACCTGGCCAAGCAGGGCCTGGACTGGTCCAAGGTCACCATCACCCTGGCCGACGAGCGCTGGGTGCCAGTGGAACATGCCGACAGCAATGCCGGCCTGTTGAAGCAGCACCTGCTGCAAGGCCCGGCGGCCAAGGCCAGGTTCTTGAGCCTGTACAGCGCCGCGGCCAATCTTGAAGACGCAGCCGAGCAGGCCGATCGCCTGCTGGCCGAATTGCCAGCCATTGACGTGCTGGTGCTGGGCATGGGCGATGACGGCCACACCGCATCGCTGTTCCCCGACAGTCCCAACCTGGGCGAAGCGTTGAAGGCCGACGGTACCCGCCGTTGCTGGCCGATGCTGGCGCCGACCGTGCCGCACCAGCGCCTGACGATGAGTCGCGCGCTGCTGGCCACGGCGAACTACACCGTACTGTCGATTTCCGGCAGTTCGAAGTTGACCACCTTGAGCGCCGCGCTGGCCAGCGATGACGTCGCTGCCATGCCGATTCGCGCGTTTCTGCAACCTACATTAGAGATTTACTGGTGCCCATGAGCCAAGGATCAGCCGCTATGAAAAGCCCTCAACCGACCGTGTCCATGGCGGATAAAGTTGCCTTGATCGACAGCCTCTGCGCCAAGGCGCGGATCCTGCCGGTGATCACCATTGCCCGCGAACAGGACATCCTGCCGCTGGCCGATGCCCTGGCAGCCGGCGGTTTGACCGCACTGGAAGTGACCCTGCGTTCGGAGTTCGGCCTCAAGGCCATTCAGGTACTGCGCGAACAACGCCCTGAACTGTGCACCGGTGCCGGCACCGTGCTGGACCGTCACATGCTCGAAGCGGCCGAAGTGGCCGGCTCGCAATTCATCGTCACCCCCGGCATCACCCGCGACTTGCTGGAAGCTTCGGTACACAGCCCGATCCCGCTGCTGCCGGGCATCAGCAATGCCTCCGGCATCATGGAAGGCTATGGCCTGGGTTATCGCCGCTTCAAGCTGTTCCCGGCGGAAGTCAGCGGCGGCGTGGCGGCGATCAAGGCCTTGGGCGGCCCGTTTGGCGAAGTGAAATTCTGCCCGACCGGCGGCGTGGGCCCGGCCAACATCAAAAACTACATGGCGTTGAAAAACGTGATGTGCGTGGGCGGTAGCTGGATGCTCGACCCGGAATGGGTCAAGAACGGCGACTGGGCCCGTATCCAGGAAGTTACCGCACAGGCGCTGGCCCTGCTGGATTGATCTGCTTTTACTGAATCGTTGTTGCTGTGCTTGACGGCATTTTTGCGGTGCACTTGGTCGGTGTACCGCTTTTTTTTTCTGTAGAAAAGGCGCTTAGCCGACGCTCAACTCGGTGATGGCTTTGACCAGCACGGCGATCTCGGTTGCCGACGTCACCAGCCCCGGCGTCACCCGGATACAGGTGCCGAACGACGCACCGGTTCGAGTAGTGACAAACAGGTTGTAGTCCTTGAGCAGTCTATCGACCATCGCCTGCTGATCCCGCCCGCTGAACTTGAACGCCGTAATCCCGCAATACACCCTCGGATCATCCGGCGTCAGCACCTCGATCCCCGGCAATGCCCGCACCTGGCTGACCCACAGGTCCCGCAGGTAATTCACCCGTGCGCCTTTTGCCGCCGAGCCACCTAATTGGCGATGCTCTTCAAACACCAGCGGCAAGGTCATCAGCGCCGGAAAGTTCGGCGTGCTGTAGGACGTACGTGCACGCACATCGGTGGCGGGGTAGTGAAACTCACCCATGTCCGGGTCGATATCGGCCAGGCGCTCCGGGGCGATGTACAGGAAGCCCAGGGTCAGTGGCGCGCCGATCCATTTGTGCAGGTTGAAGCCGGCAAACTGAATGCCCAGCTCGGCCAGGTTGAACTCGATCTGGCCCAGGGCATGGGCACCGTCGAGGATCACGTCCACGCCATGCTCACGGGCCGCCCTGGCGACCGCTTCGACGGGCATCACCAGGCCGGTGCGGTGGGTGACGTGGGTCAGCGCCATCAGCTTCAGACGTGGGTACTGGACGAACGCATCGAGATACGTCTGCACCAGGCTGTCGAAACTGGCCGGGTGTGTGTGGGACAGTTCGATCACCTCCACCCCGCGAACGCCGGCCAGCCAACGCATGGCACCCTTGACCGTGTCGTACTCCAGGTCACTGATCAGCACCTGGTCGCCCGGTTGCAGGCGGTTGTAGTTGCGGATCAGTGATTGCAAGGCTTCGGTGGCGTTGCGGGTAAAGGCCACCGACTCCGGTGCCACATCAATCAGCTCGGCCAGTTGCCGACGAATCTCGACGTTCTCGCCTCGCTCGAAGCGCTGGCGCACATGCAGCGAATTACTCCGGTTGATAAACGCAACCTGGTCAAGGTAATGGGATTGCACCGTTCGGCTCATACGCCCGAAGTAACCGTTTTCCAGGTTGATCGGGCCGGGCTCCAGGGCGTAGCGCTCGGAAACGGCCTGCCAATGTTGTTCGTCGTCAGCATTGCGTGGCATTGGGAGGTCTCAATGGCGCGGGGCGGGTTTGCCGTGTTTGGCACGTAGCGGTTCGAGTAACTCGGACAATCCATTGCTGTCGATTTCCTGCATCAACGCCAACAAGCCGCCGAGTTCGCCGTGGGGGAAACCTTCACGGGCGAACCAGTTGAGGTAGGGGCCAGGAAGGTCGGCGATGATCCGTCCCTTGTATTTGCCGAAGGGCATTTCGCGGGTGATCAGCAGTTCGAGTTTTTCGGGATTCATGAAGGCTCGGAGGGTTGAGTCGAGACCTTGGAAAATACAGGCATTCTGCATGAAGGCCAAATGACAGATCATGCAAATAACATACATACAGATGGTTCAATTAATCTTAAGTTATTGAAATATATATGGATTTTGTTTTTTGAAAACCTGGCACGGGCGCTGCAATCACTAAGACAACCTTCTAACCCGTACAAGGAATTGAAAAATGACTGACATCAATAAAGAATCGATCTCCGTACTGAACGACCTGATCGAAACCAGCATCGACGGCCAAAAGGGTTTCAAGGAGTGTGCTGAAGACATCAAGCACCCTGAACTCAAAGCCCTGTTCGCCAAGCGTTCCGCCGACTGCGCCACTGCTGCCGCCGAGCTGAAAACCGCCGTGCGTGCCCTGGGTGGCGATCCGGAAGATTCCGGCAGCGTTGCCGGCGCTTTGCACCGTGGTTGGGTCGACGTGAAGTCGATGCTCACCGGTAAAACCGGTAAAGATGAAGAAGCGGTGCTGAACGAAGCCGAGCGTGGTGAAGACCACGCACTGAAGGCTTACAAGGAAGCGATCGAGAAGATCAACAAGCACAACCTGCTGGGCATTCGTGACCTGGTTGAGCGTCAGTACCACGGCGTGCAACGCAACCACGACCAGGTGAAAGCCCTGCGTAACCAGGCTCGCGCTCAGTCGTAAGCTCTGCGCTGTAAAAGAATGTGGGAGGGGGCTTGCCCCTCCCACATTTTTTTTGCGCAGACTTCAGCCAATGCTGATCGGCGGCAACTCGGTCAGCGTCACCACCTGCTGCTTGCGCGGCGCCAGGATTTCCGCCTCGCCATCCACTACCAACTCATCGCGCTGGTTGAACACACGCGTGGCGATGCGCACGCGGAACTTTGGCAGCTTCTCGAGGATTTCCAGGCGCACGGTCAGGGTGTCGCCGATTTTCACTGGCTTCTGGAAGCTCATCTGCTGGCCGATGTAGATCGTGCCCGGCCCAGGCAGCTCGCAGGCAACGGCTGCGCTGATCAGGGCACCGCTGAACATGCCGTGGGCGATACGCTCCTTGAACATGGTCGCCTTGGCGTACTCGGCATCCAGGTGCACCGGGTTGTGGTCGCCGGACATGGCGGCGAACAGCTGGATATCACGCTCCTCCACCAACTTGCTGTAACTGGCGGTCTGGCCGACTTCGAGGGCTTCGTACGGGGTGTTGGTTACCTGGGTCATCTAAACGTGCATCCTGTGGCTAATCGGTAATTTAACTGACTGATTTTAATCGAAAATTTATTCGCAGCGCGTCGGTCTGCGCAAGGTCAGGGCCTGGCCGAGCCAGCTCAGTACATCCGCCGTGACTTCATCACGGTTGGTTTCGTTGAACACTTCATGGCGCGCCTGCGGGTAGATATTCAGTTGCAGGTGCTGGCAGCCCGCTTCACGCAGGGCGTCGGCCAGGCTGTTGAGACGCTTGCCTTCGCTCACCGGATCACATTCGCCACCCATCACCAGGATCGGCAGGCCCGGGTCGATCTGCGCGAGATTGGACGCTTTGCTGATTTGCTGCAAGCCGCCGAGCAGGTCGATCCACAGCTGGTTGGTGCAGCGGAACCCGCACAGTGGGTCGTTGATGTACTTGTCCACTTCGGCCGGGTCACGGCTGAGCCAATCGAAAGCGGTGCGATTGGGTTTGAACGCCTTGTTGAACGATCCAAACGACAGGAAATCGATCAGCGCACTGCGCCCGCGCAATCCCTGGCGCAGTCGTTCGACCCGTGCGATCAATCGCGCCGCGCGGTACAGCGCCACCGGCTGGAAATTCGAACCGCTGAGAATCGCCCCATCCAGGCTGGCGCTGTGGTGCAGCAGATAGGCCTGGGCGATATAGCTGCCCATGCTGTGCCCCAGCAAGATGATCGGCAACCCCGGCTGCTGCTGGCCGATGTGCTGGTTGAGGCTGGCGAGGTCGCCCACCACCTTGTTCCAGCCGTCGTGCTCGGCGTACAGGCCCAGGGTGCCTTCGTCGGCGGTGCGGCCGTGACCCCGTTGGTCCGGCGCATATAAACCGTAGCCAGCGTCGCACAGGGCTTGCGCCAGGCGCGCATAGCGCCCGCTGTGCTCGGCCATGCCATGGGACAGCATCACCAGCGCCCTGGGCGGACCGTCGGGCATCCATTGATTGACGTACAGGCGGCTGCGGTCATTCGCGGTCAGCCAGAAGGAGGTGTGGTTCATGGCGGTTCCTTTGCTCAAGGTCTGCTCAAGGTCTGCTCAGCGTCGTTGCAGTGTATAGCTCATCCGCACGGCTGCGTCTGATCAGTGCGAAGCCTTGTAGGAAGATTCACGCAATTAATGACGCTCTTTCCTGTATTTGCCTGTTTGGCCATAGCTGCTAACGTCCCCAAAGCTCCGCTTTTCATAGCAGTCAGAAAGCGGCCGGACACACTCAGGTAAGAGGACAAGAATAATGCAACCTGATTTCTGGAATGACAAACGCGCAGCGGGCGTTCCCAACGACATTGACCTCTCTGCCTACAAGTCGGTGATCGAAGTCTTCGAGCGCTCCTGCAAGGCCTTCGCCGACCGTCCGGCATTCAGCAACATGGGCATCACCCTGACCTACGCCGAACTGGAACGCCAGAGCGCCGCGTTCGCCGGCTACCTGCAACAGCACACCGACCTCAAGCCGGGCGAGCGCATCGCGGTGCAGATGCCCAACGTGCTGCATTACCCGATTGCGGTGTTCGGCGCCTTGCGCGCCGGGCTGATCGTGGTCAATACCAACCCGCTTTACACCCCGCGCGAGATGCGTCACCAGTTCAAGGACGCCGGCGTGCGTGCGCTGGTCTACCTCAACCTGTTCGGTTCGCGGGTGCAGGAGGTGTGCAGCGACACCGAGATCGACTACCTGATCGAAGCCAAGATGGGCGACTTCATGCCCGCTGCCAAAGGGTGGCTGATCAACACGGTGGTCGACAAGGTCAAGAAGATGGTGCCGGCCTACAACCTGCCGCGCGCGGTGTCATTCAAGCGCGCCCTGCACATGGGCGCTGGCCTGGGCGTGACCCGCCACCCCGTCACACTGGACGACATCGCGGTGCTGCAATACACCGGCGGCACCACCGGCCTGGCCAAGGGCGCGATGCTCACCCATGGCAACCTGGTGGCGAACATGCAACAGGTGCGCGCCTGTATGTCCCAGACCGGCGATGACGGTCATCCGCTGATCAAGGAAGGGCAGGAGGTGATGATCGCGCCGCTGCCGCTTTACCATATCTATGCCTTCACGGCGAATTGCATGTGCATGATGGTCTCGGGCAATCACAACGTGCTGATCACCAATCCGCGAGACATCGGCGGCTTCATCAAGGAACTGAAAAAGTGGCGGTTCACCGGGCTGCTGGGGCTCAACACGCTATTTGTGGCGTTGATGGACCACCCGGACTTCAAGACCCTGGACTTCTCCCACCTCAAGCTCACCAATTCCGGCGGCACTGCGCTGATCAAGGCCACGGCCGAACGCTGGCAGCAGATTACCGGTTGCGCGATTGGCGAGGGTTATGGCCTGACAGAAACCTCACCGGTGGCCAGCACCAACCCCTACGGCAGCAAATCCCGCCTGGGGACGGTGGGCATTCCGGTGCCGGGCACGGCGATGAAAGTGATCGATGATCAGGGTGTCGAGCTGCCATTGGGCGAGCGCGGAGAACTGTGTATCAAGGGCCCGCAGGTGATGAAGGGCTACTGGCAGCAGCCGGCCGCCACCTCCGAGGCGCTGGACGCCGAAGGCTGGCTCAAGACCGGTGATATCGCGGTGATCGATGACGATGGCTTTGTGCGCATCGTTGACCGTAAGAAAGACTTGATCATCGTCTCGGGCTTCAACGTGTATCCCAACGAAATCGAGGATGTCGTGATGGCCCACCCGGCGGTGGCCAACTGCGCGGTGATCGGCGTGCCGGATGAACGCACGGGGGAGGCGGTGAAGCTGTTCGTGGTGGCGCGTGCCCAAGGGGTGAGCCTTGAAGAGTTGAAGGCATACTGCAAGACCAACTTCACGGGATACAAGGTGCCCAAGCACATCGTGTTGCGCGACTCGTTACCGATGACGCCGGTGGGCAAGATCTTGCGGCGTGAGTTGCGCGATATCGCTTGACCTGAAATATGCTGAAAAAAAGTGGGAGGGGGCTTGCCCCCGATGGCGGTGGGTCAGTCACCAGATGCGTAGACTGAACCACTGCCATCGGGGGCAAGCCCCCTCCCACATTTGTACTGTGTTGTTCTGAAAGCCCCGTTCCAGAGCCATCTATGCCGCTATTTCAGCTTGGTTTAAAGTGTGACCAAATATTGTAGGACAGTCGTGTTTATGACCGTGACCCCCTCTTTTGGCTCTAGGCGGCCTTTGGCAAAGCTGCTACTCTCGGCGCGCTTTGTGACGTCTCGGCCTGCTTGAAAGCGCCAGATTCACCTAAAAAAACATACACCAATAATAATCGCATCAAATGCGATGATGAATTCGCGTCGCTGACGTCGCTGAGGAGTGGGCTTCCATGAACGAAGACTTTTGGAAGGATAAGTACCCCGCCGGGATTGCCGCAGAAATCAATCCAGACGAGTATCCGAATATTCAGGCGGTACTGAAGCAGTCCTGCCAGCGCTTCGCCAACAAACCGGCTTTCAGCAACCTGGGCAAGACCATCACCTACGGTGAATTGTACGAACTGTCCGGCGCCTTCGCCGCGTACCTGCAACAGCACACCGACTTGAAGCCCGGCGACCGAATCGCCGTGCAACTGCCCAACGTCCTGCAATACCCGGTCGCAGTGTTCGGCGCCATCCGCGCCGGCCTGATCGTGGTCAACACCAACCCGCTGTACACCGCGCGGGAAATGGAACACCAATTCAACGACTCTGGCGCCAAGGCCCTGGTGTGCCTTGCCAACATGGCGCACCTGGCGGAAAAGGTCGTGCCCAAGACCGCCGTCAAGCATGTGATCGTCACCGAAGTCGCCGACCTGTTGCCGCCGCTCAAGCGCCTGCTGATCAACAGCGTCATCAAGTACGTGAAGAAAATGGTCCCGGCCTATCACCTGCCCAAGGCGATCAAGTTCAACGACGTGCTGGCCAAGGGGCACGGCCAACCGGTCAGCGATGCCAGTCCGGCCAGCAGCGATGTGGCCGTGCTGCAATACACCGGCGGCACCACCGGCGTCGCCAAGGGCGCGATGCTCACCCACCGCAACCTGGTCGCCAACATGTTGCAATGCAAGGCGCTGATGGGCTCCAACCTGAATGAAGGCTGCGAGATCCTGATCACGCCGCTGCCGCTTTACCACATTTACGCGTTCACCTTTCATTGCATGGCGATGATGCTGATCGGCAACCACAACATCCTGATCAGCAACCCGCGCGACCTGCCGGCGATGGTCAAGGAACTGTCGAAGTGGAAGTTCAGCGGCTTTGTCGGCCTGAACACGCTGTTTGTGGCGCTGTGCAACAACGAGGCGTTCCGCAAGCTGGATTTCTCTGCGCTGAAAGTCACCCTGTCCGGCGGCATGGCCCTGCAACTGGCGGCGGCCGAGCGTTGGAAGGCCGTGACCGGCTGTGGCATCTGCGAAGGCTACGGCATGACCGAGACCAGCCCGGTGGCCACGGTCAATCCGATCCAGCATATCCAGATCGGCACCATCGGCATCCCGGTGCCGTCCACCGTCTGCAAGGTCATCGCCGACGACGGCACCGAACTCGCACTGGGTGAAACCGGCGAGCTGTGCGTCAAAGGCCCGCAAGTGATGAAGGGCTATTGGCAGCGCCAGGACGCCACCGACGAGATGCTCGACAGCGAAGGCTGGCTCAAGACCGGTGACATCGCGATCATCCAGCCGGACGGCTACATGCGCATTGTCGATCGCAAGAAAGACATGATCCTGGTCTCGGGCTTCAACGTATACCCCAACGAGCTGGAAGACGTACTGGCGGGCCTGCCGGGCGTGCTGCAGTGCGCGGCCATTGGTGTGCCGGACGAGAAGTCCGGGGAGCACATCAAGCTTTTTATCGTGGTCAAGCCGGGTGCCACCCTGACCAAGGACCAAGTGATGGAGCATATGCGCGCCAACGTCACGGCCTATAAAGTGCCCAAGGCTGTCGAGTTCCGCGATGCCCTGCCGACCACCAACGTAGGCAAGATCCTGCGGCGTGAGCTGCGTGATGAAGAGTTGAAGAAGCTCGGTCTTAAAAAGTAACGCTATACAAATGTGGGAGGGGGCTTGCCCCCTCCCACATTTTGAACAGCGGTTTCTATAGGGCGAACTGCGCGAAGCTCACGCCAGCCCCGGCGGGGCGCACATCTTTCAAGAACGAGTCCTTGTCCGCGCTCAGCTCCAGAGTGATCTCAGGCTTGCGCTTGCCCGCATTGCGCACCACCAGGCCTTCGAGCTTTTCACGCAGGAACACCGTCGGCACCTTCAGGTGCAGCAACTGATCGGTCTCGGCGTTGTGCATCAACAGGTGGATCCACTCGTACTGGCCCACGGCAATCCGGCCCACTGGCAGGTCGAACCACCAGATGTTGCGCTTGCGGTCCAGGTCGGTGAAGTGGCAGTTGTTGACGCCGAGTACGGCACCGCCCAGTTCGGTGTTTCTGCGGGCGATGGCCTGTGCTTTATTGAGTTTCATAACCTTCCTACGGGATCTGTTATTCAGCGTTGTAGCCTGAATGTGCCGGGCATTCTCGTGGGTTGGCCGCAAAACATAAAGCCAAACCTGCGGTCGGCGATGAAATGCCCGACGAAAATAATTGAAACTCTGCCGAACGGCCCCGGGTCAATCTTTAGGTAATGACCAAAACCCTTTGATTGTTCTTTCGGAGAAATACCATGGGCAGCACAGCGGATAAGGCAAAAGGTTTGAAAGACGAGGCCGTCGGCAATATCAAGCAAGGCGTCGGCAAAGTCACCGGTAATGACAAACTGCGCGCTGAAGGCGTGGTGCAGGAAAAGAAAGGCCAGGTGGAAAAAGCCGTCGGCGATACCAAGGATGCAGTAAAAAAAGCGACCAAATAGGCCTGCTTTTGCGCAACCTGACGGCCATCCACGGATGGCCGTTTTTATGTCACATGGCGTGATTAAAGTTTCGAAATTGTTTCAAGGTCGCCAAATAGGCTACCTTGATGTAGAAAACGGCCCCTGAGTCGCCCACAAACTCAACCTTTATGCGGCGAAAGGAGACGCTATGATTTTTCCGGTTCTCGATGGTCTCAAGCTGCATAAAGTGCTGTTGCGTACCGTCAAGGAATTCGTCGATGACGAAATGCCCACCTACGCTTCGGCACTGGCCTACCAGATGCTGTTCTCGCTGTTCCCCTTCCTGCTGTTCCTGATTGCCCTGATCGGTTTCCTGCACCTGCCGGATTTCTTCACCTGGCTGCGCCTGCAATCGGAGCTGGTGTTGCCGCCCCAGGCCCTCGAGCAGGTCAACCCGGTGATCGACCAGTTGCAGCAATCCAAGGGTGGCCTGCTGTCGGTGGGTATCGTGATTGCGCTGTGGACCGCCTCGGCCGGTGTGCGCCTGATGATGAGCGCGATGAACGCCGCCTACGACGTGGTGGAAGGTCGGCCGATCTGGAAGCGCTTCCCGCTGTCGATTTTCTACACCGTCGGCATCGCCGGCATGTTGCTGGCCGCGGCCGCGCTGATGGTACTGGGCCCGCAAGTGATGGAGTGGCTGGCCGGGCAGATCGGCATGCAGGAATTCGTTGTGACCCTGTGGACCATCCTGCGTTGGCCGTTGATCGTGATTTTGTTGATGTTCGCCGTGGCCCTCATGTACTACGTGATGCCGGACGTCGAGCAGAAATTCCGCTTCATCACCCCAGGCTCCGTGCTGGCGGTGGTGGTGTGGATCGTCGCGTCCCTGGGCTTTGGCTACTACGTCAAAACCTTCGCCGACTACAACGCCATGTATGGCAGTATCGGTGCGATCATCGTGCTGCTCCTGTATTTCTATATTTCCGCCGCCGTGTTGCTGCTGGGGGCGGAAATGAACGCGGTGATCGAACACATGTCCGCCGAAGGCAAGGACCCGGGTGAAAAGGAATTCGATCAGTCCGCGCCGCCTGTCGGCGAAAAACAGCACGTCTCCGGCCTCGGCCGGGACCACTCCAAGCCCACCCCTGACGAAGTCTGATCGATGATCCGTGAAATCCTGAAAATGGGCGACGAGCGCTTGCTGCGTATCGCGCCTCCGGTTCCGCCGGAAATGTTCGACAGCCCCGAGCTGTGGCAATTGATCGATGACATGTTCCAGACCATGGAGCACGTGGGCGGCGTAGGCCTGGCCGCACCGCAGATCGGCGTGGACCTGCAATTGGTGATCTTCGGCTTCGAGGCCAGCGAACGTTACCCGGACGCGCCACCGGTGCCGCAGACGATCCTGATCAACCCGTTGATTACCCCCCTCAGCCCGGTGTTGGAAGAGGGGTACGAAGGTTGCCTGTCCGTACCCGGTATGCGTGGTGCAGTGAACCGCTATCAGCAGATTCGCTATGAAGGGTTTGATCCCAAGGGCGAGCCGATTGTGCGGTTTGCCGACGGTTTTCATGCGCGGGTGGTGCAGCATGAGTGCGATCACCTGATCGGCCGGTTGTACCCGTCGCGGATCACCGACTTCAGCAAGTTCGGGTTTATCGAGGTGATGTTCCCGGACATGGACCCCACCGCCGACGACTAACTCTCAGACATACTGAGATCACCCTGTGGGAGGGGGCCAAGCCTCCTCCCACAGGGTGACTGTATTTCAAGGCGGGTTATTGGGTCGGTTTGACGAACCGCAACGTCATCCGATCCGACTCGCCAATCGCCACATACTTCGCTTTGTCCTGCTCTCCCAATTTCAACGTCGGCGGCAACGTCCACACGCCCGCCGGGTAATCCTTGGCGTCCTTCGGGTTGGCATTCACCTCGCTCTGTCCCGCCAGCTTGAACCCGGCATCGGTCGCCAGCTTCACCACCTGCGCGGTGGTCAGGTAGCCGCTGTCCTTGATTGCCTGCAGATCCGCCCCGTCCTTGGCCCGGTGATCTTCCACACCCAGCACACCGCCCGGTTTCAGTACCCGGTAGAACGCACTGAACGTCGCCGGCGCGGTGCCTGCCGCTACCCAGTTATGCACATTGCGAAACGTCAGCACCGCATCCGCCGAAGCGGGTTTGCCGAATACCGGCGCCTTGGGATCGAACTCCACCACCGAGGCCTTACCGTAGCGCGTAGGGTCGGCCGCGAATTTCTTCTTCAGGTTCTCTTCCGACGTGCGCGCGTAGGCGCTGCTGCTCGCGGCCTGCACGGCGGCGATGTACTGCCCGTGATCCTTGAGCAGCGGCGCCAGTACTTCGCTGTACCAGCCGCCGCCCGGGGTGATCTCGATCACGGTTTGCCTGGCGCCCAGGCCAAAAAACTCCAGGGTCTGTTGCGGGTGGCGATAGCCGTCGCGGGCACTGTTGGCCGGGTCGCGCCAACTGCCGGCCAGCACGCTTTGGTACTGCCGGGAGCTGATCGGTGCGTCGGCGGCCTGGCTCAAGGCCGGGGCGAGCAGGGCGGTGAGGGAGAGAGCTGCGAGCGTCGTTTTCATGATCATCCTGTAAAGGGCCATTGTGCCGCCGAGGCTAGCATGGGCCCTGTACATGCTGATCACACATTATCGGTGGTCGACCTCACCAAACGATCTAAGCCCATCGCGATCATCGGTTTGTTGCGCTTGTAGCGCACCAGCCGTTCGTTGAGCGACTGCGGCAACAGCGTGTCCTGGGTGAAGCCCATGCGCCGGTACATCCCTTCCAGTTCCGGATGGCACAGCAACCACAACATACCGTCCACATCGGCCGCAGCCGCCGTGATCAGCCGCGCCGCCAAGCCTTGGCCGCGATAGGCCGGGTCAACGAACACCCCGGTCAACCACTGCCCGCCAACCACGGGCGTGAGGCACAGGCCGGCGACAATCTCGCTGTCGCGCGCCACCCACAAGCGCCCGCCCTTGAGCGCTTTCATCGACGAATTGTGGCTGCGGTAAAACTTGTTCAGCAGGGGCCACAAGGGCTCGGCCAGCGCTTCGATGTGCAATGGGGGCATGGTCTTCAGGCAGCGTGATCAAGGGCCGGGGATTATAAACGCCTTGTGCGAGGCAATAGGTGGTATACCCATGACTGCAACCCCTTAAAGTGGAGTACGCATCATGGCCAAAGGTATGGATTCAAAGAAAGCCGCGAAGAAAAAACCGGCGAAGACCGCGGATGAAAAACGCGCCGACAAGAAAGCCAAGAAAACCGAGACAGGCCTGTTCGGTCACTGAGTTACAAGCTTATAGCCAAACGATCTGCAAGATTTTCCCGCGCCATTGCACAGAGCAGGAAACACCTGCTCTGAGCTGCCGATGGCCCACTACCTTGATCCTGCCCAACGCCGGGAAATCGAAACCCTGGCCCAATGCTTTACCGCCAGAACCGAATGGCCGACCTGGCTACTGTTGATCGGCGTATACGCTGGCTGGTTTGCCGTGATCCTTGGCAGTCACTGGCTGGGCCCGTGGTTGAGCACACTGCTGTTGATCCCGCTCGTGACGCTGTGGTTGTCGGTCCAACACGAACTGCTCCACGGCCATCCCACCCGTTCGCTGCTGCTCAATAAACTTCTCGGCTATGCACCCTTTGCCGTGTGGTACCCCTACACGTTGTACCGCGACAGCCACCTGCTGCACCACAACGACGAAGACCTGACCCTGCCGGGCATCGACCCGGAAAGCCGCTACCTCACCCAGCAGCAATGGGACCATAGCTCGCTGTTCGAACGCGGCGTGCACGGGGTGACCAAGACCGTGCTCGGCCGCTTCCTGCTTTCTGCCCCTTTGGCAATTGGCCGCCTGATCCGCCACGAATGCCAGCGCCTGCCCCAGGTATGGCCGATGTGGCTGGCCCACGGTGCCGTCACCGTGCTGATGTTGATATTCATCGCCCACTACAGCGCGCTGTCGGTGGGGCATTACCTACTGCTGGTCAGCGTGCCGGCCTTGTCCCTGGCCTCGATCCGTTCCTACTATGAACACCGCCCGCACCCCCGGCCCGAGCAACGCAGCGTGCTCAACGAAGCGTCCTGGCCGTGGACCTGGCTGTTCCTCAATAACAACCTGCACCTGGTGCACCACGATTTGCCGAAACTGCCCTGGTACTTGCTGCCCACGGTTTACCGTGCCCGGCGTGAACAATGGATCGCGCGCAGCGGCGGCTTCCTGGTGCAAGGCTACGGCCAGTTGATCGGCCGCCACGGGCTCAAGGCCATCGACAGCCCCCGGCACCCCTTTGCGTGAGAGACGAGCATGAGTGAGCACTACGCCGAACTGCTGATGTATGTCGCGCCCGAGCCGATCCGGCAGGCCAACCAACAGTGGCTGGAGCGCATCCTTGAACACCTCGGACTGCGCCGTCTCAATGCCGATCATCTGGACTTGCCCGGCCTGTGGCTCGCCCCCGAATTGCTGGTAACCCAAACCTGCGGTTATCCACTGATGACCCAATTGCGCGGCCAGGTCCGCGTGATCGGTCGACCGCGCTATGAGCTGCCCCACAGCCGCCGGGGCGAACATTGCAGCCTGTTGCTGACCCGCGACGACAACCCGCGCCACCCTCTGGCGGACTTCTACAACAGCCGTGGCGTGATCAACGGCCACGACTCCAACAGCGGCATGAACCTGTTGCGCGAACGCCTGGCGCCGCTGCAGCGCGACGGGCGTTTCTTCGCCAGTGTCGGCATCAGCGGCGCCCATCGCGAAAGCCTGCGCTGGCTGCGCGAAGACCGTGCCGACCTCGCCGCTATCGACAGCGTGACCTACGACTACCTCGCCCGCTTCGCGCCGCAAGAGGTGGCGGGGCTGCGCATCGTCACCCACAGTGCGCCCAGCCCGACCCTGCCCTACATCGGCCCGCCGGGCTTGAGCGATGAACAGGTGGTCCAGGTCCGCCAGGCGATGAACCAGGCGTTGCAGGACTTACCCGAGGTGGCCGAGACACTGGGCTTGCATGAAGTATTCCCCGCCAGCGAAGACGACTACGCAGTGCTCTTGACCTACCAGGATCAGGCCGTCAGCGTCGGCTATCCTGTAATTCAATAGAGTTATATAAAAATACCTTTTAAATATTATTAAAGAATAAGCAGCCTTGCTAGGATCGCTCCACCGGAACACCGGACATAACGTGCAACCCTCTCAAATGGAGCCACTATGTCCGGCGCCGACACTTCTCACAGCGATTACGTGGGCGGATTGTTCCGCAGTCATTACGGCTGGCTGTGCAGCCGTTTGCACCGCCATCTCGATTCCCGCGCCCACGCCGAAGACATTGCCGCCGACACCTTCGTCCAGCTCCTGAGTGCGCCGAGTGTGGTGCCGATCCGCCAGCCCCGCGCCTTGCTCACTACGATCGCCCAGCGCCTGATGTACCAGCTGTGGCGTCGCCGTGACCTGGAACGTGCCTACCTCGATGCTCTCGACAACGATACGACGTCTACCGCGCCATCCCCGGAAGAGCTGGCACAAATGCTCGAAGCCCTGCACGCCATCGACCAGCTGCTCGACGGCTTGCCGGCCAAGGTCAAGGCGACCTTTTTGCTTTCGCAACTCAATGGCCTGACCTACCCGGAAATCGCCGCCGAGCTGGGGATTTCCCAGCGCTCGGTCAGCGACTACATGACCCGCGCCTTCAACCGTTGCCTGCGGCTGTGCCTGGAATGAACGACGACCTGATCAACGACGCCACGCGCTGGTACGTGCTGCTGCGTTCCGGCCAGGCCACGGCGGGCGACTGGCAGCGCTACCAACTCTGGCGTGCCGCCGACCCACGCCATGACGCGTTGTGCCGGCAGTTGGAAACGCGCCTCGGCGTGTTCCAGATTCCCCAGGCACAAGGGGTCAGCGGCCAGCTGTTGCAGCAGGCATTGGACGCACCGTCCAGCCGTCGCCAGGTGTTACAGGTCGCGCTGGTCGGTGCTGGTGTGGCTGCCGGCGCGACTTGGTTGGCCAAGCCGCTGGGTGTGCCGTTGGCGGACCTCACGGCGGATATCCGCACCGGCACCGGCGAGCACCGCACCGTCACGTTGGACGACGGCAGCGAGCTGTCGCTCAACGCGCAAAGCGCGGCGGATATTCAGTTCGACCCACAACGGCGCCTGGTGCGCCTGCGCGAAGGCGAGTTGCTGGCCAAGGTGGCTGGCGATCGCATTCGGCCTTTTATGATCCAGACCGACCAGGCGCGTTTGCGTGCCTATGGCAACCGCCTCCTGGTGCGCGAGCGTGCAGGGCAGGGCCAGGTCGTCGCGCTGAACGGCGCGGTGGAAATCGACAGCCAGAACGGCGAGCGCCTGCAACTTGCCGCCGGCCATGAGGTGCACTACGACCGTGCCGGTTTCGGCCCGGTGCAGGCCAGCTCATCCGGAGCCACGGCCTGGGTCGATGGCTTCCTGCAAGTGCGCGACCGCCCGCTGTCTGAAGTCATCGAGGCGCTGCGGCCTTACCACAACGGCGTGTTGCGCCTGGACCCCTCCGTGGCGGGCCTGCGTGTCAGCGGCCTGTACCGCTTGGACAACCCCCAGCAAATCCTCGATACCCTGGCGCGCACCTTGCCGATCCACATCACTCGCCGCACCGGTTTGTGGGTGAACGTCAATGCCGCGTGACCTTGGTTCTATCGACATAACCAAACGATCTGCAAGTTTCCCCCCGGCCGTGCCACATCACTCCCGTAAGCGCTGCGGGGAGCAGCGTTCTCGAGTTTCCTTGGGGGGAGCCAAAGTGAGTCAGTTCAACCGTGTGCCGCGTCGAACCTTTGCCCTGGTGCCGTTGGCCAGTCTGTTTTTCACGTTCGCCGCCAGTGCCGAAGAGTCGCGCCAGGTCTACCACATTGCCCCTGGCCCGTTGGATGAAGTACTGCTCGATATCAGCCGGCAAAGCGGCCAAGTGATCTCGTTCACGCCACAGTTGGCAAACTATTCTTCGTCCAGCGTAGACGGTTCGCTGTCGGCGCAACAGGCCGTCGACGCCGCACTGAAGGGCACCGGCCTGCACGTCCAGGTCAGCCCGGACGGCGCGTTCATCATCAAGGAAAGCGCGAGCAACAACGCCATCCGCAACGTCAAGGCCCAGACCAGCGCCGCCCAGGCCCCGACCCTGGACCGCGTGGTCGCCATCGGCACCCGGCGCAATGACGCCACGGCCCTCACCAGCGCCGCGCCGGTGGATGTGATCAACGCCGAAGAACTCAAGCAGACCGGCGCCACCAGCCTCAACCAGGCTTTGTTCCAACTGCTTCCGTCATTCAACTTTCCGCAGAACCAGAGCGCCACCCGTGGCCAGAACCCCAAGGGCGCATCCCTGCGCGGGCTGGCCCCGGACCAGACGCTGGTGCTGATCAACGGCAAGCGCCGCCATGCCTCGGCGGTGGTGAACATCTCCGGTGGCGTGCCGTTCATTGGCGCGCAGCCGGTGGACCTGGACATGATCCCCATCAGCAGCATCGATCACGTCGAAGTGCTGCGCGATGGCGCCTCGGCGCAATACGGTTCGGATGCGGTGGCGGGCGTGGTCAACATCGTGCTCAAGGAGCGTGACAGCGGCGGCCAGGTCAACACCCAGCTGGGCAAATACGCCCAGGGCGACGGCTTCAGCAAGACCACCGATGGCTGGTACGGCCTGGGCTTGCCGGGGGATGGTTTCCTCACGCTGAGCTTCAACACCCTCAACAACAAACCCACCGACATTGGCGACAAATATGTCGCCGACGGCCAACTGCAAGACCCCCGCTGGGGCGGTGCCGGGCGCGATAAATTCAACCTGGCGGCGAATGCCGAAATCGGCTTGAACGACCAGTGGCGGCTCTACAGTTTCGCCACCTTCGGCCAGGACAAGTCGGTGAACAACACGCCGCCGCTGCTGGCCAACAACCCAAACAACGTGCCGGGCATCTACCCCAACGGCACCATTCCCAAGTACCGCTACCGCTATGAAGACGGTGCGCTGACCGTCGGCACCCGCTACGAAGACGAGACCCTCGGCCGCTTCGACCTCAGTGCCACCTATGGGCGCGACCAGCACGATGAACTGGCCTTCAACACGGTCAACCCCAGCTACGGCTTGAACAGCCCGACCAAGTTCGACGTGGCCACCCTGGTCAACGAGCAGACCAACCTCGGCCTGGATTACGCCAAGGATCTGGACGTCAACTGGTCGAGCCATCCGCTGACCGTCTCGGCGGGCATTGCCTACCGCCATGAGCAATATCGGCTGGAAGAGGGCGACTACGAGTCTTACTCCTTTGGCGGCATCAGCGGCGTGCAGGTCGGTGCGGTGCAAGCCTCCGGGCTCACGCCGGATGACGCCGGCACCTACAAGCGTGATGTCGGCGGTGTGTACTTCGGCCTCGAACATCAGCTCACCGATAAATTCCAGATCGGCCTGGCCGGGCGTACCGAGCACTACTCGGACTTCGGTTCGGCCACCACCGGCAAGCTCTCGGCGCGTTATGACTTCACCCCGCAGGTGGGCCTGCGCGCCACGGTGAACAACTCCTTCCGCGCACCGACCCTGGGCCAGATCGGCACGTCGTGGACCACCACCACCAACGTCGACATCAACGGCAACCCGGTGTTGACGCGCATGCTGCCCGCCGACAACCCGGCCGCCCGTGCCTTGGGCGCCGAGCCGCTCAAGCCCGAGAAGTCCACCAACTACTCCCTGGGCCTGGTGCTGCGGCCGGTCGAAAACGCGTCCCTGACCGTTGACGCTTACCAGATTTCGATCCGTGACCGCCTGCTCTACAGCGGCGGCATTTCCGGGCCGCGCGCCGAACAGATCCTGCAGCAGGCCGGGTTTGGCCAGTACACCTGGGCGCAGTTCATGACCAATGCGGCCAATACGCGCACGCGGGGTGTCGACATCGTCGGCAAGTACAACCTGGACCTGGCGCAGTACGGCGCATTGAGCCTGTCGGCCGGTTACACCAGGGCGCGCACCACGATTGAGAAGGTCCACGAGAACCCCAACGGATTCGACATCCTCACCCGCGAAGCCCGTGGTTTCCTCGAGCACGGTTACCCCGAAGACAAGCTGGTGCTCGGCGCCACCCACCGCATCGGCGCCTGGACCATCGCCCTCAGCGAAACCCGCTACGGCGAGTACCGCAAATACGCCGCCAGCGCAGCCAATGCCCAGTACGACCAGACCTTCGCCGCGCAATGGAACACCGACCTGGACGTGAACTACGCGTTCACCCAGCAACTGCGCCTGTCGATCGGCGCCAACAATCTGTTCGACAGCAAACCCGACGACTTCAACACCCGCCTGCGCCAGACCCCGGGCCAGCAGTACAGCTACCTGTCGCCGTCGGCGCCGGAAGGGGCGTTCTACTACACGCGGCTCAGTTATGACTTTTAACGAACATCACCGCACAACTATGAGGTTGCCGATGAAGCATCTGAAGAAACTCCTGGGCGGCGGCCTGCTGGCCCTGAGCCTGCTGTCCCCAACCGTCCACGCCGCCGAAGCCGTCAAACCCATCCACTTCGGTGACATCACCTGGGAAAGCGGCAGCCTGATCACCGAGGTGCTGCGCCTGATCATCGAGAAGGGCTACGGCTTGCCCACCGACACCCTGCCCGGCAGCACCGTGAGCCTGGAAGCCGCCCTGGCCAAGGACGATATCCAGGTGATCGGCGAAGAGTGGGCCGGGCGCAGTCCGGCGTGGGTCAAGGCGGAAAACGAGGGCAAGGTGTTCGGCCTGGGCGACACGGTCAAAGGCGCTACCGAAGGCTGGTGGGTGCCGGAGTTCGTGATCAAGGGCGATGCGGCGCGCGGTATCAAGCCCCTGGCGCCGGACCTGAAGTCGGTGGCCGACCTGCCGCGCTACAAGGATGTGTTCCGCGACCCCGAAGATCCGAGCCGTGGGCGCTTCCTCAACAGCCCCACCGGCTGGACCTCGGAGATCGTCAACAGCCAGAAACTCAAGGCCTACAAACTCACTGACAGCTTCGTCAACTTCCGCACCGGCTCCGGCGCGGCGCTGGATGCCGAAGTGGCCTCGTCGATCCGCCGTGGCAAGCCGGTGTTGTTCTACTACTGGTCGCCAACGCCGCTGCTGGGCCGGTTCAAGCTGGTCAAGCTGGAAGAGCCGCCGTTCAACGCTGATGCCTGGAAGACCCTGTCCGACGCGAAAAACCCCAACCCCATCGGCACCCGCTCGATGCCGGCACGCCTGGCGATTGGTGTGTCGGCGCCGTTCAAGGCGCAGTACCCGCAACTGGTGAGTGTGTTTGAAAAGGTCGACCTGCCGATTGATCTGCTCAACGGCATTCTCGGCGACATGAGCGAGAAACGCACGCCGCCCCGCCAGGTGGCTGAGGCGTTCCTCAAGGACCATCCAGACGTCTGGCAACAATGGGTGCCGGCGGATGTCGCGGCCAAGGTCAAGGGAGCGCTCTGATGCTTAAAGTCTTCGCTGCAGCTGTACTTTCGTTGATCGCCGGTCACGTGCTGGCGGCCGAGCCCTCCACCTTGCGCATCGGTTACCAGAAAAGCTCGGTGAGCATGGTGTTGGCCCGTGAGCACAAACTCTTCGAAGCGGCGCTGCCCGGCACCCAGGTGCAGTGGATCGAATTCCTCGGTGGCCCGCCGCTGATCGAAGCGCTGAATGGCGGCAGCCTGGACATCGGCAATATCGGCGACATCCCGCCGATCTTTGCCCAGGCCGCCGGCATCGACTTGCAATACTTCGCCGTCGAGCCCAACGAGGGCAAGACCGAAGCGGTGCTGGTGCCCAAGGCCAGTCCGGTGCAGAGCGTGGCTGAACTGAAGGGCAAGCGCGTGGCGCTGCTCAAGGGCTCCAGCGCGCACAACCTGTTCCTCAAAAGCCTGCTGCGCGCCGGCTTGCAATGGAAGGACGTGAACGTGGTGTACCTGTCGCCGTCCGATGGTCGTGCTGCGTTCGAGCAAGGCAAAGTCGATGCCTGGGTGGTGTGGGACCCGTACTACTCCGCCGCCGTGGTCGACGGCTCCGCCCGTGTGCTGGGTGACGGCCAGGGCCTCAACCCGGCCGGCAGTTTCTTTGTGGTCAGCAGCCCGTTTGCCAAGCAGTACCCGCAGTCCATCGGCACGATCATCCAGACCCTGGGCAAGGCGCAGCGCCTGTCCCTCGACAAGCCCGAAGAAAGCATCGCACTGATGGCCAAGACCCTGGGCCTGCAACCGGCCGTGGTGAAAAGCTACTTCGAACACCGCTCGCCCGCGCCGATTCGGCCGCTGCAAGCCTCGGACGTCGCGACCCAGCAACGCACGGCGGACCTGTTCTTCGCCAACGGCCTGATCCCGAAAAAGGTCGACGTGCAGCAAGCCGTCTTCAAGGCGCCATGAATGTGTGGTGAGCGGGCTTGCCACAACCACAAAAGCCCTTAATCAGTGAGCAGACCATGCAACCGATCTACATCGATTTTCTCAACGGCCTCGACATCGACGAACTGGGTCTCTCCAACGATGAAATCCTTAGCGCCATCGAAGCCAGCCTGGCGATCCAGGGCCGTGGCGAGGCGGTGATCGAGCCGCGTACCCACCTGATTCCCGGTGGCGAGATCAACGGCCACTTCAACGTGCTGCGCGGTGTGCTTGGCGGCGCTATCGGTTATGCCGGGGTCAAGGTGGTTGGGGATTTTGTCGACAACTATCGCAAGGGCCTGCCCTCGGAACTGGCGATTCTCAACCTGCTGGACCCGGCCACCGGGATTCCCTGGGCCATCCTGGATGCCTCGGCGATCACCGATATGCGCACCGGCGCGGTCACGGCCATCGGCGCCAAATACCTGGCCCGACCCGACAGTAAAGTGCTGGCGCATATCGGCGCGCGCGGCACGGCCTACTGGAACGTGCGCCTGCTGGATCACCTGTTCGACTTCGACGAAATCCGCGTGCACTCGCGCCGCAGTGAAAGCCGCGAGGCCTTTGCCGAACGCCTGCGCCGGGACCTGGGCAAGCCGGTGATCGTCACCGGCGATTGGGAATCCGCCGTGCGTGGTGCCGACATCGTCGTCGAGGCCTCGCGCCTGGACCAGCCCGAACCGCTGCTGCGCACCGAGTGGATCAAACCCGGCGCCTTCGTGGTGCCCTACGGCACCATGAGCGCGGTGGAACTGTCGCTCACCGACATCATGAGCAAGTTGGTGGTGGATGATTGGGGCCAGTGCAAGGGCGGTCTGTTCGGTTCGTTGCGTGCCCATGTCGATGCAGGAAAACTCAGCGTCGAGACCCTGCATGCCGAGTTGGGCCAGATCGTGGCCGGCTTGAAGAATGGCCGGGAAACCCCCGAGGAAACCATCCTGTTCTGGCATCGCGGGCTGAGCCTCAGTGATATCGCATTGGGCCATGCGCTGCTGGAGAAATCCAGGCGCCTGGGCATCGGCCAGCGGTTGCGCTGGGCATGATTCACTTCGATCCCCAAGGCTTGGTGCTGGCGGATTTGCTGGCGATTGCGCGGCAGGATATACCGGCGGATTTCAGTCAATCGGCACGTCAACGTATCGACGAAGGCCATCGGCTGCTGGTGAAACTGGCGGCTGACGGCACGCCGATCTATGGCGTCAACACCGGCCTTGGCGCGGCGGTGGATACGCCGGTGGCGCCGGTGCAGGCGAGCATTCCGTTGGGGCGTGCGGTGGGGGTGGGGCGCCTTGCCAATCGCCAGGAGTTGCGCGCCATCACCGCGGCGCGCCTGGCCGGGTTGGCCCAGGGTCGCTCGGGGATTTCACCGGCAGCGGCGCAGGCATTGCTGGACCTGCTCAACTCGGGCGTCGAGCCCGAGGTGCCGTTGCTGGGTTCCCTGGGCGAAAGCGACCTGGCGCCATTGTCGCACCTGAGCCTGGCGCTGGCGGTGCCTTTGACCGGTAAGGATGGCTTGGCGCTGGTGTCGGCGAATGCCGCCAGCGTTGGGCTCGGTGCGTTGCTGGTGGCTGAGGCGCAGCAGGCGTTGGAGGCTGTGCTCGCGGCGCTGGCGTTGTCGTGTGAAGGCTACCGCGCCAATCTCAGTGCGTTCCAGCCATGGGCCTCACGCCTGCGCCCGGCCCCGGGGCAAACCGAGCAATCGGCGGCGCTGTTGCGCTTGCTGGCGGGGGGCGAGTTGGCGGACAACCCACGTCGCCTGCAAGACCCACTGAGCTTTCGCTGCGCCACGGTGGTCCAGGGCGCGGCGCAGCAGGCGTTGCACCAGTTGCATGAGCTGATCGAACTGGAACTGCGCAGCGGCGCGGACAACCCGGGGTTGATCAGCGAGGAAGCGCTGGTGTTGGCCACGGCGAATTTCGACAGCACGCATCTGGCACTCGCCGCAGAAGGGCTGGGCCTGGCGCTGAATCGAGTGGCGGCGTGCAGTGCAGAACGCATCGCCAAGTTGCTCTCGCCTGGGTCCAGTGACTTGCCGCGCTTCCTGATCACTCAACCGGGTCATGTCGGCATGGCCGCGTTGCAGCGCACCAGTTCGGCGCTGGTCGCGGAAATCGGACACTTGGCCAATCCGCTGCCGGCGGTGAGCGTGCCGGTGGCGGATCGTGTCGAAGACTATGCGGGGCAGGCCTTGGCGGTGGTCGACAAAACCCGGCGGTTGGTCGAGCGGGTCGTGTGGCTGGCCAGCATCGAGCTGATCGTCGCGGCGCAGGCGGTGGACCTGCGGGGGGCGTTGCGATTGGGGCAGGGCTCCGGGCAGATCCATGCCGAGGTGCGCAGCCAGGTGGCGCACCTGGATCAGGATCGCTCGGGCTCGGTGGATGTGTTGGCGCTGAGCCGCTTCATCTCAACTCATGGGTTTTCAGCGGCCAATGCGGCAACCACCGCAGGTCGCTCACCCACCCGTTGCTGAAACGCCGCCAGCGCCGGCCACCGGCCCAGGTCAATTGCGTGAAACGCGGCCCAGCGCAGCACCACGAACAGGTAGGCATCCGCCACCGAGTAGTGCGACCCCAGCAGGTAATCCTGGCGCTCCAGCGTTTGCACCAGCACCGCGAAACGCTTGAAGAGTGTGGCCTCGAACAGCGCGCGCACGTCGCCCTGGATCGCGTCGTTGAAGAACACCGCCAGGCCGCCATGAATCTCGGTGGCGATAAAATTCAGCCATTCCTGCAAACGCACCCGTTCCCAGCTGCCATTGGCAGGGGCCAGGCCGGCGGCGGGTTTCAGGTCGGCGAGGTATTGCAGGATCGCGCTGGCTTCGGTCAGTACCTGGCCGTTGTCCAGTTTCAGGGCGGCGACGTAGCCCTTGGGGTTGATCTGCAGGAAGTCCTCGCCCTCGGCGGTGGTCTTGGCCTGGTTATCGACCAGCACCAGGTCGAACGGCAACGCCAATTCGCGCAACACGATATGCGGGGCGAGGGAACAGGCGTGAGGGAAGAAATACAGTTTCATCTGGGGCAGCTCCGTTGAATTTGCGCCAGTCTCGCGGGCGTGGCACCGTGCGTAAAATTAAACCTTCAGACCCCTGCCATAAGGACAGCTACTGCCATGATGAACCTGATGCACTGGCGCCTGCTGGTTGCCGTGGCCGATCACGGCAGCATCACCGCCGCCGCCGAGCGGGTAGGCATGACCCAGTCCGCTGCCAGCCAGGCCATGGCCGGCATGGAGGCGACGCTGGGCGCGCAACTGTTCACCCGTGAACCGCGCAAGACCTTGCCTACGGCGTTGGGCTTGAGTGTGATCGAACAGGCGCGGGTGATGCTCGGTGCCTTGCAGGCGATCCGCAGCACCGTGGACGAAGCCAGGCCCATGCTGCGGGGGACGATTCGCATCGCCAGTTTCCCGAGGGTGCTGGCGACGTTTCTGACACCCGCGTTGCAACGTTTTGCGCAGCTCTATCCCGGCATCGAGGTCACCACCCTGGATGTCACCGACAACGAAGTACTCACCCTGCTCGACACCGGCCTCATCGACCTGGGCGTGGTGCTCAACCCCGCGCCCGAGCGCAATGCCACCGTGTTGGGCCGTGACTTATGGATGGCCGTGCTGCCAGCGAACCATGCCCTGGCGCAACGCCCGGCTGATGCGTGTGTGTCGCTCGAGGAGTTACTGGAGCAGCCTTTCGTACTGGCCACCGGTGGCTGTACCGCCAATGCCCGCAGCCTGGGGGCCGCAGCGGGGCTGACCCTGCGGGATATCCGCGTGGAAGTGCGCGAATGGAACAGTGCCTTCAGCCTGGTGCGCGAGGGGGTTGGCGTTACGCTGGTGCCGGAAATGGCCCTGCCCATCCAGCGTAAGGGGCTGCGGGTGATGGCACTGAAGGTGCCGCTGCACCGTGAGTTTGCCTTGGTCGGTACGCCAAATCGTCCACCTTCAGCCGCCGCCCGTGCATTGTTAGAAATGCTGGCTCAATAGTGGCTTGCAGAGTGCCAAGCCCTGTCTATGCTCATCCAGAACCGTTGATGACGCTTGGTATATAAAGCGATTTGGATGGTTTGCGACTGTATTCGATCCGTGAATGGAATGCGCCCCGCCAGGCGCTGGTAATTGAAGGGTGATCCGAACATGTTCAACCTCCACCACAAATCCGACCTGCAGCAAATCGAACGTTTCTCCTGCGCCCTGTCCGAATCCAACGCCAAGCTCGCCGCCATCAGCCGTTCCATGGCCATGATCGAATTCGACCCTGGCGGCGTGATCCTCGACGCCAATGACAACTTCTGCAAAACCATGGGCTACAGCGTTGAAGACATCCGTGGCAAACATCACCGCATCTTTTGCGACGAGGCTTACACCCACACCGACGCCTACGCCAAGCTATGGCACGACCTGGCGCGGGGCGAGGCGCTCAGCGGCACCTTCATGCGCTTGAACAAGCACGGCCAGGAAGTGTGGCTCGAAGCCAGCTACATGCCGGTGCTGGACAAGGACAATCACGTGCAGAGCGTGATCAAGGTCGCTTCGGATATTTCCGCGCGGGTTCACCATGAACATGAAAACCAGAGCCTGATCGATGCCATTAGCCGTTCCATGGCGGTAATCGAGTTCACTCCCCAGGGCCAGATCCTCAACGCCAACGAAAACTTCCTGAAAACCGTGCAGTACTCCCTGGATGAAATCGTCGGCCAGCACCACAGCCTGTTCTGCCATCGCCGTGACGTCGAGTCGCCAGCCTACAAGGCGTTCTGGGCGTCCCTGAACCGCGGCGAGTACCACTCGCACCGTTTCGAGCGCAAAGACAAATACGGCAAGACATTGTTCCTGGAGGCGTCCTACAACCCGATCTTCGACGCCAGCGGGCGCCTGTACAAAGTGGTGAAGTTCGCCAGCGACATTACCGACCAGGTCACCACCCTGCGCAACGCCGCCGACTCGGCTCACGCGACGTCAGTGCAAAACGATGTCTGCGCGCGCAAGGGCTCGGAGGTGGTGCAGCAGACCGTGCAGATCATTGAAGAAATTTCCAACGACCTGAACCAGGCGGCGCAGAGCATTGATGCGGTGAACAAGCAATCGGACATCATCGGCAGCATCGTGCAGACCATCCGCAGTATTGCCGAACAGACCAATATGCTCGCGCTCAATGCGGCGATTGAAGCGGCGCGGGCGGGCGAGCATGGGCGCGGCTTTGCGGTGGTGGCCGATGAAGTGCGCAGCCTCGCGGCACGTACCAGCCAGGCGACGGTGGAGATTGTCGATGTGGTGCGCAAGAACCACGACCTGTCGCTGAGCGCGGTGTCGAGCATGCAGTCGAGCTTGAGCCGCACGGGGCTGGGGGTGGAACTGGCGAATGAGGCGGGGCAGGTGATCCTGGAAATCCAGGAAGGGTCACGGCATGTGGTGGATGCGATCGGGCAGTTCAACTCGACATTGCAACTGCAATAGCCTGCAGGAGCGCGTTCGCTCCCGCAGGGGCGGATGGCGTCAGATCGCAGCCAGGGTTTCTTTGACTGTCTGCGCCTGCGGCTCAGCGGTTTTCGCCGCTACTTGCTGTTCTTGCTGCTGCTTCAGGCGTTCAGCCACCTGCTTGGAAATAGCGTCCTGCTTTTCCTGGGACATGTTCTGCACATCCGCCTCGGTCAAACCCTGCTCCTTGAGCAATTGCTCGCGGATACGCTCGGCCGGGGATTTGCTCATGTAGTCCGTGAATTCGGCACGTGCGCCGGAGGTGGCGCTGGTAGCCGGCACATCCGAGGTCGCCGCGCTGGTCTGCAACTGCACACGGGTCTTGGCGAAGGCTTCGTCGATGCGGTCGGCGGCCTTGTCCAGTTCCTTCTGCGCGGCCGGCACGGTCACGCTTTGCTGCGCGGCCTGCAGGGCACCGCTGTACAGCGCGCTGGCGGCGGCGTTGGCGGGGTCCATGTCGGGCCGTTTGATCTGTTGAACGGTCGACACGGCTTGGGTGTTGTTGTTAACCAGCATGATCGGTCACCTGTGGAAATGTGCGGTGCCACAGGTGGAGCAAATAGCGTGCCGGGCGTGAAGTGCCCGGTTTTATTGGGGATGGCGTGGCCGGCGCGGCAAGGGTTGTCCTGCCGGCGGCCAGCCGTTGCCGTCAATGGGCGATGTTTTCCAGCGCCAGGTTCCGCGTACGCGGCCCGAACCAACTGATGGTGATCATCACGATCAGCATGCTGCTGGCAATGAACGCCAACACTCCAGGCGTGCCCAGATGCTCGAGGATAAAACCGATCAACAAGCTGCTGAACACGGTGGACAAACGGCTGAACGAGTAACAGAAACCCACCGCCCGTGCGCGAATGTTGGTGGGGAACAGTTCGCTCTGATAGGAGTGGTAGCTGAAGCTCAGCCAGGCGTTGCAGAAGGTGATCATCACCCCGCAGATCACCAGACCCACCGCCGTGGTTTGCAGGGCGAACAGGCTGCCGAAGATCATCGCGCCCAGCGCCGATCCGACGATTTGCCATTTGTTTTCAAAGCGATTGGCCACCTTCACGAACAGCAGCGGCCCCAACGGGTAGGCGAGGGTGATGATGAAGGCGTAGAGCAAACTGTGGGTCACGCTGACGCCCTGGCCGGACAGCAACGCCGGCAACCAATTGCCGAAGCCGAAGAAGCCGATGGCCTGGAACACATGAAACACGATCAGCATCAACGCGCGGCGGCGGTACGGCGGTTGCCAGATATCGGCAAAGCGGCCACTGCCTTGCACGCTGACGGCTTGCGGCTCGGGTTCGTCCAGCGGTTTGCCGTGGTCTTTCTGGCAGCGTGCTTCCAGGTTGTCCATGATCGTCCCCGCTTCTGCGAAGCGGCCCTTTTGCGCAAGCCAGCGCGGTGACTCTGGCAGGCGCTTGCGCAGTTGCCAGATAAACAGCGCAAACACCGCACTGCTCAGCACCACCCAGCGCCAGCCCGACACGCCGAATGGCGCTTGCGGCACCAACCACCACGACATCAATGCCACCGCCGGCACGGACAGAAACTGGATAAAAAACGCAAAGGCAAACGCCGAGCTGCGCATGCGCTTGGGCACCAGTTCCGAGAGGTAGGCGTCGATGGTCACCAGTTCGATACCCAGGCCGATCCCCACCAGGAAACGCATGCCGATGATGCCCAGCGCTGACGTTTGAAGCCCCATCAACACGGTAGCGACGGTGTACCAGATCAACGCAAAGGTGAAGATCGCCCGGCGTCCGAAGCGGTCGGCGATGGGGCTTAGCAGGCTGGCGCCAAGGAACAGACCGAGAAAGGTCGCCGAGGCGAAGGCGGCCTGATCCGAGAAGCCGAACACACCCTCGCTGCCGGTGTGGAAAATCCCGTCGCTGATCAGGCCGGGGCTGATGTAGGCGGTCTGGAACAGGTCATACAGCTCGAAAAAACCACCGATGGACAGCAGCGCGACCAGGCGCCAGACGGTGGCGACGGCGGGCAGGCGGTCAATGCGTGCGCTGATGTGGGCGGCGCGGATCGGGTCGATGCCGTCAGTGCTAGAGAGTACGGGCATGGGAAAACTCAATAAGTGATCGGAATCTCGACTGTTTGAAACGCGCCATCCCGAGGATGCTTTCTCTCGCAGCGTGCTCAGTTATGGCCGTCGAGGGCAAAGGTTTTGAAGCCGGAGCTCTGGCTGAGGCGCTGGTAATACGCTTGCACCGCAGGGTAGTCGGGATGCGCCAGTGGGGCGTTGCGCCAGCGGTGCACCGAGAGGCCGATGAGGATGTCGGCCAGGGTGAACTCATCGCCCGCGACGTAGGCGCCGGTCTTGAGCAACTGCTGTTCGAGCAGGCCCATCTTGTCATTCCACGCTTGCACGCCAGCCTGGATGCGCTGCGGGTCCTGGTAGTCCGGGTTCTGGCGCACCAGCGCATGGAACGCATAACCCCACGACGGGTTGAGTTCGGTGGCTTGCCAGTCCATCCATTGCTCGACGCGTGCCCGTGGCGCGGGTTCGGCGGGGAGCAGGTCGTGGCGTTGGTAGAGGCCGACGAGGTAGCGGCAGATGGTGTTGGACTCCCACAGCACGCCGTGGTCGTCGATCAGCACCGGTACCTGGGCGTTGGGGTTCAGGGCGAGGAACTCAGCGGATTGAGTGGGCTTGAAGCCGATGCCCCAGTCTTCGCGCTGGTAGTCGATGCCCAGTTCCTGGCAGGTCCAGAGTACTTTGCGCACGTTGATGGAAGAGGTGCGGCCCAAGATTTTCAGTGAGTGTCCCATGGTGCTTCCCTGGCATTTGGAGAAGGCTCAATCTAGCAGGGGTGATAGCAATGTGGGAGGGGGGTTGCCCCCTACCACATGGGTCAAGTGCTTTCCCGTATCTGCAATTCAAAGCCCATATCCACCACCGGCTTGGCGATTTTGCTGCCCGCCATGATCGTCAGCAGATGCTCCGCCGCCCGCCGACCAATCGCTTCCCTTGGTGTACTGATACTGCTCAGGCGCGGCACCATGAACGACGACGCCGGTAAATCGTTGAAGCCCAGCACAGCCACGCGCTCCGGCACCTTGATGCCATGGCGCATGGCCTCCAGCAGGGCGCCCTGGGCCAGGTCGTCGTTGCCGAAAAAGATCGCATCCACGTCCGGATGGGTTGCCAGCAACTGCAGGAACAATTCACCTCCCAGGCCGACTGAGGAAGGGCGCGGCGTCAGTAGTTCCAGCGCCGGGTCGTACAGGCCGGCCTGTTGCAGCGCCCGGCGGAAACCTTCACCGCGCAGCAGCGTGCGTTGGTCCAGTTGCGCGCCGATATACGCCAGGCGCTTGCGCCCACGGGACAGCAAGTGCGCCGCCGCTGTCTCACCCGCCGCCAGTTGCGAGAAACCCACGCAGTTCACCCCGGCGTTGGGGTCCAGGTCCATCATGTACACGCAAGGCACATTGCTGGCCTCGACCATTCGTCGGGCGCTTTCGGTGCGATCAAAGCCGGTCAGCAACAAACCCCGTGGCTGATAGGCCATGTAGTTGCGCAACAGGTTTTCTTCTTCGTCGCGGGAATAGTGGGAATTGCCGATCAGCACTTCGAAGCCCTTGGGCCGCAGAATCTGGTGGATGGCTTCGAGGGTTTCGATAAACAGCAGGTTGGACAACGACGGCACCAACACCACCACCGAATGGCTCTGGGCCGAGGCCAGGGCGCGGGCGGCGGGGTTGACCACATAGTTCAGTTCGGCGGCGGCCTGCTGTACTTTCTCCACCAGCTCGGTGGCGACGGTACTGATGCCGCGCAGGGCGCGGGAGGCGGTAATCGGGCTGACGCCGGCCAGGCGGGCGACTTCGTTAAGGGTCGGGCGACCCGTGGTGCGCATTTTTTTATCGTTCTTGGAGGTCATCAGGCGGCTTGCCAAACAAAAATCGAGGCACTAAGGTAGCGCTGTCTCCAAGTAGCTGCAAATGCTTGAACGCTGGGTTGCCTGATCCGGTTCAAATGATTGGAGAGGATGCACGCGTCACTCCATAAAAATGACAAGACGGCGCGGGAAAGCCTGTTTTTGCACTAGCCTTACAGCGTGCAAAGGTAGCGCTATCTGCGTCCTGAGGTGTTTCATGAGTCAACCTGTTACCGCCCTGGTCATCATGGGTGTCGCCGGCTGTGGCAAGACCAGTGTCAGCGAGGCCCTGTGCCGCCTGAACGGCGCCACCGCGATCGAAGGCGACAGCTTTCACCCCGCCGCCAACATCGAAAAGATGAGCGCCGGCCACCCCCTCAACGACGACGACCGCGCCGGCTGGCTCGACATCCTGTGCGATGAACTGCGCCGTTCGCTCAAGGCGGGCGAGCATCCCGTGCTCACCTGTTCCGCCCTCAAGAAGAAATACCGCGACCACCTGCGCGAAGCCGCCCCGGGCCTGGGTTTTGTGTTCCTGGAACTGACCCGTGAAGTGGCCGCCGACCGTGTGTCCCATCGCCCCGGGCATTTCATGCCGGCCAGCCTCATAGACAGCCAGTTCGCCACCCTTGAATCGCCCAAGGGCGAGCCGCTGACCCTGGCCCTCAATGCCAGCGAAGACAGCGTCGAGCAGTTGGCCGAGCAGACCAATGCCTGGTGGCTGCAACACGGCTTTGAACCAACCCATTGATTTTTTGCCGGAAAAGATAGCGCTGTCCCCGGCAGGAAATTCAACACCCGCTTTAATAACAACAACAAACAGGAGAGACCCCCCATGTTTGGCATGTCCCACGAGTCCTACCTGCTGCTAGACGCAGTGGTTACCATCATCGGGTTGATCGTTCTGATCACCAAGTTCAAGGTGCACCCGTTCATTGCACTGATCATCGCGGCCGGCTTCCTCGGCCTGACCTCGGGCATGCCCGTGGACAAGATCATCAAGGCGTTCCAGGACGGCTTCGGCGGAGTGCTCGGCTTTGTCGGCATCATCCTCGCGCTCGGTACGATGCTCGGCAAGATGATGGCCGAATCCGGCGGTGCCGATCAGATCGCCCAGACCCTGATCCGCGCCTTCGGCAAAGAGAAGGTCCAGTGGGCCATGATGTTCGCCGCGTTCCTGGTGGGCATCCCGCTGTTCTTCGAGATCGGCTTCGTGCTGTTGATCCCGCTGGTGTTCATCGTCGCGCGCCGTACCGGTGTGTCGCTGATCAAGATCGGCATCCCGTTGCTGGCCGGCCTGTCGGCGGTACACGGCCTGGTGCCTCCGCACCCGGGCCCACTGCTGGCCATCGGCGTGTTTGGCGCGGACATCGGCAAGACCATTCTCTACGGCCTGATCGTCGCACTGCCGACAGCGATCATCGCCGGCCCGATCTTCGGTACGTTCATCGCCAAGTACATCCCGGGCAACCCGTCCCAGGAACTGGTCGATCAACTGGCCCGCGAGCCTGAGAACAAAGACCTGCCGAGCTTCGGCATTACCCTGGTCACCGTGCTGCTGCCGGTGTTCCTGATGCTGCTGAAAACCTTCGCCGACATCGCGTTTGCCGAAGGCAACGTGGTACGCAACTGGATGGACATGATCGGTCACCCGATCACCGCCTTGCTGCTGGCGTTGCTGCTGTCGCTGTACACCTTTGGCCATCGCCAGGGCATCCACTCCAAGCAGATCCTCAAGCTGCTCGACGCCAGCCTCGCGCCGACCGCCGCGATCATCCTGATCATCGGTGCCGGTGGTGGCTTCAAGCAGATGCTGGTGACCAGTGGCGTGGGCGATGTGATCGGCCACATGGCGGTGAACGCGCAGATCAACCCGATCCTGCTGGCGTGGCTGGTGGCGGCGGTGATCCGTGTGGCGACCGGTTCGGCCACAGTCGCGACCATTACCGGCGCGGGCATCGTGGTGCCGGTGGTGGGGATGATTCCGGGGGTTAACCGTGAGCTGCTGGTGCTGGCGACGGGGGCGGGCTCGTTGATCCTGTCTCACGTCAACGATGCGGGGTTCTGGCTGGTGAAGCAGTACTTCAACATGACCGTGGCCGAGACGTTCAAGACGTGGACGGCGATGGAGACCATTCTGTCGGTGGTCGCGCTGATTTTCATCATGCTGCTGTCGTTGGTGGTCTAAGCCACACCGTGGAACAAATGTGGGAGGGGGCAAGCCCCCTCCCACAGTTTTGACTGCAGTTCTACAGGTGGATGCGGTCAGGCTTTGGTGACCAGGCCATCCGCCCGGAACATCCCGCGAATCCCGCGCACTGCCTGGCGGATCCGGTCCTGGTTCTCGATCAGCGCAAAGCGCACGTGATCATCGCCATACTCGCCAAATCCAATCCCGGGCGACACACATACCTTCGCCTCCAACAGCAATTTCTTGGCAAATTCCAGCGAGCCCAGGGCGGCATACTGCTCGGGAATCTTGGCCCAGACGTACATCGACGCCTTGGGGTTCTCCACCATCCAGCCCAGCTCATGCAGGCCCTTGACCAGCACATTGCGGCGCTGGCGGTACTGCTCGGCGATGTCCTTCACGCACTGTTGGTCGCCTTCCAATGCAGCAATCGCGGCGACTTGCAGCGGGGTAAAGGTGCCGTAGTCGTGGTAGCTCTTGATCCGCGCCAGGGCGTTGACCAGCTCCGGGTTACCCACCATGAATCCGATGCGCCAGCCGGCCATGTTGTAGCTCTTGGACAGGGTGAAAAACTCCACCGCAATGTCCTTGGCGCCAGGCACTTGCATGATCGACGGGGCTTTCCAGCCGTCGTAGACGATGTCGGCGTAGGCCAGGTCATGCACCACCAGCACGTCGTACTGCTTGGCCAGGGCGATCACGCGTTCGAAGAAGTCCAGTTCCACGCACTGCGCGGTAGGGTTGGACGGGAAACCGAGGATCATCATTTTCGGCTTGGGGATCGAGCCGCGAATCGCCCGTTCCAGCTCAGCGAAGAAGTCCACGCCAGGCACCAGCGGCACTGAACGCACCTGGGCACCGGCAATCACCGCACCGTAGATGTGGATCGGATAGCTCGGGTTGGGCACCAGCACCGTGTCGCCCTGGTCCAGAGTGGCGAGCATCAAGTGCGCCAGGCCTTCCTTGGAACCGATGGTGACGATGGCTTCCGACTCGGGGTCGATGTCCACTTCATAGCGGTCCTTGTACCAGCGCGAAATCGCCCGGCGCAGACGCGGAATGCCTTTGGAGGTGGAGTAGCCGTGGGTGTCTTCACGCTGGGCGACGGTGACCATTTTCTCCACGATGTGGGCAGGCGTGGCGCCGTCAGGGTTACCCATGCTCAAGTCGATGATGTCTTCGCCGCGCCGACGCGCAGCCATCTTCAGCTCGGCAGTGATATTGAAAACATACGGGGGGAGTCGATCTATGCGCGCAAAGCGGCGCGGCGAACCTTGGTCGGCCATTGTTGCCTCGAGAGTACGTAAGCGCCCGGAACCGTCCGAGCGACGTCGGCCACTGCGGTGGCCTGCGGGGCAGACAATACGGTCGATGATGGCCAGTTGTCCAGATGCGTAGGAAAATTTTCTGCATGGAGTAGCGCGTGGATATGCCCCTATACTCGATACGGGTTTGTTCCCTCATAAGAAGGAGACTGTTCGTATGGATCAGCAGACAAAACAACCGTTGGAGCCACGCATGGAAGCAGGCAAGGCCCTGGTGATTGCCGGTGTACAAGGGCGTTATTCGAAGGCCACCGTGGGCGATATCCCCAAGCTGTGGGAGTTGTTCGACACCTGCATCAAGGACATCAAGAAGCGCGTCGGCGGTGTGACCTATGGCGTTTGCCATAACCCCAACCATGGCGAATTCGACTACATGGCGGGTGTCGAAGTCCCCAACAAGGGCGACGTGCCGAGCAACTTTGAATACATCGAAATTCCGCCGCTCAACTATGCCGTGTTCCCGCATTACGGGCCGGTGCAGGCGCTGGAACAGACGTACGAACGCATCATGTTCGAGTGGCTGCCGCACTCGGGCTACAAGGTGATGGGTGCGGATTTCGAACGCTACAGCGAGGATTTTGATGCGCGTAAGGGCACCGGGACGGTGGAGATCTGGTTGCCGGTGGGCGAAAGAGGCTGAAGCACTCGCCGATGTCACGTAAACAGGACATTAACGTCTGAAAGTCATGTTTACGTGACATCAAAGGGCTGGGTTAAACACCCTCTTCAATCTGCGCTCATACCCGATCCGCCCTTTATACGCCTCCCCGCTATCGACCCAACCAGCCGACAGATACAACCCCATCGCCGCCACATTGTCCGCGTCCACCGACAACTCCAGGCCCCTGATCTGCGGCCACGCAGCCAATGCCGCCGCCGGCAGCGCCTGCAAGCACGCCTTGCCGAACCCGCGCCCTTGTTGATGCCGATCGACCTGCAACGCATGCAGGGTCGCGCTGTGCTCATCGGCCCAATGGGGCAGGCACGGTGGGCGTTTGAGCAGCAGGAAGGCCACCGGGATTTCATCGGCGAGCAGGGCGAAGCCTTTGATGGCACCGGTGCTGGGATTGACCAGCAGGCTGTTCAGCGCACAGTAGATATCGCCGGAGTACGGCAGTTGCTCGGGATGCACTTGCAGGGTGTCGAGTTGCTGTTTCTGCACAAGGCTCAGCGTCTCATAGGCGACGAGGCGGGTTTCCATCGGTGGCGCATCCGAAATCCTACAAAGAGGCGTGGATTCTAGCGGGTTTGCCGAAGACGAAATTATTTTTAAGCGGGGTGTCGATTTGTCGGCGGGCCATTCGACCAAGGGTGTCTTCCGTGATGTTTTCCAACCCGAGGAGTATCGCCATGAGCACTGCCATCAACACCCTGATCGAACAATGGAAGCAAGCTGTCACCGCCAAGGATGTCGACAATATTGTCAGCTTTTATGCCGAGGATATCGTCGCGTTCGACGCCGTTGGCGCCCTGCAATTCAAAGGCAAGGCCGCCTACCAGGCGCACTGGAAGGCCTGCATGGAGTTCTGTCCCGGCCCCGGCATTTTCGACTTTCATGAGCTGCATATCGTAGCCGGAGAAGACAGCGCCTTTGCCCACTGGCTCGCCCACTGTGGTGGCGCCGGGCCGGATGGCGTGCTCAAGACGTGCTGGATGCGGGTCAGCGCCGGTTACCAGCGCATCAACGGGCAGTGGAAGGTGGTGCATGAGCACTGGTCCGCGCCTTTTGACATGGAAACCGGCGCCGGTCTGTTCGACCTGAAACCTTGACCTGCGCGATCTATAGTCAGTAATCCGAAAACGGAGAACGCCATGAAATACCTGTGCCTGATCTACAGCAACGAACAGGTGCTGCACACCTCGCCGGACAGCCCCGCCGACCCGGAGTGCTTCGCCTACGCGCAGTCCGTGCAGGCCAGCGGTCGCATGCTGGCCGCCGAGCCGTTGGAGTCGGTGAGCACCGCCACCACCGTGCGCATGCGCAATGGCAAGCTGTCGATCACCGACGGGCCGTTTGCCGAAACCAAGGAACAGCTCGCCGGCTTCTACCTGATCGAGGCCCGTGACTTGAACGAAGCGATCCAGGTGGCTGGCGGTATTCCGGCCGCCCGGGTCGGCAGTGTAGAAGTGCGTCCCGTGCGTGAATTGAATCTGTGACTGCAACAACCTCGGTCGATGCCCTTTACCGCAGCGAATCACGTCGGGTTCTCGCAACGCTGATTCGCTTGCTGGGCGACTTCGACCTGGCCGAAGAAGCCCTGCACGACGCGTTTTTCGTCGCCGTGCAGCGCTGGCCCCTGGACGGTGTGCCAGCCAACCCAAGGGCATGGCTGGTGTCGACTGGGCGCTTCAAGGCCATCGACCGTCTGCGCCGCCAGGCGCGGTTTACCCCGTTGTTGCAGGAGCAGGCCGACACGCTGGAAGCGGCTGACTGGAGCGACGAAGACGTGGAAGACGACCGCCTGCGCCTTATTTTCACCTGCTGCCACCCAGCACTGGCGGCAGATGCCCAGGCGGCGCTGACCCTGCGTGAGATCTGCGACCTCACCACCGAGGAAATTGCCCGGGCGTTCCTGGCCACGCCGGCCACCATCGCCCAGCGCATCGTGCGCGCCAAGGGCAAGATCCGCGAGGCGAAAATCCCTTATCAAGTGCCGTCCAGGGACGCGCTGCCGGAGCGTTTGGATGCGGTGCTGCGGGTGATTTACCTGGTGTTCAACGAGGGGTATTCGGCGTCCATCGGTGCCGACCTGACCCGCGAGGAGTTGACCCGCGAAGCGATTCGCCTGGGGCGCCTGCTGCTGGAGTTGCTGCCCGAACCGGAAGTCATGGGTCTGCTGGCCTTGATGCTGCTGCACGAGTCCCGCCGCCCGGCGCGCACCTCGGCCGAGGGTGAGTTGGTGCTGCTGGCTGAGCAGGATCGCTCGCTGTGGGACGCCTCGTTGATTGCCGAAGGTTGTGCCCTGGTCGAGCGCGCGCTGGGCACACGGCGCTTTGGTCCGTATTGCCTGCAGGCCGCCATCGCCGCGGTGCATGCCGAAGCGGCGCGTGCCGATGAGACGGACTGGCCGCAGATCGTCGGGCTCTACGATGTATTGCTCAGGGCCGTGCCGTCACCGGTGATCGAACTGAACCGCGCCGTAGCCCTGGCCATGCGCGATGGGCCGTTGGCGGGGTTGCAGCAGGTGGAGGGCATTCTGGCACGCGGCGAGTTGCTGGATTACCACTTGGTGCATTCGACGCGGGGGGAGTTCTGCCGGCAACTGGGGCGCGTCGAAGAGGCGCGCGCCGCCTACGCAAAAGCCCAGTCGCTGACCCAGCAGGGCCCGGAACGACGTTTCCTCGAACAACGTTTGCAAAACCTGTAGGCGGTGTCATTCGAGCATTTGACTGAGCATCCAACTGCCCGCCGGCCCAGGTGGGTGTTGTCGCGACCACAACGCATCCACCGCCACCGAGCGTGGCCAGCCCCGAACGTTGAGTTCAATCAGTTCGGCATTACCAAAGCGCTCCACCAACCAGCGTGGTAACTCCGCCCAGCCGAAACCGAGTTGAGCCATCTCCATCAGCATCAGAAAACTCGGCGCCGACCACACCCGGCCCATGGGGCGTGTCTCGTTGGGGCTGATGATGCTTGCCAGGCGCAGTTCCCGGTGTTGTTGCAGGGCCTGCGAGTCGATGTTTTCTACGCGCGCCAATGGGTGAGTGGGGGCGACGAACAGTGCGATTTCCGTGCGTTCGGCCACGGGCGAGTGGGTCAGGTCGGGCGGGTAGATGTGCTGGGCTTCGATCAAGGCAATCTGTGCACGGCCGCTCTGCACCAGGGCGATCAGGTCTTCACACTCGGCGATCAGCCATTCCAGTTCAAGGTCCGGGTAGCGATGTTCAAAGGCCTTGAGGGCGATCTCGAAGCGTTCCGACTGATACGTATCGGACATGGCGATCGTGACCTTCGGCTCCAACCCCTGGGACAACTGGCTCGCCGCCAGTTCCAGGCGACTGCTGGCCTCCAGCACCTGTTCGGCGCGCTGCAGCAGCACATGGCCGGCCGGGGTCAGCGTCGGCTTGCGGCTGCTGCGGTCGAACAGCACCACATCCAGGTCAATCTCCAGGCTCGCCACGGCCGCACTGACGGTGGACTGGCTCTTGCCCAGCTTGCGTGCCGCCGCCGAAAACGAGCCTTGGGTAGCGGCCTGGACAAACGCTTGCAGCACTTCGTGGGAGGCCATGACTATCGCCTTGATCGATGGTTATTAGTTATGAAGTATCGATTCAAAGGGTAATCATGGCAACCATCGTCCTTCACAGAGCACAGGTTATGAGCCCTACCAAGTCGATTACTGAACGCGTTTGCCAGGCCCTGGGTTTTGAAGGCCTGGCGTTGTTGATCTGTACGCCGCTGCTGGTCTGGATCACCGGCAGGCCGGCCCTGGAAATGGGCGCGGTGACCCTGGGCCTGAGCCTGTTGGCGCTGACCTGGAACATCATCTTCAACAGCCTGTTCGACCGCCTCAAGGTGCGCCTGCAACTGTCCAACGGCGGTTGGACGCGAGTGTTGCATGCGCTGATGTTCGAAGGCGGGCTGATCATCGTCGCCGTGCCGCTGATCGCGGCGTGGCTGAACATCAGCCTGATGCAGGCGTTCATGCTCGACATCGGCGTGTTGCTGTTTTTCCTGCCGTACACCTATGTGTATCACTGGGGGTATGACGTGATCCGGGAAAAAATCATCAACAGAAACGCGCCTGCAGGTTATGTGTGAAATCAGAGGAACATGCCGCCTGAGGCTTCGATGCGTTGCCCGGTGATCCAGTGGCTGCCATCGGCCAGCAGGGTCGAGATCGCCCCGCCAATGTCGTCCGGCAAACCGGCGCGACCCAGGGCGGTGTTGTTGGCCACCATCGTATTCACATCCGGGTTGTCGCGCACGGCGCCGCCGCTGAAATCCGTGGCAATGGCGCCAGGGGCCAGGGTGTTCACGCTGATCCCGCGCGGGCCCAGTTCCTTGGCCTGGTAGCGCGACAGCACTTCCACCGCACCTTTCATCGACGCATAAGCCGCATACCCCGGCAGGCTGAACCGCGCCAGGCCGCTGGAAATATTGAGGATGCGCCCACCATCGCAGATCAGCGGCAGCAATTTTTGCGTGAGGAAAAACGGCGCCTTGAAGTGGATCGCTACCAATTGGTCGAACTGCGCTTCGGTGGTCTCGGCAAAACTGGCGTGGGCGCCGATACCGGCGTTGTTGATCAGAAAGTTGAAGTGATCCTGTGCAAACACGTCCTTGAGCAGGGTGCCGACTTCGCCGACAAAGGCATCGAAGCGGTCGCTCTGGCTCACATCCAGTTGCAGCATGGCGGCGCGGCCACCCAGGGCCTGGACCTGCTCGACCACCGTCTGGGCTTCAGCTGCCGCGCTGTGGTAGGTGCCGATGATGTCGACGCCCTGGGCCGCCAGGTGCAGCGCGGCGCTTTTGCCCAGGCCACGACTGGCGCCGGTGATCAGTGCGATTTTACGGGGCATGGTGCAGTCCTCTCAGGTGATTGGTGGGACTGAGTGTATTTATTCGTCCGTAACGTGATAAACAGCGCCATACCGGAATCACTGGCCGGATAAGGCGAACAATCCCATGAATAAACTTGAGCTGTTGCGCACCTTCGTGCGCGTCACCGAACTGTCGAGTTTTACCCAGGCCGGCGAGAGCCTCGGCCTGCCGCGCTCGACCGTGTCCGAGCATGTGCAAGCCCTGGAAGAACTGCTCGGCGCGCGCCTGTTGCAACGCACCACGCGTAAGGTGCAGGCGACCCAGGACGGCCGGGTTTTGTATGAGCGCAGCAAGGACCTGCTGTCGCACATGGAGGAGTTGGAGGGGTTGTTTCGCCAGGATGAGGCGCAACTGAGCGGGCGCATCCGGGTGGACATGCCCACCGTGATGGCGCGGGAGTTGATCCTGCCGCGCTTGCCCGAATTCATGGACGCGCACCCGCTGATCGAGCTGGAGATCAGCAGTTCCGACCGCCAGGTGGATCTGATCGCCGAAGGCTTTGATTGCGTGTTGCGTGTCGGCGCCCAGCCGGATCAAACGGTGGTCGCACGAAAAGTCTGCAGCATGCCGATGGTCAACTGCGTGAGCCCGGTCTACCTGCAACGCTATGGCACGCCGATGACCCTGGCGGACCTGGCGCAGCATCAACTGGTGCATTACGTGCGGCCGCTGGGGTCACGTTCGGCGGGCTTCGAATACCAGCAGGGCAACAAGGTGCACCGCGTGCCGATGGCCGGGCGGGTCACGGTCAACAGCACAGATGCCTATCAGGCTGCTTGCCTGGGTGGGTTCGGGATTACCCAGGTGCCGTTGCTCGGTATCCGCGAGTTGCTGGCGCGTGGCGAACTGGTCAGCGTCCTGCCGGATTACCCGGCTCCCCCATTGGACGTGTCGATGCTCTATGCCGGGCAACGGCATTTGCCGCAACGTGTGCGGGTATTCATGGAGTGGCTGGCTGCGACGTTGCGAGCCCAGCTCTAACGCCGTGCCGACAATTGCTGCGGCGCCAGGAACGCGTCGTGGAAGTAATCGCGCACTGCCTGCATCGCCGGGGTGAACGCGCGCTCGCGGTGCCAGGCCAGGCCCACGCTCATCGGCGTGACGGGGTCGGTGACGGTGAGGGTTTCGATGCGCTTGCCTTCCAGGGACCAGGGCCGATGCACCAGGTCGGACAGGATCGCCACGCCGCTGCCATTGGCGACCATGCTGCGCACCGCTTCCACCGAACTGGTGCGCAGCCGCACCTGGGGCGTTTGCCCGGCCTGTTCCCAATAGCGCATGGCGCTGTGTTCGGCCTCGTCGACGGTGAGCAGGATGTAGGGTTCCCGGGCCACATCGGCCAGGCTCACGGCGCCGCGCTCGCACAGCGGGTGGTGGCTGGGCAGCCACAGGCGGCGTTCCGAGTTGAACAAGATCTCCGAGACGATAGCCGGGTGGGTAAGGTTGGCGGTGAGCACCACCGCCATGTCGAACTGGCCGTCGAGCAAACCCTGTTCGATGGCCTGGCGTTCCTGCTCGAAGACCTCGATGGTCACGTCCGGGTGCCAGTGCTCCATGCGCTGCAAGTGGTGCGGCAGGAAGTAGCCGAGCACCGTGTAGCTGGCCGCCAGGCGCAGCACGCCGCTGGCGCGGTAGTCGGGCAGCGGGCTGTTCAGCGCGTCATCGACACTGCGCAGGATCACGTAGGCGCGGTTGAGAAAATGCCGCCCGGCGTCAGTCAGGTTCATGCCCTGGGCCGAACGCACGAACAGTTGCACACCGAGCATGCCCTCCAGCTCCTTGATCGCCGTGGTCACCGCCGACTGGGAGATGTTCAGGTGGATGGCCGCCTGGGAAATCTGGCCGATCTCGGCGGTGGCGACAAAGTAGCGGACTTGGCGCAAGGTCAGGGACATCGGCCTCTCCAAAACGTAGGGCTATCTGATTTTCAGAAGATGGGTCATCTGATAATAGATCTTCCCAAGGGGTCAAGGGGCAGCCTACTTTTCCTGCATCACTTAGGCGGAGCGACTTCGATGCAGGCAGTGGATTTCAATTCGGACATGGGCGAAGGCTTTGGCCCCTGGACCATCGGCGATGGCGTCGACGCTGAGCTGATGGCCTACATCAGCTCGGCCAATATCGCCACCGGCTTCCACGCCGGCGACCCCGGCACCATGCGCCGCACCGTCGAGCGGGCCAGGCAATTGGGCGTGGCCATCGGCGCGCATCCTGGCTTCCGTGATCTGGTCGGCTTTGGCCGCCGCCATATCAACGCTCCGGCCCAGGAGCTGGTGGACGACATGCTCTACCAGCTTGGCGCCCTGCGGGAAATTGCCCGCGCCCAGGGCATGACCCTGCAACACATCAAACCCCACGGCGCGCTGTACATGCACCTGGCCCGCGACGAAGAAGCCGCGCGCCTGCTGGTGCAGAACCTGCGCATCATCGAGCCGACGCTGCTGCTGTACTGCATGCCCAACTCGGTGATCTGGCGTGTCGCGCAGGAGCTGGGACAGCCGGTGGTCCGGGAGTTTTATGCCGACCGTGAGTACGATCTGACCGGCTCCATCGTGTTTACCCGCAATGTGCGGGCGCTGGACCCGGCGACGGTGGCGGCGCGCGTCCTGCGGGCCTGTCAGACGGGACTTGTTCGAACCGTGGAAGGCGAAGACCTGTTTATCGAATTCGACTCCATCTGCCTGCACAGCGACACCCCCGGTGCGCTGGAGCTGGTGGAAGCCACCCGCGAAGCGCTGGACCAAGCGGGCATCACGGTCAAGACACCACAATAAAAATCATCGCCTTATTTTTTCGCCTGCCTTTCTACAATGATTCCAAGAGGAACAGACATGGCTGAAACGTCCCCCATCCGCTACAGCTTCGGCGGTGATGAACACCTGTTTGCCGAGGTCAGCGACAGCATGTCCCTGGAGGCCTTTTTCAAGGGCATGGCGGTGACCCGCGCGGTGGAGCGCCTGGCGCTGGAAGGCGTGCTGGATGTGTGCCTGGCCAACGCATCGTTCCAGATCCGCTTCGACCCCGACCGCATCGCGCCCCATGTATTGCTCGATGCGGTGCACACCGCCGAAGCCCAGGCCGTGGCCGAACGCACGCTGCACACGCGCATCATCGAAATCCCGGTGCTGTACAACGACCCGTGGACCCATGAAACCCTCATGCGTTTTCGCGACCGCCACCAGGACCCCAGCGGCACCGACCTGGAATACGCTGCGCGTATCAATGGCCTGGCCGATGTCGACGCGTTTATCGCTGCCCACAGCGGTGCGCCATGGTTTGTGTCGATGGTCGGGTTTGTCGCGGGCTTGCCGTTCATGTTCCAGATGGTCGAGCGCGAGCGGCAGTTGCAGGTGCCCAAGTACCTGCGCCCGCGCACCGACACGCCGAAACTCACCCTCGGCCATGGCGGCTGTTTTGGTTGCATCTACTCGGTGCGCGGTGCCGGCGGTTACCAGATGTTCGGCGTGACCCCGGCGCCGATCTATGACCCGGCGCAGCAGTTGGCCTACCTCAAGGAGCACATGGTGTTCTTCCGGCCAGGCGATATCGTGCAGTTCAAACCCATGGACCGTGACGCCTACGACCGAGCGGTGGCCGAGGTGGACGCAGGACGTTTCGACCTGCGTATCCGTCCGGTGGAATTTTCCCTCGACGCTTTTCTCGCCGACCCCATTGGCTACCCGAAAACCCTGCAGGAGGCGCTGGCATGATCAAGGTCCTCAAACCCGGCCTCGCCACCTCCGTGCAAGACCTTGGCCGCGAAGGTTACTACCACCTGGGCATCCCGCCGTCGGGTGCGTTGGATCAATACGCGTTGAGCGCGGCCAACCACCTGGTGGGCAACCCGGTGGGCGCGGCGGGTCTGGAATGCACATTGATCGGCCCAGAACTGCAGTTCCAACAGGATGCGCTGGTGGCCCTCAGCGGCGCCCTGATGTCGCCGCGCCTGGACGGTGAAGTGGTGCACCAGGACACCGCGTTCCAGGTGCGCGCCGGGCAGGTGTTGCGCTTTGAATTTCCCAAGGCGGGGGCGCGGACTTACCTCGCGGTGGCCGGTGGCATTGATGTGCCGCTGGTGCTCGGTAGCCGCTCGACCTACACCCTCGGCGCGCTTGGCGGCTTTCAGGGGCGGCGCTTGCAGGAAGGCGATGAATTGCCCATAGGTGAAGCCAGTGGCACGGGGCGCGCGGGCAACAGTCTGCCGATGGCGTTGCGTCGCTCAGTGGGCGGGGATATCACCCTGCGCGTGGTGCCGGGGCTGTATTACGAGCGCCTCACGGATGCGGCAAAAAGCAGCTTTTTCGCCGAGCCCTGGACCGTGGGTTCCGAAGCCGACCGCATCGGCTATCGCTTCAAGGGCGGCAGTGCGTTGAGCTTCCAGCCACGGGAGCAGCCGTTTGGCGCGGGGTCGGACCCTTCGAACATCGTCGACAGTTGCTACCCGATCGGTTCGATCCAGGTGCCGGCTGGCTTGGAGCCGATTGTATTGCACCGGGATGCGGTGTCGGGCGGTGGCTACGCGATGATCGGCACGGTGATCAGCGCCGACCTGGATTTGATCGGGCAGATGCAACCGAACCAGCGGGCAGGGTTTGTGGCGGTGACGCTGGAGCAGGCGTTGGAGGCGCGGCGTGTCTACAAGAAGCGGTTGAAGATAATGTCCGGGCTGTTCGCTGGATAAAACTGTGGGAGGGGGCTTGCCCCCGATAGCGGTGGACCAGCCAGCTTCTCTATAGCTGACCCACTGCAATCGGGGGCAAGCCCCCTCCCACATGTTCAATCACTGTTGTGTCAGAAGAGTTGGGTGAACAGCCAGTAGAGGCTGCCGGAAAGCAGAATCGCCGCCGGCAACGTCAGCACCCACGCCATCGCCAGGTTGCGGATCGTGCGCATCTGCAACCCGCCCCCGTTCGCCACCATGGTCCCCGCCACACCCGACGACAGCACATGGGTGGTCGACACCGGCAACCCATACATGTCCGCCGCGCCGATGGTCAGCATCGCCACCATTTCTGCCGAGGCGCCTTGGGCGTAGGTCAGGTGGGTCTTGCCGATCTTCTCGCCCACGGTCACCACGATGCGCTTCCAGCCGACCATGGTGCCCAGGCCCAGGGCGATGGCCACGGCGATTTTCACCCACAGCGGAATAAAGCGCGTGGAATTGTCGATCTGTTGCTTGAACAGTTGCAGCTTGCCCTGGGTGTCGGCGTCGAAGCTGCCGACCTTGCCCTTGTCCATCAGGCGAATGGTTTCGCTGGTCAGGTACATGTCGTTACGCACGTTGCCGACGGCTTCGGCAGGCACCTTGGCCAGGGAGCCATAACCTTTGACTTCATCACCGATCTGCCCGGCGAGGGCGGCGAGGGCGGGGACCAGTTCCGGGGTGGCTTCCTTGGTGCGCACGTAGGTGGAGAGGATCGGGCGCGGGTCACCGGTCAGCGCTTGCGGGGCACTTTTCACCAGGGCGACCTGGGTGACTTCGGCCACTGCCGCGAACTGCAGCGACTGCTCGGCCGGCATGGTGCGGTTCAGCGCGTAGGCCATCGGCAAGGTGCCCACCAGGATCAGCATGATCAGGCCCATGCCTTTTTGCCCATCGTTGGAGCCATGGGCAAAGGACACGCCGGTGCAGGTGGCGATCAGCATGCCGCGGATCCACCACGGTGGCGGGGTGTCGCCCTTGGGCGCCTTGTACAGCGCGCGATTCTTGACGAAGGCGCGCAGGGCCAGCAACAGCATCGCCGCAAACGCGAAGCCGATCAGCGGCGACAGCAGCAAGGCGTAACCGATCTTGATCGCCTGGCTCCAGTCCACACCGCTGGTGCCGTCACGCCCGTGCATCAAGGCATTCGCCACGCCCACGCCGATGATCGAACCGATCAGCGTGTGGGACGACGACGCCGGCAAGCCCAGCCACCAGGTGCCGAGGTTCCACAGGATCGCGGCGATCAGCAGGGCGAAGATCATCGCAAAGCCGGCGGAAGAACCCACCTGCAGAATCAGCTCGACCGGCAGCAACGCAATAATCCCGAACGCCACCGCGCCGCTCGAAAGCAGCACGCCGAGGAAGTTGAAAAAGCCCGACCACACCACCGCAAAATGCGGCGGCAGCGAGTTGGTGTAGATCACCGTCGCCACGGCGTTGGCGGTGTCGTGGAAGCCGTTGACGAACTCGAAACCCAAGGCGATCAACAGCGCCACGCCCAGCAGCAGAAACGGCGTCCAGGTGGTGAGCTGGGCGCCCATTTCATGCATGTCGTGCATCAGGCTGTAGGCGGTGAACAACAGGCCCATGGCGAGCACGGCAAAGAAGATGATTACCGTCACCAGGCCGGGTTTCTTGTCCAGCCTGGGCTTGGGCGCGGCGGGTGAGGCGTGGGTGGAGGCAGTCAGGGAAGGGGTGGCCATGCCGGGGCATCCAGTGTGGGGAGGATGCCGTTCATAGTCATTGCAGAATGTTACAAAGATACTGCCATAGGTCAGTGTTTGGAGGATTGAGCATGCTGCTGGTCAGTAGTCATTCTAAAGGTCCGGTCCGCCATCATCAGGAGGCAATGCCTATTGAAGGAGACAATTTTCAGTGTTGTTAAGTTTGATGTCGGGTCTTATTGGTAATGCCTGTTTCAGAGTGACTTGATACTCGTATGTACCTGTTATATTTGACAGTAGACGTACTAATGAGGGGGGCGGTTTAATCGAGTTGTCGGCCTGATTCAATTAATTTAAAAAAGGTGAATGTGATGGCTATTCCTACTCTCCCAAAAATCCAGATTCCTCAAGCTATACCTAATGCCTATGGTGAAAGCGTCCGCGTGGGGCATTTTGATATATTGAAAGTTGTTGTTCCTCCAATTACTTACGTTCCACCTTTTGGGTATAACACTGTCACAGTACTGATTGATGGCTGGCCAGTCCAAGAAACATTGCTTGAACCAGGGGACTCCGAACTTATTCTACTTGATATCCCACCCTTTGCGCTAAAGTGCTGCTGGCAAACAATCGGATATACGGTTGCACATGTCCATGGTACGGATATTTCAGAAACACTCTTGCTTCTCAATGAGGGCGCGTGAGGCTGAGATAAATGTTTTAACGGGCGCCAAACTGGGTTGGCGCCTCTATTTATTTGAAAATCACGTGTTTACTTGTCTTTCAAGACGGTGCTGTTTCAGGCGTCAAGGTTTAATTAGGACCCCCTGCTAGGGGCGTGGTTACGCAAATCTCAAGTCAATAGTCTTTACGCTTGCGAAAGGCCCACCGCCCGGCAATCAAGGTAAAGGTCGCCACCAACGCCACCAGGATCCAGAAGCCTTCCGGGTCCTGCGAAAGCGGCACACCCCCCACGTTCATGCCGAAAAAACCGGCGATGATGTTGATCGGCAACGCCAGCACCGTCACCACGGTGAGGGTGAACAGTGTGCGGTTGCTCTGCTCGTTGAGGTTGGCGGCGATCTCTTCCTGTAACAGCTTGATGCGTTCGCCCAGGGCCATCAGGTCGTTGATGATCAGCGCAAACTCCTCGGTGGATTTGCGCAGCTCTTTCACGTCCTCTTTTTGCAGCCATTGCGGCGGGCGGTTGAGCAGGCGCAGCAGCGAACCCGGTTCCAGCGCCAGCAGGCGTTGCAGGCGCACCAGCACCCGGCGTGCCGCCCCCAGTTCAGCGCGGTTGGTGGACAACCGTGACGAGAGCAATTGGTCCTCGATATGGTCGACGCTGATGCTGGTCTTGCGCACGATCTGCGTCAGCACTTCACCCTGGTCACGCAGCAAGTGCACGAGCAAGGCCAGCGGTGAGCGGAAGCTTTCACCGGCTTTCACCGACGAGCGCAGCTTGTCCACCGAGTGCAGCGGTTGCAGGCGTGCGCTGATCAACAGGCGGCTGCGGGCGCACACCCACAGCGTAGAAATGTCCGACGAGACCATGCTGCTGAAGTTGAACACCACGTCGTTGACCACCGCCAGCAAGGCCGAGTCAACATGCTCGATGCGGGTTGAGCGCGAACCTTCATGCAGGGCTTCGAAGAACTCTTCCGGCAGGTCCAGATGCGCCTGCATCCAGCGCTCGCATGCGGCGTGGGCCAGGTTCAGGTGCAACCACAAAAACTCGTCCGGGTCGGCCGGCTGGCGCAAGGACTGGAGGGCCGTGGCCGAATCGATCTGCTCGCCCTTTTCACCGGGGCGAAAACGGAAACCGTAAAGCAAGCCGAACAGGTCTGAGTCCTGGTGGCTGTGGTCGATGCTGTGGTTCATGGAGACTCGCAGAGAAAGGGCCTGTAGGACGTTTCACAGGTCGCGCAGCGAATCATTGCAAGGTGATATGACGATTCTGTGACCGTTTGACGGTGCCCACAAAAAAACGCGCCACCCGAAGGTGGCGCGTTTTTCACAGGGGGTAAATCAAGTGTCCAGCTTGTCTTCCAGCACGGCGCCGGTCTTGGCGTCGAGCTTCACTTCAAACCGCTTGCCGGCGGTGTCGGTCAGCTCGACTTCGTAGACCAGCACGCCGCTGTTGTTGTGGTCCAACTCGGTGTCGTTGATGGTGGCGCCAGCGTGTTGGGCCAGGGCGGCAGCGTTGAGTTTGTCGAAAGGCATCACGGCGCCGGACTTGAGCAGGCCTTCAATATGATCCGGGCGAACATCCGCCTGGGCCAGGCCGGCGGTCAGGGTCAGGGCGGTAGCGGCGAACAGAGCGGTCAAGGTTTTCATGGTGTGTGTCCTTCTTCAGTGAGCTGTTTAAGTGGCGCCAGATTAACCGGCGCAACTTAACTCATCCTTAATGGCACACTGACCACTCAGTACTTATAGTCGTTCAGCAGGTCTTGCACGCTGGACGACGGCCAGCGCTTGTAGAACTTCAGCAGTTCGGCGGCGCGGTTGGTGAAGATGCCATCGACGCCGGCCTTCATCACTTTGTCGAAGTCCACCGGCTCATCGACGGTGTAGACGTGCACCAGCAGGCCCTTGTCGTGGGTCAGCTTGTTCATCTCCGGTTTGACCAGGTCCGAATAGCTCTGGTCGCCGTGGTTGGTCAGCTCGGCCGATGGGCCGGTGCCGATAGCGCCGAGGCTCTTGGCTTCGTCGACCCATTTTTCGAACTCGGCGGCATCCTTCGGTTCCTGCTTGGCGTAGTAGGCGGCCTTGGTGGTTTCGCCGGACTCAGCGAACGTCTGCTTGTTTTTCGGCTCGATGCTGCCTTCACCCACCCACAACAGCAGGATCTTCGGGGTGTTGGGCATTTCTTTCTGCAGCTCTTTGAGGCTGGCAACCTCGAAGGTTTGCAGCACCACGCGGCCCTTGCCCTGGCCGACGCCGGTGTTGCTCTTGCCCAGCTTGGAGCCGGCGGAGCTCAGCCAGCCTTTATCCAGCAGCTTGTTCTTCAGGTCGGCTTCGATGCCCGGGAATTGCTTGGGCTCCTTGGTCTCGATGTACAGGCCGGGTTTGTGCGACGGGTTGCCTTCGGCGATCTTGATGATGTCGTCCAGGCTCTGGATTTTCAGGCCGACGAAGCCTGGACGCGCGCGGTCCGGGTAGGCGGCGTTGAACCAGCTGCCGGCGTCGAGGGTTTGCAGTTCTTTCCAGGTGAACTCGTTGGCCGGGGCGTCCTTGCGGTCGGGGAACTTGGTGGCCACGTCGGTGGTGCGCTGCAGGTTGTTGTCGTGCAGGGCGAACAGCACGCCGTCCTTGCTGCGCTGCAGGTCCATTTCCAGGTAGTCGGCACCCAGGTCGCGGGCAATCTTGTAGGCCGCGGCGGTGGATTCGGGGGCGTCGTAGGACGCGCCACGGTGGGCGATCACGGCTGGATACGGAATGCCTTCGTTGGTTGCCAATTCAGCCGGGCTGATCGGGTCGGCAGCCTGTGCCTGGCCAAGGCCGAGCATCAGGGCGAGCAGCAAGGCACTCTTGGTAAACGTGACAGGCATATGCGAAGTCCTTTCGTGGAGGTAGCTTTGAGAAGGCCTCCTTTTTAACAATTGATTGCGAAAGGCGCTATCACCAAACCGACATTAACGTGTGCACGCCTCGATTTTCTGCGTTTTTTTTGCAGGCATTGCAGTACTCTTGCCCGAAGCTGCCCCGTTAGAGGGCGGTACTTTGTGCCACGCGTGTAAACCATCTTTCCAGTCCCTGTGGGACTTTTCAGTGAGGTTTACCATGCGCATCACCTCCGAGCTTATCTGCCAGGCCGCCGACCAACTCCGTGGTTTTGTTGGCCTCAACCGCAAGACCGGCCAGTACATCGTGCGTTTCAGCGAAGACTCCTTCGGCATGGACGTGGCCGATGACGGCATCATCCCCACCTCCGAGTTCGTCTGGCTGCCGGCCCCGGAACAGACCATGACTCTGTCTCGCGAGCGCATCCAGTTACTGCTGGACCAGAACATCGACGAGCGTATCAACATCACCGAGCCGCTGCGGGTGTATATGCGGCGGGTGGAGATTCCGCAGATCAGTGCGTTGCGCAGCCTGGTGAGCTAACCCTGTGGCGAGCAGGCTTGCCCTGCGTTGGGCTGCGCAGCAGCCCCAATAAAGATCGCACTGTTCTTTCAGGAAAAACGCAGCCGCTGGTTTCAGGGGCGCTTCGCGCCCCAACGCAGGGCAAGCCTGCTCGCCACAACAAGCCTGTTAACCACAAACAACCCTGCTTTCATCATCAGGCCCTCTCACCCCAAAGCCTCAACCGCTTTCGAAGGCGTACGCCCGTTCGACTTTGCATACCCGCGTCTGGAACGCCGAGTACCAGGTGGTGCGCCCCTGTTCGCGTACCGCCCGGTGCTCGGCCTGCTGCTTCCAGGCCAGGATCGCCGCCTCGCTCTCCCAATACGACACGGTAATGCCCAACCCGTCTTCCCGTGCTGATTCCACGCCGAGAAATCCCGGTTGTCCGCGCGCCAGTTCGAGCATGCGGTTGGCGGCCTGGCCGTAACCCTGGTCGCCCTCGGTGCGCAGTGAACTGAAAATCACCGCGTAGTAGGGCGGGGCGGGTGTGCGGGCGATCATGCCGACACCGACTGGCAAGCCTTGAGCAGGGCAATTGCCAAGGGAGGGGTAATACCCTTTAACGCAGCGCGTTCGGGTTGGAACAAGGTGGCGACGAAGAACGGGTGGTCAAGCAACTCCACTGACCGCAGATCGCCCTCCGAGTCATGGCCGCTGGGGATCAGGTCGCCTTCCAGCAGGGCGTCGAGAAACTCGGGGTTCACGCCGTAGCGGCAACGATAGCCCTCCTGCTGATCAAGGGTGCCGTAGGCCTCGGCGATGCGTGTGTACGGCACCAGGCGCACGGTGTCGGTGGCTTCCACCAGCGCACAACTCAGTGGCGCGATCACGGCGCGCCTGGCGTGCGGCGCAAGTTCGCCGTGCTCGGCATCTTTCCAGCCCAGTACGTTGCGCGCATATTCCACCACCGTGTGCTGAAAACCGCCGCAGGTGCCGAGGAACGGCCGGCGTTGCTCGCGGGCAAAACGGATCGCCCGCAGTGCGCCATCGGTGTCGCGGTAGGGGCTGGCGGGGACGCACCAGAAGCCGTCGAAATCGTGCAGTGATTGCGGCAGGGTATCGGTGTCGAGCCATTGGACATGCACGCTCAGCCCCAGGGTCTCGGAGGCCTGTTGCAAGGCCACGGGAATGGCTTGGTGGGCGATGACATCGGGGTTGTAATCGCCGATCAGGGCAAGGTGCAGAGGTGTGGTTTTCATCGTGTACATCCCATGACTTGTGGTGTCCTGGGGCGCACTATAGATTGGCGTTCACGCAATCAATATTGGCGTTTGCCCATATGTTCAATGCAGCTACGCACTATTCACTCGATTACCCTGATTTGTCGCTGATCCTCGCGCTGGTGCGTGGCGGTACGCTCGCACGGGCGGCCGCGTTGTTGCGGGTGGACGTGTCCACGGTGTTCCGCGCGGTGCGGCGCCTGGAGGCGGCGCTGGGCCAGACATTGTTTGAAAAAAGCCGCGCCGGCTACCTGCCCACCAGCCTGGCAAGCAACCTGGCGCAGCAGGCCGAGCGTGCCGAACAAGCGCTGGAGGCGGCGCGCATTGGCGTGGAGCAGGGCGGTGAGGTGATCAGCGGCACGGTGCGCCTGACCTGTACCGACTCCGTACTGCAAGGTCTGCTGTTGCCGGCCCTGGCGCAGTTCATGCCGCACTACCCGGCATTGACCCTGGAACTGAGCACCTCGAATGACTTCGCCAACCTCAGCCGCCGCGACGCGGACATCGCCCTGCGCCTGACCCGCACGCCGCCGGAACATCTGGTCGGCCGACGCCTGGGCAACGTGGCTTATCAGGTGTGCGCCAGCGCGGATTTTGCTCGTCAGCACGCCGGTCGCGAGTTGGCTGACCTGCCATGGATCACCCCGGATGACTTCCTGCCCGACCACCCCACGGTCGCCTGGCGTCGCGAGCATCTGCCCGGTGTGCGTCCCAGTTATCGCTGCAACAGCATGTTGTCGGTTACCGAGCTGGTACGGGCAGGGTTGGGGGTGGCAGCCTTGCCGGACTTTCTATTGGGTGACGGCCTGCAATCGCTCGGCCCCGCGTTGGCAGGGCATGACACCGCGTTGTGGCTGCTCACGCGCCCGGACTGCCGAGCGTTGCGCTCGGTGGTGACCCTGTTCGATGAGCTGGGACGGCAGGTGCGATTGCCTTAGGTTTTTCGCACAAAATGCTCATGCATTTCGCAGGTCAGGCTTTCAATGTGCTCAGTCAGTTGTTTGGTCATTTCCGTGAGCCGGGTGTTTTGCTCCAGCAGTTCCAGTAACTGTTTGGTGGTCTGCGCCGCCTGGGCCTGGCGCTCGGTATTGGCGATCGCCAGGGCTTCACGGTGCTGCGCATCTGCATCGGACTGCGCCTTGTCGCGCGCGGCCTGGCGGGTCTGGGCCAGCAGGATCAGCGGCGCGGCGTAGGCCGATTGCAGGCTGAACGCCAGGTTGAGCAGGATGAACGGGTACACATCGAAATGCGTGATGCCGGTCATGTTCAGTACCACCCACAACACCACGATGGCGGTTTGTGCGCCAAGGAAGGTCGGCGTACCGAAGAAGCGCGCGAAGGCTTCGGCCTTGAGGGCAAAGGTGTCGTTGCCGAAGGTCGGCGCCAGGTGGGCGTGGGGGCGGTGGAAGCGCAGGTGGTCGACGGGGGTGGCTTCGGGCTTTTCTGGGGTCATGGCGGGCTCGGATCTCATGCTTGAAGAACAACCAGCACTATAGACCGAGCCCCCGGCACTCCGTATGAAGATCGGGTCAGTTGCCGCCACGCTCGTTGGCGAATGCACTCACCGCCTGCACCGCTTCGCTGGTGCCTTGGCGAATCTGCAGGATAACTGTGCCAGCCTGGTTGGCCATTTCAACGCCTTGGGCGGCGCGGTCGCGGGTGGCGTCCATGCTGTCGATGGCTTGTCGGGTTTCAGCCTGAATCATCGCGATCATGCTGGAAATCTCCGTGGTGGAGCCGCTGGTGCGCGCCGCCAGTTGCCGGACTTCGTCGGCTACCACGGCGAAACCACGGCCTTGTTCACCCGCACGCGCGGCCTCGATGGCGGCGTTTAGGGCCAGCAGGTTGGTCTGGTCGGCGATACCGCGAATGGTGTTGACGATGGCAGTGATCTGTTGCGAACGATCACCGAGCTTGGCGATCAGTTGTGAGGAACCGTCGATGTCGGCAGAAATTTCGCGCATGCCGTTGGCTGTTTTCTGAATCACCTCGGCACCTTTTTCTGCCATGTCCTGAGTGTTCAAGGACAGGTGATAGGCCTGCGCCGCACTCTGCGCGTCCGCCGCATGCTGTTGCACGCGGGCGGTGATGTCCGAGGCGAACTTCACCACTTTGCACAGCCGCCCGCTGGCGTCGTACACCGGGTTGTAGTTGGCTTCGAGCCACACGACCTGGCCGTTTTTATCCACCCGCTCGAACTGGCCGCTGAACATTTCCCCTTGGTTCAGGCGTTTCCAGAAGTCGCCGTAGGTTGAGCTGCTGGCCAGTGCCGCGCTGCAGAACATTCGGTGATGCTGGCCCTGGATCTGCGCCAGGGTGTAACCCATGCGCTGCAGGAAGTTGGCGTTGGCGGTGATGATGGTGCCGTCGAGGTTGAACTCGATCACCGCCATGGCGCGGCCAATGGCATCCAGTTTGGCATTGGCTTCGCTTTCGGCCTGCAGGCGCGGGGTGACGTCCATCGCGTATTTCACCACTTTGGTCACCAGGCCCGCGTCATCACGCACTGGGTTGTAGCTGGCTTCCAGCCACACCGACTGGCCATCGCCGGCCACCCGTTCAAAGGTGCCGGACTGGAATTGGCCGTTGCGCAGGTTTGACCACAGTTGGCTGTACTCGGGGCTACGGGCGAAGGCCGGGGTACAGAACATTCGATGGGACTGGCCCTCTACCTGCTCGGCGCGGTAGCCCATGGTCTGCAGGAAATTGGCATTGGCGCGCAGCACATTGCCGGACAGGTCGAATTCGATCACCGCCATGGAGCGCTCGATGGCGTCCAGCAGGCTGGCCTGTTGGGCGATGGTGTGTTGCTGGGTGCTGATGGTTCTTTTATGTGTGTTGAATAGCATGTGCGGTGCTCGGGCAAGCAGACTCTGGGGTTTCCTTGGATATGCGCCTGCCCCCGTAAGGCGTACGCCACACGGTTGACTTGCTCATTGCCAGCTTCCTTGTGCTGACAGAGGGGGGTGGGACAACGGGTTCAGAGTGATCAGCCTGACAAGAAGTTCGCCCGTGTGGGAGGACCTTTTTTGGGTAGGCGACCAGTGGTGGCATTATGCTTTCTTGTTGGGTGCTTTCTGGTCTTTGCAGACGAGGAGTCGTAGGACGACTTCAGGCGGAATGGGCGATCACTTCGTCGCTGACATTGACCCGGTTGCGCCCGGTGTCCTTGGCGGCGTACAGCGCGCGATCCGCTGCATTCAGCCACATCGCGGCATCGCTGAAGAAGGGTTGGAAATCGGCCAGGCCGATACTCAGGCTGACCCGCAATTCGGGGATCTGCGGGTTGCGGTAATTGCTGAAAGTTTCGCGCATGCGTTCCATGATTTCGGCAGCCTGTTCCAACGGCATTTGCGGAAGAATCACACAGAACTCATCGCCCCCGTAACGACCGGCCAGGTCGTTTTCCCGCAGGTTGCGCCGCAACTCCAGGCTCAACTGCCGCAGTACCGCATCGCCGACGATATGGCCGTGGGTGTCGTTGATCTGCTTGAAGTGGTCGATGTCGATCAAGGCAATGGTGGCGTGGCTCCGCTGCTGCCGGCACTTGTGGAACTTGAGGTGCAGCAGGTCCTTCCAGGAGCCGTGATTGAGCAGCCCGGTGAGGCTGTCGGTGCGGCTCAGGGCGCTGAGGGCGCGCTTGTGTTCGGAGAGTTTGATTGCCAGTTGATAACAGACCATGCCGATGGCCATGGGGTAGAGCGTCAGCATCGGCAGGCAGGTGTAGACCTGCAGCAGGCTGACATCGGGGTTGAACCGGATGCCGAACAGCGCGTTGGCCACGCCGATTCCAAGCCCTTGTGCGCACAGGCCACGCAGGAACAGGCGCTTGCCGCCGGCGGCGACGTTATTCATGGTCATCATCGACAGAATGGTCACGGCCGTCAGTGGCGTGAACTGCGTGGCGGCGGCCCAGAAGCCGCCGAGCAGCGAGTCATACAGCAGGTTGCGTTGTTCGGCCTGGTAGGGGTACCGCGAGCGGGCCGACAGTTGATACGCCACATGCGCCCAGGCAAACCCGTTGAACAGCAGGAGTGCCCACACCCAGCCCGGCATGGCGAGAGTGTAAAGGGCGCCGCTGACGCTGATGCAGCCGATAGAAAGGCCGATGATCCTTGGCTTGTAGATACGCTTGGCAAATGAAAGCCCTTTGCCTTGTCTGTTTTCCATAAATTCCTGGGGCAGCTGTTTTTTGCAGATACGGTGGCGCGCGTTCGCTGGATCAACCGTTGATCGGATAATGCCTGTGAATATTGTCAGTTATTCGCGTGGGAATAATCAGTGTCCTTCCAGGCCATTTGCGCAAAACAGAGGGCGAATGCGTCAAAAGCGACCTGGAATGTCGCTCACACAACAGGTTTTTTATGGCTGGCGGGGCAGGGTGACTTCGTAGCCGGCGAGGAACAGGTCGATGGCCGACTCGATCACGCTGGCCTGGTGGGCGGCATCCAGGGTGGGTTGGCCGAGGGTAATCTGTGGCCAGAAGGCGAAGGCCTTGAGCAGGCTCTGGATCTGGTGGGCGGCGAAGGCCGGGTCGGAGCAGTTGAGCCGGCCGTCTGCCTGGGCGGCGCGAACCCATTGGGTGAAGCCTTCTTCGCGTTGGCTCAGGCGGGTGACCATGTCTTGCGCACGTTCCGGCGAATGGATGGTGGCGGCGATGGCGACCCGGGCCAGGTCGAGGAAATTGGTGTCCGACATCATCTTCATCTTCGCCTCCAACAACCCGCGCAGTTGTTCGCGCAATGGGCGGTCGCTGGCGTAGCTGACGTCAAGTTGGGCGACGCTGCTGGCCCAGAGCTGATGAAGAATTTCTGCGAACAATTCTTCCTTGCTGGGGAAGTGGTTGTACACGGTGCGCTTGGATACGCCGGCAGTGGCGGCGATCTTGTCCATGCTGGTGACCTCGAAACCGTTTGCGCGAAATTCGGCGATGGCCGCAGCCACAATGGCTTCGCGTTTACGGTCGGTGAGGCGTTGAGGGGCAGTCATGGGTGGGGCTCGGCTCTTGGACGAAAATTACACTCGGTAGTTTACTTGCTCCGGGTTTTGTTGCAATCTTGAAACTACACTGTGCAGTGTAATTTATAAGCGATCCGTAGGAGTCACCCGGTAATGGCCACGATCTCGTCCCGTGTCGATTCTTCGCCAGCAGCGCCCAAGCAAGGCCAAGGGCACTTCAGCAACGATGCCCCCGTGCAGCACGGTGGCTTCGGCAAGACCTTGCGCATTTTCTGGAACATGCTGTTCAACAAACCCCGCAGCACGCGGCCGGTGGGGCAGATTCCGGTACAACCGCTGACGCGCGAGCAATTGCTGGCGGCCCCGGATCACAGCGTATTCCGCCTTGGACATTCCACCGTGTTGCTGAAAATGCGCGGTAAATTCTGGGTAACCGACCCGGTATTTGCCGAGCGCGCCTCACCGTTCAGTTGGGCCGGCCCCAAGCGCTTCCATCAGCCGCCCATCAGCCTTGAAGAGTTGCCGCCCCTGGAGGCGGTGATTCTTTCCCACAACCACTACGACCACCTTGACCGCAAGGCTGTCGTCCAATTGGCCGACAAGGCTCGTTATTTTCTTGCGCCGCTGGGCGTGGGCGACATCCTGGTCAAGTGGGGGGTGGATGGCAGCAAGGTGCGCCAGCTGGATTGGTGGCAGGGCACCGAGGTGGATGGCGTTCGGTTTGTCGCCACCCCTGCGCAACATTTTTCCGGGCGCGGTCTGTTTGATGCCAACCAGACCCTGTGGTGTTCCTGGGTGATGATCGATGGACCTCGGCGGATTTTCTTCAGCGGTGACACGGGTTACTTCGACGGTTTCAAACGCATCGGCGAACAGTACGGTCCATTTGACCTGACACTGATGGAAACAGGTGCTTACAACGTCGACTGGCCCCATGTGCACATGCAGCCAGAGCAAACCCTGCAAGCGCATATCGACCTCAAGGGCCGCTGGTTGCTGCCGATTCACAATGGCACTTTCGACCTGGCGTTCCATGCCTGGCATGAGCCGTTCGACCGCATCATGGCCCTGGCCTGGGAGCGCAACGTGTCGATCACTACGCCGCAGATGGGGCAGGCGTTCAGCTTGAATCAGCCAGAGCGTGGAGGTGCGTGGTGGCTGGAGGTGGAAACCCAGGGGGCACAGGAACACCTCGCAGGCTGACGGAGGGGGCTATGGAAAAAGGAGTTTTCAAGCTGTTTCAGAGCTGCGACAGGCGCCAGGCAACGGTGCGATGATCCCCGGAAATTTATGTGTCGGGGGACATATTTCATGGAGTGCAAATGTAAGAAATATTGGCAGGCGGGGTTGCCCTGTCCGACGGGGCAACCGGTGTCTGCGCTCACTGACTCGTCAGCCCAGGCAACGACAGCCCAAGAGCATACAAGCCCTCGTGGTATCGTTTTCGGTGTCGATCCCCAGGCTCATGGCACCCGAGGGGGCGTCCCGATCCCGGGGTATGACGCCCCGGGACTTGCCCTCAAACCCCCGCGCGACCCGTCGCTGTCATTGATCGCATTGAGTGGTATTGACCCCTCGGGGCCGTTGATGGCTGAAGTCCCTCCCGTGATGAACAACAGCCCCTTCACCCGCACTCAGGTATTGGTTGGCTGGCGCATAGGGTTTGCCAACCGTTACGTTGGACCCGGTGCAAGCGAGGCCGTAGACCACAGTCCTGCTTTCCTACAAGCCCTGGATACCTTGCGCTCGGCGGGCGCGCAACTGGTGGCGCTGGATGCCTTGCGAGGTGACAGGGCCAATCCATTCGTTGCGTATACTCGCAATGAGATCGATGAGCGCGTCGGTGAGCAAAGTCTTGATGCCCTTGTGTCCGAAAGTAAAAGCGCAGCGTTTCATGGCGCGTGCGCCAGCGGGTATCCCGGAGCATGCGAGCTGCTTGAGGACGGGACGAAACTGTGGTTTTACGGTGCTCGTTGGGCCGGTGACCGCATACTGGTACTGGTTCGGTTCTATCGTCGGTTACTGAAAGATTCCTTGCGGATGCCTACATCGAGTAGTAAATGATCGGACCCCGGAGCAGGATTAGCCTCAACGGTTGTCCACGGGGGACTTCTTAGACTGATGTCGGGTTATCGACCGATAGCCTGACATTCAGTCAAGTAGTGAGGCAGTTTATGACCGGACCGATTATCGCAGGCGGATTAACAGACGGTGTGCTGCAGGCACTTTTGAATCAGCCGCAAGGCTTCAAGAGTGCCTTTCAAATGTCAGAGGAAATGGCAAAAGGCCAAGCCACTTCAGAATCGCTGGTGAACGACTCGCTGAAACAAATCGCCAATATTGATCGCGGGTTGCAAGGTGGCAACGCGTTTATAGAAATCAACCCCGATGCCCGCAAGCAGGCGCAAATGCGCGATCAGGAGCGTGCCAGAGGCCTCTCTTGTGGATACTTACACGGCGTTCCGGTTGCGTTGAAAGACGTTTTTGAAACCAAGGACCGTATGCAGACAAGTGCAGGTTCCAAGGCATTGGTAGGCGCGCCGGCGCCAAAGAACGCCAAGGTCGTGGACAAATTGCTGAAGGCTGGTTCGGTGGTTGTGGGCAAAACCAACATGAGTGAATTTTCCAACTTCCGCTCTGAATTACCCGTTGATGGGTGGAGTTCCCGAGGTGGCCAGACGCTCAACCCACATCGGTTGGGAGGCCAGGTGGCTGGGTCGAGTTCCGGTTCTGCTGTTGCGGTTGCCCAAGGGCATGTTCCTCTGGCGTTAGGGGTGGAAACCAGTGGTTCGATCATTACCCCGGCTGCCTACAACGGTGTTTTCGGTCTGAAAACCACGGTTGGACTGGTCAGTACCGAGGGTGTCATGACCAGTTCACGTATGGATACGATAGGCACCTTCACACGTAATGTCCGGGATGCGGCAGAGGCACTCAACGCAATGACCGAAAGCAAGCGCTACACTGAAGGCCTGCGGTCTGATGCCTTGAAAGGCAAGAGAATTGGCTACACACCGCTGCCTGAACTGTCTGAAGAGGATGCCAAAGACCCGGCGAAACGGGCAGACCGAAAGCACTATGAGGCTGCAATCGAAGTGTTGAAGGATAGGGGCGCTATCTTGGTTCCGGTCGGACAATTGGATGAAGGCATTACTGAACAAACCTACAAGGACTATAACGAAGCGTTGTTTGCAGACGTCAAACAACAACTGGAAAATTACCTGGCAGGTCGGGAGGGGTTGCCGGTCAAGTCGATCTCGGAAGTGATAGCTTTCAACAAACGTCACTTGCAGCCAGGAGAGCCTGACCAGAAGCTTCTGGAAATCATCAACGATCTGAACGTGACCCAGGAGAGGCGCGATCAGTTGTGGCAGGATATCGTTCCGATTTTCCAGAAAATCATCGATGATCCCATCAAAGAACACAAACTCGATGCCATGGTGTCGAACTTTCTTTCTCACAACTATTATTACGCCGCCGCTGCGGGCTACCCGGGCATGTCCATCCCGTCCGGGATGGATGATGAAGGTATGCCTACAGCGCTCTATTTATATGGCACAGCTAACAGTGAAGCGGCCTTACTCTCGGCTGCTTATGTCTATGAACAAGCTTCCCCGTCGATCAAGGAACCCGCCTTTCTTCCGGGGACGCCCTTCTCGCCAGCACCCGTTGATACAGGCGCCACTATAGAGGAACCTACAAACCTCGCATAAGGTTGATTCAACCTCTGCTGGCAGATGCACAGCAGAGGTCCGTCTCCCTTGATCAACTCGAACCGTAGCGTAAGGCGGGTTTGCGATGTGACAGGTTTGGCCCCAGGGCCAGGGGCCCAAATTGATGCGCCGGGCACTGCAACTGCAGGCCTGAAGCGCTACACACCATTAGGTTGTGGCGTTGGTGAGTCAAGTGATGACGAAGTTGCGCCGATCAACCGAGAGATGATCCCTTGCGCCGCGTGTTCGGTTGTGGCGGTGTCAAAGCGGCGCGCACTCATCCCCCACCCCGGCGCAAACCCCGGGAAGAACGCCAGCCCTTCAGCTTCCAACCGAAACGCCAATGCCAGGCGGGTTTCATCCCCCACGTCGTATTGATTTTCAAACTGTTGAACCGCTTCGACCGCCACGCCGGCCTGAATAGCCAGGTGTTCCCTGCTCCAGCCCAGCATCGCGCGCGCTTGCACGCTGTGTTTGGCGGTGAATTGATGCAGGACGATCTGCTGTTCTACGAAAGAGCTCATTGCCAGAGAGGACATGGGTTTTCTCCAGGATTCGACGGGGGAGGGCAAACTATACTGTGTTTTTGTACAGTTGTTTTGACCGCTCATCAACTGGATGTTCAACGACCCGTTATTCCACCCCTGGCGCCTCGCGAATGATCAGGTGATCCAGGTTCTCGATATTCGCGCTGAACACCCCGAACGTCTGCTCGGGGTTTTTCTTGCTCGGCACCTGTTTCAGCTCCGGCGTCACCCCATAGAAGAAGCAGTACAACGCCCGCTCACTGTCCACCGCCGCCTTGATCTGCTCCAGGAATGCCTTGCGCTTGCGGTAGTTCTCGATGAGTTTCTTGCTCAGGTAGACGTTGACCGAGTAGGGCTTCTTGTCGAGCCACGCCTTCTTTTCGAAATCGATGCGAAAGCTGCTGGTGTAGTCCTTGATTTCTTTGATCTTGCCCCAGTAGATCAGGCCCTTGTTGTCCTGCAGGTATTCGATCTTCTTGAAGAACGTCCAGTAGGTGGCGGTGTGGTCGCCGATCTTCAACGGCATGGACTTGAGCTTGTCCTTGTCGTCGATGTTGGACACATAGCATTCCACCGGGTGGGCGAACACGCTGGTTTTGTCTGGTGTGGTGTCGCTGGCGCCGTGGGAAACGGAGTTGCGGTCTGAGGGGGTCTTGGTTGGTTCTAGTGGCATGCTTCCTTCGGTGCCCGCCAACGGGATCTTGCGCTCGTACTGGCGGCGTGTGAGGACAAATTCCGATGGGAAATTGTCCTCACGCTCGTCATCACTTTCGCCGGCGGTGGTCTTGTGCGTGCTGGCGTAGCGGCAGCCATCGATGTGTTGGGTGCCGGTCTTGTTCTTGAAGTGCGGCGTGCGCAGGTAATTGACGTTTTTGGCGTTGAAGGTGCTCAGGGTATTGTTGGTATCAAACGCTGCCCGGCATTCGTCGTTGGGGCACAGGAAGCGATCTCTGTCGGAATCGAAGTCGGCGGTTTCGTCGAAATTCAGGTCTCGTACGTCGTAGATCGACAGCTTGTCATCGAGACTCAGGCTGTAGGCCGTATCGAATTTCATGGGGCGCTGGTCCGTGGGAGGTTTCGCTATTAATAGCGGGATCCTGGGTAAATATCAGCAAGAACCTGCTACCCGTCGTCCACTCAAGAAACACAAGGTGCCACCTACCGCAGTCAGTGCCCCCAACGCATAGAACATGCTGGCCGGCGTGGCATTGATCAACAGATAGCCGCAAATCACTGGGCTCATTGCCCCGCCAAATGCCGCCAGGTTCTGCGCACCGTAGTAACTGCCGCGCAGCGCATCAGGTGCGATGGTGTCGATAAACAGGAACTCGGAGGGGTAGATGATCATCTCGCCCAGGGTGAACACGAACATTGCCAGGCACCAGGTGACCAGGCTGTTTGCGAGGCTGAAACCGATAAGCCCGGCAATGAACAGCAACGTACCTAGCACGATCCAATAGCGCAGTTGCTCACGCTTGAGGAAACGGCCGATCTGGTACTGCATCAAAATCACAGTGATGGCATTGCAGGCCAGTACCGCAGACAGAATCTTCAGCGCCTCGGCAGGTTTGTAGGCTACGAGCAAAAACTGCGACAGATACAAGGTGTAGCGCCCATGGACAATGGTGCTCAGCAGGCTGCCGCTGGTGAACAGAATCAGCGTGCGGTCGTTGCGCAAGGTGCGCAGGGTGATGAGGAAACTCAAGGGCTTGTTGCTGTCATCCCGTTGGGTGGGCGGGATGCCAATCATCAGGAACAGGCTGCCAAAGGCGATCGCGCTGGCGATCAGGAACGGTGCCAGTTGCATATGGCCGGCAATCACGACGCCGACCATCGGGCCTGTGGCGTAGCCGACGTTGGTCAGTGTGTAGCGCAGGGAAAACACCTTGGCACGCTCGCCCACCGGCAGGTTCTCGCTGATGATGGCTTTTGAGCCAATCAGGAACAGCGCCGACGCCGCTTCGGTGATGACCAGGGTCAGGGTGGTGAGGTAGAGGTTGCTGGCAAAGGTCAGCAATAGAAAACCGATGGAGCTGGAGAGCATGGCCAGGATCAGCAGCTTGCGCTTTTCCAGGCGGTCGATGATGTAGCCACCGTACAGGCCCAGCAATGTCGCGATAAACACCGCGATGCCCATCAGCAAGCCGATGTCCTGCTGGTTCAGGCCCAGGCGGGTACTCAGCAACAGGGCCAGCAACGGGCTGGTCATGGCGCGGCTGACCACGATGGTCACCGAGCAAATCATCAGGCGGCGGATTACCAGGGAGTAGGTGGCCACGGTGGGGCGGGTGTCCTTGTTATCTTTGTGGACAACGAAAATCCAGGGTGGGAGGGGGCTTGCCCCCGATGGCGGTGGCTCAGTCACCAGATGCTTGGCTGATAGACCGCTCTCGGGAGCAAGCCCCCTCCCACATTGTTCAGATCGAGTTATTGGCCGGAGTTGATGGTGATCTTCTCGACCGCACCTTGCTCCAGGTCCCACTTCTTCAGAATCTTGCCGTAGGTCCCATCATCGATCATGCCTTGCAACGCTTCACTGATCGCCGTGACCAATTCTGTGTTGCTCTTCTCAATCCCAAGCCCGGTGAACTGCTTGGAAATCGCCAGGCCCACCGGCTTGTACTTGCCTTTATCCAGCGACATCAGATAAGGAATGGTCTCGCTGCCCTGCATCGCCGCGTCCAGGCGGTTCTGTTGCAACTGCGCCCGTGCATCCGCCGAGCCCTCAGTGCCGATCACCACGATCGCCGGTTTACCCGCCGCTTCGCAGTTTTCCTTGCTCCACGCGGCAATTTCCGACGGCCAGGTGGTACGGCGGCTGGTGCCGACTTTTTTACCGCACAGGTCGGTCAATTCCTTGAGGTCGTCACGCTTGGCCAGGGTGTACAGCTGCGGGCCGCTGGTGAAGTAGTCGATGAAGGTCACCGCTTTCTGGCGCTCGGCGGTGTCGGTCATGCCTGACAGCACGATGTCCACGCGCTTGGTGGTCAGGCCGCTGAGCATCTGCTCGAAGCCGGTTTCCTGCCACTTGATCTTCACGCCCAGGCGCTCGGCGAGGGCGTTGCCCAGGTCGAAATCCAGGCCGGTGATCTTGTTGGTGGCCGGGTCCTTGAAGTCCATCGGCGGGTAGTTCGGCACGATGGCCGCGCTGATCTCACCCTTGTCCTTGATTGCCGCCGGCAATGCCGCGAAAACAACGGAAGAGGCCATCAGGCCTGCGAGCAACGTGGGGATAACTATTTTCTTCATGGAGGCGTTCTCGTTTGTTTTTTAGTTAAGTGCGAACGGCAGAAATAAAGCTTTGGGTACGCGGGTTTTGTGGGCTTATTAGAATTTCTTCGGGGCTGCCGGCTTCCACAATCTGGCCGGCATCCATAAACACCATGCGGTTGGAGACCTCGCGGGCGAAGCCCAACTCATGGGTGACCACGATCATGGTCATGCCAGTGGTGGCCAGGTCGCGCATCACCGACAGCACTTCTCCTACCAGCTCAGGGTCGAGGGCTGACGTCGGTTCGTCAAACAGCATCAGCTTGGGGCGCATCGCCAGCGCACGGGCGATCGCCACACGCTGTTGTTGCCCGCCGGACAACTCCACCGGATAGGCATTGCGTTTGTCCGCCAGGCCGACGCGGGCCAGCAACTCCAGGGCGTCCTCGGTGGCTTCCTTGGGCGAACGCTTGAGTACCTGGCACGGGCCTTCGATGATGTTTTGCAGCACGGTCATGTGCGGGAACAAATTGAAACGCTGGAACACCATGCCGGTGGCCAGGCGCTGGCGGGCAATCTGCGATTCATTCATCTCATGCAGCTTGTTGCCGACCACGCGGTAACCCACCAGTTCGCCGTCGACCCACAGGCCGCCCTTGTCGATTTTTTCCAACTGGTTGACGCAGCGCAGCAGGGTGCTTTTACCCGAGCCGGACGGGCCGATGATGCACATCACTTCGCCTTGCTCGACCTCGATATTGATGTCGCGCAGCGCGTGATACTGGTCGTAGTACTTATTCAGGTTGACGGCCTTGACGATGCTTCTCATGGGGCAATTCTCCTCGACCCAGACTTACGAACGCTTGCCGGCGCCGCGGGCAAAGCGGCGCTCGAGGCGGCTTTGGCCAAATGAAAGAACAGTCACCACCGCCAGGTACCAGATGCCGGCCACAATCAGCAGCTCCATGACCCGGGCGTTGGCGTAGTAGATGTTTTGCGCGTTGTGCAGCAGTTCCGAATACTGGATCACGCTGGCCAGGCTGGTCATTTTCACCATGCTGATGAACTCGTTGCCTACAGGCGGAATGATCACCCGCATGGCCTGCGGCAGAATGATCCTACGCAGTGCTTGTAGGCTCGGCATGCCGATGGACTTGGCGGCTTCGTACTGGCCGGTGTCGACCGAGAGCAAACCGGCGCGCACCACTTCGGCGGTGTACGCACCCTGGTTGATACTCAGGCCGAGCAGGGCGGCCACGAACGGCGTCATCAGGTCGACGGTGTCGATGCTGAACAGACCGGGAATCGCGATCACCGGGAAGATCAACGCCAGGTTGAACCACAGCAGCAGCTGCAGGATCAGCGGCGTACCGCGAAACAGCCAGGTGTAGGTGATTGCCACGTAGCGCAGGATCGGGTTGGCCGACATGCGCATGATCGCCGTGATCACCCCGATCACCACGCCCAGCGCCATGGCCAGGATCGACATGACGATGGTGTTGACCAGGCCCCAGAGGATGGCCTCAGACGTGAGGAACTGCCCGATGTAGGACCATTCGATCTGGCCGTTGGCGAAGGCACGCAGCAATGCAGCCAACACGATCACGATCAACGTGGCAAAGAACATCCGCCCGTAATAACGACGCGGCACGTGTTCGTACTGCGTGATATCGAACTGGTTCTCGGACAACTTGCGCTCGGCTGCCAAGCGCTCGGCCGGGGTTTGGTTCATGGTGAATCTCCAAAACTTACAACGCTCTAACTACTGTACGCGGTCCAAATGTGGGAGCTGGCTTGCCTGCGAAGACGCCAGCCCAAACACCGCAGATTTAAATCCGGAACCCCTGATAACTCTCTGCCCACTGCTGTTGAGCCGCTAATGCGGACTTCAACCGCCCAATCTGCTCCCGAACCCGCTCCGGCGCTGTTCCACCCCACCCACTGCGCGCCGCAATCGCCGCTTCCAGGGTCAGGCAGTCGCGCACTTCTGGTGTGAGTCGTGCATCCACCTCCGCTAACATCGCCGGCGAGGCTTCCCACAACTCAATCTCATGCTTCTCACAGGCCTGCACCAACGCGCCGGTGATCTCGTGGGCCTCTTTAAACGGCACGCCACGGGTGGCCAACCAATCCGCCACCTCAGTCGCCAAGGTGAAGCCCATCGGCGCCTGACGCCGCAGCTCTTGTACCTGCACCTTCATGGTCGCAACCATTCCGGCCATCGCCGGCAACACCAGCAGCAATGTATCCACGCTGTCCAACACGCTGTGCTTGTCTTCACTCAAATCACGGTTGTACGACAGCGGCAATGATTTGAGCGTCGACATCAAGCCGGTCAGGTTGCCAATCAAGCGCCCAGCCTTGCCGCGCGCCAATTCGGCAATGTCCGGGTTCTTTTTCTGCGGCATGATCGAGCTGCCGGTAGCGTAGGCATCGTCCAGCACCACCCAGCGAAATTGCCGCGAGGACCACAGGCAAAACTCTTCGGACAGGCGCGAAATATTCACCCCGAGCATGCCCGCCACAAACAGGAACTCCGCTACATGGTCACGGCTGGCCACCGCGTCGATGGAGTTTTCGCACGGCCCGGTGTAGCCCATTTCCTTAGCGGAATGTTCTGGCTGACGGGCAATCGCAGAACCTGCCATTGCGGCTGCGCCTAAAGGCGACAAAGCCGTGCGTGCATCCCAATCCACCAAACGCTGTACATCCCGCAACATCGATTGGGCATGGGCCAGCAAGTGGTGGGCGAACACAATCGGCTGCGCCTGCTGCAAGTGGGTGAAGCCGGGGCAAATGCTCTCGATATGCTGCTCGGCCTGATCCACCAGCGCCTGCTGCAAACCCAGTACTTCAGTGGTGATGGTGCGCGCATGGTCCCGTAGGAAAAGGCGCAAATCGTTGGCGGTCTGATCGTTACGCGAACGCCCGGCGCGCAATTTTCCGCCCAGGGCACCAAGGCGCTCGGTCAATACGCGTTCGATGAAGGTGTGCACGTCCTCGTCATCCAGGGTCGGATGCAGCGTGCCGGCGGCGAAATCTGCGCCAATACCGTCCAGCGCGTCGAGGGTGCGCAGGGTCTCCGACTCATCCAGCAAACCGGCGCGCTGTAATTCACGGGCATGGGCACGGGAGCCGGCCAGGTCGTAGGGTGTCAGGCGGAAATAGCGCTCAGGGCAACGCGACAACGCGGCCAATGCAACAGACGGGCCGGTCTTGAAACGAGCGCCCCAAAGGCGGTCGGTGGGCTGGGACATGGTTGTTCCTCACGCTTGTTTTTAGAAGAGTCGGAGGCAGTAAAAATAAGTTTTCAACTAGACTGAACCAGCGTCTGACGCGCCGTATTCAAGGTTGCCAAGGGCGGATGTTTATGTTCATTATCGCCGCCTGGCTATGTTCAAGGATTGGGTTGAAGCCTGTTGAATATGGCACTTGAGGTCAACGCGTATTATGGAAACCCCACTTTCCACTTCTGGAAACCTGCTACCCAAACCCGGCACAAGACCGCCCCTGCAGTTGAGCGGGCTGGACTTCAAACTGCTGCGCGTGTTCATGGCCGTGGTCGAAGCCGGCGGCTTCAGTGCCGCGCAAAACGAGCTGAACGTGGGCCTGGCGGCCATCAGCAAACAGATCTCCGACCTTGAGATTCGCATCGGCATGCGCCTGTGCACCCGGGGTCGCGAAGGGTTTGGGCTGACCGAAGAAGGCAAGTTGGTGTATCAGGCTTCCATCGAGTTATTTACCTCGGTGGACAGTTTTCGCGACAAGCTTAGTTCGGCGCAGAACGAGCTTATTGGTGACCTTAGTGTGGGCGTTATTGATAACACGGTGACCGACGTTAATTCCCCGCTCATTACCGCGTTGGGGAAATTACATAGCGAATCGCCAAAGATTAGATTGCGCCTGCATGCCTCACAATTGGACGAAGTTGAACGCGGCGTGGTGGAAGGGCGCTTGATCGTCGGCATCGTGCCGGTGTACCAGCGCCGTGAAGAATTCGACTATTTCCCGCTGTATGAGGAAAAGGCCCACGCCTACTGTGCCGTAGGGCATCCACTGTTCAACGCGAGTGAAATCACACCGGAAGTGCTGCGCCAATACGAAGTGGTCAACCATCGCTATGCGATTCATCGCGACAAGGCCAACTTCGTCAACTATGACAGCCAGTCCGCCTCGGCCTCACAAGTCGAAGCCGTCGCGATCCTGATCCTTACTGGCCGTTTCCTGGGCTTCTTGCCCGAACACTACGCCGCGCCATTGGTAAGAGAAGGGCGCCTACGGGCACTGTGCCCGGAGCAAGTGCACTTGAGCACCGACTTCAACCTCATCCTTCGCCACAACGCCCCGCGCAGCCCGATGGTAAAAGCCTTTGCGACGGCGTTGGGCGTGGACCTCAAAGCCACGGCATAGACCTCCTGCCAAACACGAATCTGGGCTCGGCGAAGATCAAATGTGGGAGCTGTCGAGCTTCGGCGAGGCTGCGAAGGGATCGAATCGGTTTCCCTGGCGAACCTGCCATTCGCATCGATACATTTTCCGCCTAGGCAACAAACAAGCTGGCTTGTATTGTCTTCAGCCAACCCAAAGGAGGGATGCTCATGACTCAAACAAAAAACAGCCCCCCAGCGGAAAGCACCTGGGACAGCTATTTTCTCCATGGCGAATCAGTGTCTGACGACTTTATGTCTGAGGATAATCGATTGGAGGTTCTGAAGTTGAATCAGATTGTTCAGGAGCGACTCGACGTCAGCGAAACACCCATTGATGTGTCCCTCGAAGAACGAGATTTCGGGGCAACGTAATTCAATCTTTCAACCCCTAGCACCCCTTGCTAGTGCGCGACTACCGCAGCTGCTTGCGCTTCTTCTTCGCATGAAAATGCCGAAAATGCGCATCCTGCGCCGCCGCCAGCAACTCCCGATCCCCACGCGTATCGCCCCAGGCCCGCAGCCGATACTCGCCCAAATCCCCGTACACCGCCTCAAGCCGCAACACCTTGTTCTCACACCGGCAGTTATTCCCGGTGAGCTTGCCAGTCAACACCCCGTCGACCACCTCAAGCTCCGTGCCGATCAACTTGATCCCCAGCCGATTGGCAAACGGCTGCAACACTAATGCCGGCGACGCCGAACACAGCGTGACCTCCGCCCCGGAGCCCAACTCCTGCTCCACCGATAACACCCCTGTCGGCCGCATCAGTCGCGCCCAGGTCTTCTGGCAATACTCCTCGGCTTTCTGTTGCACCCATGCCTTCTCCACCCCGGTCATAAAGGTGCGGATCAACTGCGCCTTCAACTCATCCCGGCTGATCTGCCGCACCAGAAAGCGCAGCCCCGGCACCGCCAGCTTGACCATCCGGCCGTAGAACTCACCGGGGCCAAAGGCAAACTTGAGGAAGGGCACGAAACTGTCGTGGTGGGTCAGGGTGCCGTCGAAGTCAAAGACGGAAAGTACTTTGGCGTCAGCGGGGCCGGCTTCGAGCATGTCTGGGTTCACGGGTTGGCCTCGGTCCTATCGGGTATTTTTTGAGTGTGCATCAGGTGTGACAGCGGGAGTTTACTCCCGTGCCAACCTTCCGACGTTGCTGTAACGCGCCTCGGTGAAGGCATCCCGGTCACTCGACCGGTGACAACGCTGATGGCAATTGGGGCACAAGGCTACAGCATTGGTGATGCAATCCGAACCCTTCTGGGCGAGGAGGTCAGCCTGATGTGCTTCAAAAAGTGGCAATTCACCGCGCACAAAAAAGCCCTGAACACGTCAGGGCTTCATGGGTGAGGCCTGGCTCAGGAATCAATCCCAGCTCAGCGCGCCGCCAGTCTGGTATTCGATCACACGGGTCTCGAAGAAGTTTTTCTCTTTCTTCAAATCCATGATCTCGCTCATCCACGGGAACGGGTTAGTCGTCCCTGGGTACTCTTCCTTCAACCCAATCTGCGACAGACGACGGTTAGCGATGAACTTGAGGTAATCCTCCATCATCGCCGCATTCATGCCCAACACCCCACGCGGCATGGTGTCGCGAGCGTATTCGATCTCCAGTTGAGTCCCTTGCAGGATCATCTGGGTCGCTTCTTCCTTCATCTCGGCATCCCACAGGTGTGGGTTTTCGATTTTGATCTGGTTGATCACATCGATACCGAAGTTCAGGTGCATCGACTCGTCACGCAGGATGTACTGGAACTGCTCGGCGACACCGGTCATTTTGTTGCGACGGCCCATGGACAGGATCTGGGTGAAGCCGCAATAGAAGAAGATGCCTTCCAATACGCAGTAGTAGGCGACCAGGTTGCGCAGCAGTTCCTTGTCGGTTTCGACGGTGCCGGTTTCGAACTTCGGATCGGAGATCGAGCGGGTGTACTTCAGGCCCCAGGCGGCCTTTTTGGCGACCGATGGGATCTCGTGGTACATGTTGAAGATCTCGCCTTCATCCATGGCCAACGATTCGATGCAGTACTGATAGGCGTGGGTGTGGATCGCTTCTTCGAAGGCCTGGCGCAGGATGTACTGGCGGCACTCCGGGTTGGTGATCAGGCGGTACACGGCCAGCACCAGGTTGTTGGCGACCAGGGAGTCGGCGGTGGAGAAGA